>LNEY01000001.1 GCA_001464195.1 Burkholderiales bacterium Ga0077547
TTCAATCACGAGGTGCGCGCCGTACCAGAGCGTGGCAGCGTTCACCAGCTTGCCGATCAGGTTCACGCCTTCATGCCCAATGCCGGCCAGCGTTTGCGTTCGAAAGCTGGCCGATACATAAGCCGCGAGCTGGTTGTCCCAACGTCGCGCCATCGCGGGTTCGAGCGCGGTGGCCTTCACCGTTTGTATGCCGGTTACGGTCTCGACCAGCAAGGCCTGGTTCTCTGCTCCGCGAGAGAATTTCTCGTCGAGCCGGGCACGCAGGATGGGCACCACCATCCAACTCAGCGCCAGGTACAGCGGAATGGAGGCCAGCACGATCAGCGTCAGCGGCACGCTGTAGGCGAACATCACCGCGATGAAGACGACCGAGAACAACACGTCCAGCACCAGCGTCAGCGCATTGCCGGTCAGGAAGCTGCGGATGTTTTCCAGCTCTCGCACCCGGGCCACCGAATCGCCGACGCGGCGCGCCTGGAAGTAGGCCAGCGGCAGGTTCAGCAGGTGCCGAAACAGCCGCGCGCCCAGCTCGACATCAATGCGACTGGTGGTGTGGCTGAAGACGTAGGCGCGCAGCGCGGTGAGTACGCTCTCGAACACCACCACGACGACCAGCCCGATCACCAGGACGTCTAGCGTCGTCAGTCCACGGTGCACCAGAACCTTGTCCATCACCACCTGAAAGAACAGCGGACTGACCAAGGCGAACAGCTGCAGGAACAGGCTGATGGCGAGCACTTCGCCGATCAGGCGGTGGTACTTGACGAGGCTGGGGATGAACCAGCTGAAATCGAACTTCGCCAGTTCGCCAGCCAGTGAAGCGCGGCTGGTGATCAGGATCAGCTCACCGGTCCATTGGGCGGCGAAGACGTCGACAGGCTCGATCGTCGGCCGCGCCCCGTTTGAGGCTGATGTGCTCGTCGGATCCTGAAACAGCACCCGCTGCCCATCACATTGGGCGAGCACGACGATGCGCGGAGCGCCCCCTTCGTCGGGCCTCAACACCGCCAAGGCCGGCAGTGCGGTGAGGTTCAGACGATCGATGCGGCTGCGGCTGCGCTTGGCTTTCAGTCCGATGTGTCGCGCTGCGATCAGCAGGTCGTCGATGTCAATTCGGTGGCTGGTCGGCCAGCCGAGTTGGTGAACCAGCGAGGTCGGATCCGCGGCGATGTGATGCAAGCGGGCGATCAGGCACAGCGCCTGCAAGCCGCTTTGCGGTGCCGGTTCAGTGGCATCCGTTGCTCCGGCGCTGAACGGGCCCGGACCGAAGGCAAACGGTTCTTGTCGGACTGATCGAACAGACTCCAGCGGCCCCATGCGAACTCCCCTCGGCGACGTATCAAAACGTTTCGAGGCCAGTCTGCTCAGGCGTCAACGATTCGGATATCCCCCGAATCCGGGAGGATGTAAGGTCTTACACGTACCCCCATCAGGGGAAAGACGAGTGATAAAGATCTATTCCAACGGGGCGGAAGGTCCTCTGTCGTCCGTCGCTACAACAGCCGACACCTGCCGCCGAGGCGGTCAGACTCCTTTCGCGCGTCCTTGAAGTCGCGGGCTGCAAAGTCTCAATCTGATCGGCAATGCACAGCGCTTGGCACAGCAGATCGATACCTTGATCGGGATCGGTCGCGTCAGCTGGCATGCGGGGTTGGGTGGGGCTAAAGTTGCATGAAATATCAATTATTTTTCAATCATGCTCCGTGTGACTCAACAGCCGGCCAAGCCCACGCGAGATGCTGTAAAGCGACTCGCGGGTCAGCTGCGTTCCGGGCGCGTCTACAGACGCGAGGATCTCCTGCCGTTCTCTACGGCAGTGGACCGTCATCTAAGGGAGCTTGTAGACGGGGGCCGCTTGGCGAAGCTTGCCCAGGGCCTCTATTACGTGCCTCGTCAATCTCGGTTCGGGATGCTGCCGCCGGATGATGAGGAGCTTGTCGCGGCCTTCTTGCGTGATAAGGACTTCCTGCTGTTCTCGCCCTCAGCCTACAACTCGGCAGGGCTTGGCGCGACCCAGCTGTACAACCGTACCTTGGTCTACAACCACAAGCGCCACGGCGTGTTCAAGCTGGGCAACCGGCAGTTCGACTTCCGGATGAAGCCGCGCTTCCCGAAGAAGCTGTCACCCGAGTTTCTGTTCGTCGATGCGCTGAACAATCTGCGCGATCTTGCGGAAGACCCGGCTGCGTTGTTGGAGCGCGCCCAGGGCCGAGCCGCTTCCTTCGATCGGCAGCGGCTGCTGCGCGCCACTGATAGCTACGGCTCGATGGCCACCAAGAAGCGCGTCGCGGCCTGGCTACATGCCTGAATTCCTGCATGACCGACGCGACTTTGCGTAGGGCGGCGCCTGGGCTGGTCGAGTGATCCCTGTTCATGCCGCCAGGAAGTCATCTCGCCGACACCAATTGCGGAACCTGAGACGCCAGCAGCAAGCCGCCGGTGATGGTCGAATCGAAATGAGACACGCGGCCGACATCGCTGGATGTCGGCCGCGTGCAAAGTCGCTCAGCTCGATGAACCTGAGCTGGTTCAGGCCCGCGGCTCGCCCTGGGCGTTGACGGTCACGGTGTTGCCTGGGGGCTGGGTCATTTGCACGCGGTACTCCTGGCCGCGGAAGTCATACGTCACGTCCCAGTAAGCGGGGCGTGCCTGCGCGCCGGTCTGGCGGCAGCGTTGCACGTTCTGCTGGGTCACCACCTGCTGGGCGTCACCGTTGCGCCCCACCTGGCTGCCGACGGCCGCACCGGCGACAACGCCCACGCCCGTGGCGATGTCCTTGCCGGTGCCTCCACCCACCTGGTGGCCGAGGATGCCGCCGATCACCGCACCCAGCAAGGCGCCGGGTACGTTGACGCTGCTACCGCGCTCTTGCACGGCCTGCTCACGCTCCACCCAGCATCGCTGGCCGGTCTCTTCGACCACGGCGCGCACCGAGGTCACCTCGGCTTGATACAGGCGCTCGTTCTTGCGTCGGCTGTAGTCACGCGCGATCACCGGCAACGGCGCATAGCGCTCGTCGGCGACCTGTACGTTGCGTGCCACGGCGCGTGCCGATGACACCCGGTCGTTCAAGCCCATGGCCGACAGCGACGGGTACTGGCCCGGACGCAAGACGACGCAACGGCCACTGAAGCGCCGGTCTTCGCAGACCTCCCACCGATCGGTCCGGTTGCCGCGCACCACCACTGACGAGGCGCGGTCGCTGAAGCCACTGCGGCGCATGTTGGCGACGGCCGCGTCGGTGGTGAAAGTGCGGCCACGAAAGCCTTCGTCTTCATAGAACACCAGCTGACTGACCTGCACCGGCGGCGGTGCCGGTGCGTAGCGGTCGTCGGCGACCCGCGCATTGCGATCGACGGCGCGCGCCGATGAGACACGGTCGTTCAAGCCCATCGCGGACAGCGACGGGTACTGGCCCGGCCGCAGCACGACGCAACGGCCACTGAAGCGCCGGTCTTCGCAGACCTCCCATCGGGTCGACCGGGTGCCCTGCACCACGACCGACGAGGCGCGGTCGTTGAAGCCGATCTGCTCAAAGTTGTTGACCGGGCGTTGGCTGGTGAAAGAGCGCCCCTGGAAGCTGTCGTTCTCGTAGAAGGTGACCTGCGCGACGGCCTGGGCCGCCATCGCCAAGCCACCAAGGGCCATTGCCATTTTCAAGATCTTGTTCATCAGATGCACCATGTGAAGGCAATCAAAAAGGGTCGCCGTGATTGCCAGCGACGTTGATACAGCAAAGCCAGTGTGGGTGCCGCGATGCCGCACAGCCATCAGACGGCGACGGGATCCAGGTGGCAGGTTGTCCTACGCGCGGCGTGATGTGCTCGCACTGCGCGGCCCCGTGCAGCTACGGTGGCGGCACCGACTCGATCCATTCAGCAATCCGATCCGCCGCATCACCGTCTTCGACCATCAGGCCGGCATGCCGCCGGCAGGCTGCTGAAATCGATGCATCGTTGCGCAATCGCTCCAGCATCTGTGCCCACTGCCGCACCGAACTGCGTGCCGTCAGCCGCAGTCCCACGCCGCGCTTGACCAGCCTCGTGGCGTTGTCGAACTGGTCGTGTGCAAACGGCAGCACGGCTTGCGGCAGGCCCGCGGCCAACGCCTGCGCGGTGGTGCCGATGCCGCCGTGGTGCACCAGCGCGGCCAGCCGTGGCAGCAGCGCGTCGAAGGGCGCATAGCTCACCGCGTGGGCGTGGGGCGGCAGCGGGTGGGGCAGCTGGTCGGCGTAGGGCGTGATCAGCAGCGCGCGCTGGTTCAACGCGGCCGATGCGGCCAGTGCCCGCGCAAAGAAGTCGCGACCTTGCGCCATGGCCGAGCCGGGGGTGAAGCCGATGGGTGCCTGGCCTGCGTTCAGGAAGTTCAGCAGCGCAGGAGCCAGAGGCTGGTCTGCCGTGCCCGACCAGCGGGCAAAGCCAGTGGTCACCGCTTGCGCGGGCCAGTCAGTCTGCTTCGGTGAAAACCACTCCGGCCAGGCGCACACCACGCGGTCGGGGCTGTTGATCCACTGGCTGAGCACGTGGCGCACCGGCGGCAGGCCCAGGTCGCGGCGGATGCGGTCGAAGCCGGGGGCCACCACGCGGTCGATGAACAGGCGCTCCACCCCTGACTGGATCAGCCGCACCAGCGCAGGCGGCCAGCCACTCAGATCGCCCAGCCCCGGCAGCACCGCCGGCGCCTGCGCCGACCAGATGCACACCGGTGACAGGTGCACCATGGCTGTGGGCAGCCCGTGGGTTTCTTGCGCCAGCCGCACGGGCATGGCCAGCGTGCTGCCCACCAGCACCGTGCGGCCGGGTTGTGCGCGGGAAATCAACAGACGGTGCGCCTCGACCAGCCGCTGCGAAATGGCCTGCCACAGCACCGGAAAGCAGGTGCGCGGGTTCCACAGGTCGGGGTGGTGCACCACATGGTCGAAATCGGCCTCGGTGCCGATCGGTGTGCAGGTGAGGCCCGCGGCTTCGATGCGCGCGGCGAAATGCGTCGAGGTGATCAGTTCCACCTCGTGCCCGCGCCGCGCGAGTGCCTGCCCGATCGCGATGAACGGGTGCACGTCGCCGGCGCTGCCGACACAGGAAATCAGGATGTGCATGGCGCATTGTTCATCGGCCTGCGCCGGGACGAAGGGTTGTGCAAGTTGTCAGAGCAGTGCTTGCAGATAACTTGGTATCACGCAAAATCCCGCGTTATGAACCGCGAAACCATCATCACGCTGCTGTCTGACAACCGCGACATGCTGGCCGAACGATTTGGTGCCAGGCATTTGTCGATCTTCGGCTCGGCAGCGCGCGACGATATGCATGCTGGCAGCGACGTCGATGTGCTGGTGGAATTCGATGGCCCGGCGACCTACGACGGTTATTTCGACCTCAAGGAATGCCTTGAGCAATTGTTGAGTCGGCCTGTCGATCTGGTGACCAGCAAGGGGCTGAAGCCCAGGGCTCGACTGCACGTTGAGCGGGACTTGATCCGTGTCACGTAGTTGGCTTCTGTACCTGGATGACTTGATCGCCAGTGCGGAAAAGATCGAACGCATGACTTCAGGGCGCAACTTTGAACAGTTCGTTGCTGAAGAAGCCATCTTCGACGCCGTGCTGTTCAATTTGCAGGTCATTGGCGAGGCCGTCAAGAAGTTGCCTGACGAAGCGCGTGTGCTGTTCACTGATGCGCATCGCTCCGCGCCGGCTCGGCTGCGCGACCTGATTGCGCATCATTACTTTGCGCTCGACCCGGACATCGTCTGGGAAGTTGCTCGGCGCCATATTCCTGCGTTGTTGGGCGAGGCCAGGGTCTTGCGTTTGCGCATAGACGGCCCGTCGATGCCAACCGATTCGGCGTGAAGACTCACTCGGGCGACGACAAGGTGTCCCCCAGCCCACCGGGCTGCCTCAAACACATCCGACAACGCCTGCGCGCCCATGGCGCCATGCCGTGCCATGAGCACCGCGTGCTGCGGCTGTGGTCGAACGCGCTGTCGCAGGGCAGTGGCAAGCGCAAGCCGCAGGACTTTCTGCCACTGGGCGTGCGGGCCGAGCTGCCAGCGATCGAGGCCGATCTGGCGAGCCTCGCGCGCTTGCTGTCCGAGCACCCGGGCGACGATGGCTCGGCGCGGCTGCTGGTCGGCCTGCACGACGGGCAGACGGTCGAGGCGGTGCTGCTGCCGCGCGATGGCGTGTGCGTGTCCACCCAGGTGGGCTGCGCGGTCGGCTGCGTGTTCTGCATGACGGGGCAGGGGGGCTTGCTGCGCCAGCTGGGCAGCGCCGAGATCGTGGCGCAGGTGGCGCTGGCACGCAGTCGCCGAGCGGTGAAGAAAGTTGTCTTCATGGGCATGGGCGAGCCCGCGCACAACCTCGACAACGTGATGGACGCGATCGAGCTGCTGGGCCATGAAGGCGGCATCGGCCACAAGAACCTGGTGTTTTCCACCGTCGGTGATCGGCGCGTGTTCGAGCGCTTGCCGCAAGGGCCGGTGAAGCCAGCGCTGGCTTTGTCGCTGCATTCGACGAATGCCGAGCGCCGCGCGCAGCTGCTGCCACGCGCGCCCGCCATCGATCCTGAAGAACTGGTCGAACTCGGCGAGCGCTATGCACAGGCCAGCGGCTACCCGGTGCAGGTGCAGTGGACGCTGCTGGCGGGTATCAACGATGGCGACGACGAGCTCGACGGCATCGTGCACCTGCTGGCCGGCAAGCGGGCCATCCTGAACATGATTCCGTACAACACCGTCGATGGGCTGGCCTTCCAGCGGCCCAGTGCCGAGCGCGCCCGCGAGATCGCGCAGACGCTGCACCGCCGTGGCGTGCTGACCAAGCTGCGCCAGTCGGCCGGACAGGATGTGGATGGCGGTTGCGGCCAGTTGCGGGCGCGGCGTTTACCGGTGCTACCCGCGGCGCCCCCGGCGGCGGTGCAAGCCATCGTGTGGCGCTGACTCAGCGCTCGGAGGTGCCGCTCACCTGCGCTTCGGCGTAGTCGCTCCCCCCCGCCGCATTGGGGCAAGCGCCGCCGGCGGCGGGTCTGCACGCCGTGGCAGTGAACTGATAGCGCGACACCGTGGCTGCGCCTTCGGTGTACGGCCCACTGACTGCGCAGGTCACCGTCACGGCGATGTTGCCGCTGCTGTAGGGCACCGTGATGTTGCGGCTGGCCGCACAGGCGGGCGCCACGCCGGGGCGCACGCGGAACTGACCCCATTGCAGACCCGACTGCGCAGCCTGCGTCACGCGCGACGAGGCCAACTCGCGGGCGATGCCATCGTGCGCCGCGCTGGTGACTGTGACGGCATAGCTCAGCATGCCAGCCACCAGCACGATCAAGGCAATCATCAGGATGGCCGAGAAGCCACCCTGCTGCCGTGCGCAACCCGGTTGGCGCCGCTTCACCATGCCTCCCGAACGCTGAATTCAAGCACGCTGCTGGCGGTTTCCGACACGCCCGCACCAGCGTTCTGCGGGCTGTGGTCCAACTGCACCGTCACCACGCCGCCGGACGCACCGGTGGCGTTGTAGCTGAAGCGGCAGTCCTGCACCTGCAGCGCCAGCGGGGCCGACAAGGTGCCGCCACCGAACGCGGTGGGCTGCACCGTGGCCACCGCATATCCCCAACGCCGGGTCAGTCGGCGGGTGGCGAGGTTGCACTCGTAAGTCACCGGCATCGAGACGACGTAGAAGCGCTTGTTGGCCGGGGCCAGCGCGAAGCTGTGGGCGGCCATCGTGATGCGGCTGCCCGTGCCGGTCGGCGTCATCGCCTGCAGCCGACTTTTGATGCCGCCGACCGGAAAGGCGGTGCCACCGAAATACGGGTCGCCCAGCGGGATGCCAGGGCCCAGCGGGTTGATGACCACGTAGTCGCTGCCCGCCACCGGCGCGCTGCCTTGCAATGGACCCAGCGTGGTGAAGCAGCTTTCGTTGCAGGCGAACTGCATCACGTCATTGCCGCAGGTCGCGGGGCAAGTGGCTGGCGTGCCGTCGGAGCCGCTGCGAAAGCGGCCCACGGCACGCACTTCCAGGTATTCGAGCCAGCGCCCTGTCGGGTCGATGCGGATGCTGTTGGGCAGGGCCGTGGCCAGATCGGCGCGCAGCTTGGTGGCGGTGGCATCCATGTCGCTGGCGGTCGTGGCGCGGCGTGTGGCCTCGACGTAGGCGCTCATCGGCAGCTGCAGCAGCGGCACCGTCACCATGGCCAAGATGCCCAGCAGCGTGATGGCCACCACCAGTTCCACCAGCGTGAAGCCGTGCTGCGCGCGCCACCTTGCGCGTGGACGCTGGGGAAACCCAGCGTCAGTAACTGTTCGGCGCATGGCGTACCCGCAGTCCTTCGGCGACCACGGCGTCCTCGCCCGGGCAGCCCACGCTGACGATGACCCGCAGCGCCTGCGGGCGGCCGTTGCCGTCGTTGGCGGCCATGCCCGTCATCGCCTGCGCGGCCATGTTGACCCGCGCCGTGCAGCCGGCCAAGGGGCCGGTCGCATTGAGGAGGTTGCCCTGCTGATCGCACAGCCCGCCTGCGCAGCCCACGCCAGGCATGGCAAAGCCGGCGTAGTCGTTGACGTTGTCGTAGCGTGCCGCCGCGTTGTAGCGCGACTCACCCGCCTCGGGCCCCAGCACTTCCACCTGCGCCGTGCACCCGGAGCCGCCGACGCTCGCCGATGTCGCCAAAGCCGCGCGGCTGTCGTTCGGGTCGCAGTAGGTGAACGGCATGTGGGTCACTTCTGCGAGCAAGCCCTGGGCGTAGGCCAGCATCTGCCGGGTCTTCAGCGCCTCGGCCGATTGCGACGCCAGCCGGCCCGAGGCGCTGGTGAGTGCCACCGCAACGACGCCCAGCAGCACGATCACCATCAGCACGTCGATCAACGTGAAGCCCCCGACCCGCGGCGCAGGCGGGTACGACCGGGTCCGGCACGAGGGTCTCATGGGCAGGCGCTGTGCGTCAGTAAACGATGCCGGTCTCGCGGCTCACCCGGTAGGTGTTGCCGCCGATCGTGACGACGTGATCGACGTTGGGCACTGGTTGTCCTGTGAGGGAGAAGCGCACCTGCGCCACGCCACCGAGCACCACGCCGCTGGGCACTGCAATGGCGAAGGGGTCGGTGCTGCCCGGTGTGGGCAAGGGCGCTGCAGGGTTGCACGCGGCGCCTGCGGCATACACCGCGCTGACGGCAGCGGGTGTCAACAGCACGCACACATCGCGCCTTTGCACGGTGGCGATCTTGCGGCTGTGCTGCAAAAGTGAACGCACCTGATCGAGAAAGCCGCGCTCTTGCAAGGCGCGGCGATCCGTCAGGCGGGGCAGGGCCACTGCCGCGAGCACACCCATCACCACCAGCACCATGACCAACTCGACCATGGTGAAGCCGCGGGCGTGGGCTCGCGGTCCAGCCATCAGCAGCCGGCGGTGTTGTTGGCTGAAATCGTCGGAGCCAAGCCCAGTGCGGTCGGTGCGGTGTAGGTGAACGAGCAGGTCGCAGCGGCAGTGCCGCCTGTGACCTGGAACGTCATCACACCGCCCGCGGCAACAGCGTCATAGCCTTCGGCTTGCAGCAGGGCACGGGTGGTTGCATTCGACGAAATCAAACCCGCACCTGCGACCACACCGTTCAGATTGGCCGACGGGTACAAGAAGGTGACGTTGGTCAGGCCCTTCTCCGTGCAGATGGTGCCGTTGCCGTTGACGCCCACATTGGGAGTACCAAATGCACCGCAGGCCGGCTGAACCTGGCCTTGGCGCGCCAGCGCGCTGCCGTGCACCATGGCCGCAGCCGCCGCCACAGCGCCGCGTGCGGCGTTGAGCTTGGCCACGCGCGCATCTCGCTGCAAATTGGTGAAGCGCGGCAGTGCCACCGCTGCCAGCACGCCGAGGATGACGATCACGACGATCAACTCGATCATCGTGAAGCCGCGTTGGATGGGACGTTGCATGGTGAACTCCGGAAAATGTGTGGTCGGGCGAGAGAGCCTGTCGGTTCCTCAAACGCTAGCCGATGAACCTGCCCCGTGTTTCGGCTGCTTTGTCGATTACTTGATAGCGTGGCTGCTCATTTCCCACATCGGCATGAAGACGCCCAGCGCCAGCACCAGCACCATGCCGCCGAGCATCACGATGAGCAGCGGCTCGACCTTGGCCGACAGCGTTTTCAGCTCGTACTCGACTTCCTGCTGGTACATCTGGCCGATTTCTTCGAGCATCTCGCCCAGCGTACCGGACTCCTCACCCACCATCACCATCTGCAGCACCACGGGCGTGAAGATGCCCGCGCGGGTGCTGGCCGACAGCAGCGTTTCGCCGTGCTCCACACCGGTGCGCATGCCATGGAGTGCATTCGAGACATGGGCGTTTTCCACCACCTGTGCGCTCAAGGTCAGGCCGTTGACGATGGGCACGCCGCTTTTGAACACCAAAGCGAGGCTGCGCGCGGCCTGCGACAGCACGCCCTTGCGCACGAGCGTGCCAGCGATCGGCAGACGCAGTTTCAAGCGGTCCCAGGCCAGCCGACCGGCACTGGTATTGACGAAGCTGCGTGCCGCCACAGCGGCGCCGACGGCCACCGCGAGCAACGCCCACCACCAGTCGAGCATGAAGTGCGAACTGCCCAGCAGGATGCGCGTCATCAGCGGCAGCTCGGCATTCATGTTCTCGAATACCTTGGCAAAGGCGGGGATCACCACCAGGTTGATCACGCAGATGGCGATCACCATCGCTGCGATCACGAAGCTCGGGTAGCGCAGTGCACTGCGCACCTGCTCGCGCATGAACTTCTGGAACTCGAGGTGCTTGAACAGCGACAGGAAGATCTCTTCCAGCCGACCGGTGGTTTCCCCCACCTTGATCATTGCGACGTAAAAGCCGTCGAACACGTCCGGGCGCCGGGCCATGGCGGCGGACAGGTCGAGCCCGGCATCGAGTGAGGCACTCAACTCGCGCATCAGCTTGGCTTCGGCAGCCGTACCGGCCGATTGCTCCAGCCCACGCAGTGCCCGCATGATGGGGATGCCCGAGCGCATCAGGGTGTACATCTGCCGCGAAAACATCATCAGCGCCAGCGGCGTGATGCCGTTGCGCCCCAACAGCTTCGCGAGCACATCGCCGGCTTCCTGCACGTGTTGCACCGGCGCAATCACCAGCGGCGTCACGCCCGTGCCGATCAGCCAGTCGGCCACATGCCCGGGCGTCTGCGCCTCCAGCGTGCCGGTGACAACCCGGCGCGCGGCATCGCGACCCGACCAGGTGAAGTTCATGGCGCGGCCTCAGCGCAGCCGTTACGCACGCGGCACATGGTCAGGTCTGGCTGGTGACGCGCATCGCCTCGGCGACGGTCGTGCGCCCCGAACTGGCCAGGCGCACGCCATCGGCGCGCAGCGTGTGGTCGGCAAATTTCTCGCGCGCCACCCGCATGAATTCGCTCGGGTCGCTGTGGCCGGCGGCATGCACCAGCTCAGGCGTCATCTCGATCATTTCGTAGACGCCCGTGCGGCCCTTGTAGCCGGTGCCCCGGCACTGGTCGCAACCGGCGCCGTGGTAGAAATTGGCGGGCTCCAGGCTCTCGAAGTCGTCGCCCAGTTCGAACGACAGCCACTCGCGCTCGAGCGCGGTCAATTCGTGCGCCGTGCGGCAGTTTTCGCAGATGGTGCGCAGCAGTCGCTGCGCAATCACCAGCCGCAGGCCGAGCGCCACCATGTACGGCGCTATGCCCATGTCTTGCAGGCGGATCGCCGCACCCGCTGCGTCGTTGGTGTGCAAGGTGGAGAGCACCAGGTGGCCGGTCAGCGCGGCACGCAGACCGATCTCGGCGGTTTCCTGGTCGCGCATTTCACCCACCAGCAGCACATCCGGGTCTTGCCGCAGGCAACTGCGCAGCACGCGGGCAAAGGTCAGGTCGATTTTTTCGTGCACCTGCACCTGATTCAGCCCCGGCAGGCGGTATTCGACCGGATCTTCGACGGTGATGATCTTGGTTTCGGGCTTGTTCAGCTCGGCCAGCGCCGCATACAGCGTGGTGGTCTTGCCGCTGCCGGTGGGGCCGGTCACCAGGATCAGCCCAGAGGTCACGCCCAGATTAGCGCGCAGGCGTTGCAGCACGGCCGGTGGCATGTCGAGCGCATCGAGGCGAAGCCGGTCGGTGTTCTGCGCCAGCAGCCGCATCACGACCGACTCGCCATGCTGCGTCGGCAGTGTCGAGATGCGCACATCGACGGCTGTCGCGCCGATCGCGAGCTGGAAGCGACCGTCCTGCGGCAGGCGCTTTTCGGCAATGTCGAGCGAGGACATCAGCTTCAAGCGCTGCACCATCGCCCCCGCGATCTTCGGGTCATAGCTGTTCTGGATGGCCATCACGCCGTCGACGCGGGTGCGCACGACGACAGTTTTTTCCTGCGGCTCGATGTGCACGTCGGACACCGACTGTGTTATCGCTGTCTCGAAAATCGATTGCAGCAGCCGAACGATGGGGGCGTCGTCGCTGCCCACGGTGAAGTCCAGGCCGGCGAGGGTCGGCGTCTGGCCGATGTCGGCCGCCACCTCGTTGGCCAGGCCCGCCATCTCGTCGCGGCGCTGGTAGATGCGCTCGATGCTGTCGAGCAGCAAGCGTTCGGTGACGACCACCGGCTGCACCTTGACGCGCAACAGCCGCACGACCTCGTCGTGGGCGTACATGTCGGTCGGGTCGGAAAAGCCGACCACCAGCGAGTTGCCTTTTTCCTCCAGCACGATGGCGCGGAAACGCCGTGCCTGTGCTTCGGGCAGCCGGCGCACCAGCGCGGCATCGAACTCGCGGCGGCGCAGGTCGATGAACTGGATGTTCATCTGCCGCGCCACCACCTCGGCGATCTTGTCGTCGCTGACAAAGCCCAGATCGCTCAAGGTGCGACCGAGTCGGCGGCCGGTTTTCTTCTGCTCGTCGAGCGCCTGCGTCAGCTGGGCTGGCGTCAGCAGGTCGGCGGCAACCAGGGCGTCGCCGAGTCGAAATTTTTGAGGTGCGTTCATGTCAGCTCGGAGTGGACGTCATTCACGGACCGCGAGCTTTTGCTCGACGTAAGCCAGTGCATCGCCGCGCAACGATCCGAGGGCGCGTGCGCGCTGCAACGCCTGACGCGCCAAGGGGGCCTGTCCACTGGAATCGAGCGACACCCCCAGGCCGAACCACCATGCCGCGTTGTCAGGTTGCAGGCGCAGAGCTGCCTCGTAGGCCGCAGCGGCCTCGGCGTAGCGCTCGGCGCGCGCGAGCAGCGCTGCACGCAGGCCGTGGCCACCGACATCCAGCGCGGGTGCGGCGCTGAGCCGGTCGAGCGCGGCCTGTGCTGAGCCGCTTTCGGCTTCGATGCGGGCCAGCAGCACGATCAGATGCGGCTGCTGGGGCTGGCGTTCCAGCCCGTCGCGCATCAGCGAGGCAGCGTCGGCCAGGCGCTTGGATTCGATCATCAACACCGCCGCCAGTTCACGCGCTGCGAGGTGGTCGGGGTCTGACTTCAGAGCGTCGAGGGCCAGCCCGATCGCGGCGTTGCTGTGCCCGCCTGCTGCCTGGTCGATCGCCTGCTGGTAGGCGATGGCTGCGCGCTGTGTGCCGCTGGGGGCTATGACTCGTTTCTCGACGCTGCCGGGGGTGGGCGCCGGCAGGGAGGCCACCGGCATCACGGTCGCAGGGGCTGACGTGGCGACCATGGCCAGGGCCAGTGGGCTGGCTGACTCTGTCTTGATCGAAAGCGCGGGCCATGCGGCCACCGCGATCGGCACAGGTGCTGAGGGCAAACGCGTGGGCGCAGGCGCTGCCATGCGCGGTGAGGTCGCTGCGGTCAGCGCAGCAGGCTCCGGCGGCACACTCGCCGCCACGGGGGTGTCCTCGGCCTCACGCAGGGCATCGGCCTCGGGCAGCAGCCCGGCCTGACCCGGCGGGGCAGCCATGAAGTCTTGCGGGATCGACAGCGGCTGTGGTGCCGCAGGCGCTGCGCCCAACAACCCGGGCCACTCGCCGAAGGCTGCCGCCGAGGCCAATGCGAGGCCCGCGAGCGCGATCAGCCCGAGTCGGCGCGGCGAGCCTGGTGGCAGGGCCTGCACCGGTCCGGCCAAGGCGGTTGCGGTGCTGTCGGGGGTGGTGGCTCGGCGCTCATCCAATTGCGACAGCATGCGGTTGATCACGCTCATGATGGGGCTCCGTTGAGTCGCCGCAGCGGCGTCCATCCGGCGGTTGCGGCACCGTCGCTGATGGCGGCCCAGGCATCACGCCAACCCACCGTGTGTGCGCCTCGGCCATAGGCCAGCATCAGCCCCTTGTGCGCCAGGATGTTGGCGCGCCGCGGCACGCCACGGGTCGCACGCCACAGCAGCCAGCGGGCCCCCGTGCTGAAGACCGGTGCGCCGCGCCAGCCGGCCACTTGCAGGCGATGGGTCAGGTACTGGTCGAAGTCGTCACGCGGCAGCCCGTGCAGCTGCGCCGAGAAGGCAATGCGACTGGCCAACGAACGCAGCGCACGGGTGCGCAGCAGATCGTCGAGTTCGGGCTGACCGAACAGCACGATCTGCAGCAGCTTGCGTTTGCCGGATTCGAGGTTGCTCAGCAGCCGCAGCACCTCCATGCATTCGAGACCCAGCGCTTGTGCCTCGTCCACGCACAGCACCACCTGGCGACCGGCATCGGCCTGCCGCAGCAGCTCGGCTTGGAGACGCTGCACCAGGCCATGTTCGTCGAGGCCGCGCTGGCGTTTCAGATGGAGTTCGTCGCCAAGGGCTCGCAGCAAGCCGCACGGCGTGAGCCGTGGGTGGAGCAGGTAGGCGCTGGTCACGAGGCGATCGTCGAAGCTCGCGAGCAACTGGCGACACAGCAGCGTCTTGCCGGTGCCGACCTCGCCGGTGACCTTGACAAAGCCTTCGCCGCTGTCCAGCGCGACGCGCACGGTGTTCAGTGCGGCCTGGTGTGGTCGCCCCCGGTAGGCAAATCCGGTGTCGGGGGTGATGGCGTAGGGGAACTCACGCAGACCGAAGTGTTCGAGGTACATGTCAGGGCTTTCGCTGCCGCAGAAGTCGGTGGTGGGCGCAGGGGCGGGTGGTCAGCGGATCACTGCGCCGCCGAGCCGCTGCCGAGGCGGTTCATGCGTTCGTCGGTGGCGGCGATGTCTTCGCGCCATTGCGCGTCGCCCTTGATGACCGTGGGCTTGATCAGGAACACCAGCTCGCGCTTGTCGAGGCTTTTGTCGGTGCGCTTGAACAGGTTGCCAGCCACCGGGATGTCGCCGGCCCCAGGCACCTGTGAGTGGCTGCCGGTCTGGCGTTGCTGCATCAGCCCGCCGATGGCGACGATGTAGCCGTCTTGCACCCGCACCACGGTGTCGGTTTCGTTGACGTTGCTCGACGCCAGGGGCAGCGTGAAGCTGCCCAGCGTGCCGAGGTTGACGATGCGCGTGCGTTCCGACACCTCGCTGACAGAAGGCCGCACATGCATGGTCACCATGCCGTCTTCGTCGATCTGCGGTGTGACGTCGAGCGCGATGCCCGAGAAGAAGGGCTGCACCGTGATGGTGGGCGTCGTCACGTTGCCCGAGGCACTGGCCACCGTGGTGGTCGAGATGTTGGTGATGAAGAAGTCGTCGGTGCCCACACGCAGCACCGCTTTCTGGTTGTTGACCGCGGCCACCCGGGGTGACGACAGCACCTGCACCGAGCCCTGCGTTTCCAGGAAGGACAGCAGCCCGTTGAAGCCGCTGGTGGTGAACGCGACGCCCAGCAACCCCGTGCCACCGCTGGCGAACGGACTGGCCACCAACTGGCCCAAGGTGGTGGGAGTGACCGTGGGCGGCGTGGCACTGGCGTCGACACCGGTGACGATCGAGCCCGAGCCGATGCCCGCCGCGCGGCCAATGCTGCCCGGCACGTTGATGCGGGTCGGGTCGGCGCCCACGGAAAAGCGGTGGTTGCCATTGCTCAGGCCCGCCCAGTTGATGCCGGACTCGAAGCCTTCCTTCAGGCTCACTTCGACGATCTTCGCTTCCAGCATCACCTGCCGTTCGATGGACAGCCGGGCCGAGCGCAGGAAGCTTTCGATCTCGCGCTGTTCTTTCGGCAGTGCCCGCACCACGACGGTGCCGGTGTGTTGCGACATCACCACTTGCCGCCCACCCTCGGTGCCGACGATGGCCTTGAGTGCGGTGTCGAGTTCTTTCCAGAAATCGGCATCGTTGGTGGTGGCGATCTGGCTGCCTTCGCTGTTGTTGGTGGTGCTGTTGCCGCCGGCTGTGCCGCCAACACCACCAGTGCTGTGCGACGTGATGGAACCGGAGATGACCTTGGTGTCGCTGCGGCCCGTGCGTTTGGCGCTGGGGTAGCTGACCTGGAAGATCCGTGTTTGCAGCGTGGCGTCCTGGATGTAGACCCGCGTGCCGTCGATGCGGTACTCGAAGCCATGCACTTCGCGCATCACCTCCAGCGCCTCGCGCATGGTCACTTCTTTCAGGTTGACACTGACGGTGCCGGCGAGCGTGGGTGGCAGCAAGATGCTGTAGCGCGAGCCCGAGGCCATCGCGTGATACACCTGCTGCACCGTTGCGTTGCTGACCACCAGATCGAAGCGCTGCTCGGGCAGCGCGGCCGGCCGAGGCAGCGCCTGAGCCAAGGGCGGCAGCAGCGCCGCGCTGATGTGTTCGGGCACCTTGGGGGTCGGCCGATCCGCCAACGCCTGCTTCAGTTCGCTGCCAATGCGGTCTTGCGTGGTGCGCGGTGCGGGGCCGGTCTGGCAACCGGCCAGCAGCAGTGCCAAGGTGGTCACGCAGCCAGGCGCCAGGCTTCGCAGGGGGGTGGCGCGGGGGTCTCGAATCAGCAGGTTCATGGCAGCTCCCGCAGTGCGGCAGATTGAGTAGAAAGGCGTCCGCGCGGACGCCATGCGGCCGCGCTCGGATCCGCGAACAGGTGCAGGTCTTCCACGCGCCCGTCGGCATGGCGCAGGCGTGCCTGCCCTGGCTGCACATCAATGAGGCGCGCACCACGTGCGAACTGACCGATCTGTATCCACAGGCCATCGATCAATGCGGCTGGGGTCTGCCCCAGGCGCAGCCCGAGCAGCCCTTGCGGCGGCGTCGGCTCGGCGTCGGATGCGGCGCTGTCGGGCGCCGTGGCGTGGTTCAACGCCACGGCGGGCGGGGTGAACGGTGCTTGCGGACCCACGGCGTAAGCGCTCGATACGACCCCGCAGAGGCCGATGGCGGCACACAGCAGTGAGGTGGCGGTACGCCGACAAAGAATCTTCATGGTGGGCCTCACAGGGCGAGCCAGTCGCTGTCGCGGCTGAGCGTGGTCAACACAATCTGCGCCTGCGCGCCACCGGGCACCGCTGACAGTCGTATGCGCTCGACACGCAGCGGCGCCAGGCGACGCTCGACCAGGTCGACCGTTTGCAGCAGCTGCGGCACCGGTCCTTCGAGGCGCAGCTCGGCGCGATGCCGGTACAGCGTGGGCGTCGCTGGCACGGCCGTCGCCGTGGCCGCCACAGCCTCGGTGGCAGCTGCCGTCTCGTCGGGCGCTTGCTGCACCAGCTCTTCCACCGGCAAGGCCTGCACACCCACCAGCTGCACGCCGCTGTCGGGCAGCGTGCGGGCAATCAGGGCCCCGACCGTGTCGCGTTGTGTCGGGGACAGCCCCAGCGTGGCGAGTTGGCGGGTGACCTCCAGTTGCCGCGCCTTCAAGTCGTCGCGTTGCAATATCTTGGCCACGCGATCGGCGGCGGCTGCCTGGCTTTGTGCGTCGTCATCGGATTGCACCGTGGACGCGATGGCATGGCGTCGATCCTGTGCGGGCATCACCACCAGGGACTGCACACCGATCGCCAGTGCCAGCAGGCCGGCGCTCAACACCCGTCGATCGCGTTGCGGCAATGCGTCAATGCGTGACAGTGCGATGCCCACGGCGGCAAGCGCTTTGTCTTTCATCTGAGTTCTCCGGCGGTGGGCACGGCCGCATCGGTGCTCGCGAGCACGAACTGGAATGCCGCATTCATCGGTGGTGCTTTCAGCGTTGCTGAGGCTTCTGAGGGTTCGGGCGCCTCGCTCTCACGCGGGGCGAGCGCCACCACGCGCAACGGCAACCCGTTGTAGGCGCCGGATTCGCCCAGGCGCTGCGAGAACGCCGCCAGACCGGCGGCATCACCCACGCCGCCGCTGATGCGAACCCGCTGGTTGGTGCCGAACTCGACCTCGTCGAGCCACAGGTTTTGCGGCATCGCATCGATTAGCGCCTGCACCCGTGCAGCGCTTTCCTGGGGCAATTCGGTCAGGCCCCCAGCGGTGCGCAGCAGCGCCTCCCCACCGGCGAGCTGGGTGCTCAACTCGGCGATCTCAGCGTCGATGGCCAGTGTGTCCGCTTGCTCGGCGTCGACCGGTGCACTGGCCGCCAGCAGCGTGCTCAGCGCATGCTTTTCATACACCCACTGACCGCCGACCAGCGCCACCCACAGCGCGCTGGTGCCCACGATGAAGCGGGCGTTGCACCAGTCGCGCTGCGGCAGCAGCGCGGCGTCGAGCAGATTGATCTGTTGTGTCATGGCGCCGCCCGCAGCGCGGCTCCGATGGCGGGCAGGAAATCGACACGGGCCCGCGCATCCATCAGCGGGCGGGTGGTGTCGATGCCGATCCAGTCAGCCAGCTTCATGGGCTTGACCTGCAAGGTGAGATGGCGCGCCAGCGCATCGGCCATCGGCAGGCCGGCCTGCTCATCAAGCACCCACAGGCGGCCGAGGGCAGCGGCATGAAAGTGGCGCTCGAAGGCATCGGCGCTGCGCTGCACATCTTGCGCAAATCGCTCGACCAGGGCTTCGAATTCCTCCGGTGTGGCATCGAGCAGGTCGCTTGCGGTCAAGTCGAACCGGCGCATGCTGCACAGGTCTCCCTTCCACACCATCAGCAGCGTGCTGCGATGCAGGCCCACGTGCAGCAGCGCACAGGAGCTGTCGGGGGCGGGCAGCAGTGCCAGGTTGCGCAGCGCGAGTTCGGGGATGTCGATGCTGTCGAGCTCGATCTGGGCATCGCGTGCGCCGCGCATGCGCTCGGCCACGGTATTCCGGTGCGCCACGACGACCCAGGCCTGGCGAGCGCGTATCGATTCATGGGCTGCCGGCACCAGTACGCTGGCAATGCTGGCCGCTTCGGCCGGAAAGTCGATCAGGTCCTTGACGCGCCAGCGCAGTGCGTCGCTCAGTTCGGCATCGGGTACGTCGGGCGCGTCTACGGGCAGCAGTTGGTACTGGGCGTCGTCGAGCAGCAAGTGGGTGCGGCAGCGGCGCCAGCCGGTGCGGCGCTGCCACCCGGACAGGGCCTTGAGCGCCGCGTCGCCGTCGAAGGATTCGAGCGCTTTGAGACGCAGCGCACCGCCAGTGTCCTTCTCGATCACGGCCGCAGTGGCAGATGCCGCGCTGGCGGTGGCGATTCCCAGGCTGCCTCGCGGCGAGGTGCGCTGGTGCAGGCTGAAGTACGAGCGTAAGGACATGATGGGCAGACGGTGTCGCTGACGGTGTCGGTATGCCCCAGTCTAGAAAGTTCGTGTCGTCGACGATGCGCTGAACAAGCCTTCGATCAGGCCCTAGTTTGCGGGGCAGCGGTGCAGTGCTGCCTCAGGCGTTGCTCATGGAGCGAACTTCCTCGACCGTGGTGATGCCCGCCAGCATCTTGTCGATGCCGTCTTGCCGCAGCGTGCGCATGCCCTGGCGCAGCGCGCGCTGCTGCAGCGCTTCTGCGCGTTCACCGGTCTGCACCATGCGGCGCAGCTCGCGTGAAATCACCATGAGTTCGTGCAGCCCGGCGCGGCCCTTGAAGCCGGTGTGGTCGCAGTGCGTGCAGCCGGGGCTGTGGTACTTGAGCAGCTTGCCGCCACTGCCGTGTTGCTCCACCCACTGCTTGCGCAGCGCGGTGCGGTCGGGGAGCTCGCCAGCGTCGGCGCTGTACACATGCAGGTAATCGTCGAGCCATTCATCCACCTCGGCCTTGGTGGCGGGCTGGCTGACTCGGCATTTGCTGCACAAGCGGCGCACCAGTCGCTGTGCCAGCACGGCAAGCAGCGAGTCGGCAAAGTTGAACGGATCCATGCCCATGTCGAGCAGGCGGGTCACGGTTTCCGGCGCGCTGTTGGTGTGCAGCGTGCTCAGCACCAGGTGGCCGGTCAATGAGGCCTCGACCGCCATGTGTGCGGTTTCCGCGTCACGGATTTCACCGACCATGATCACATCCGGGTCGGCACGCAGAAAGGCGCGCAGCGCCTTCGCGAACGTCCAGTCGATGCGCGGGTTCACCTGCACCTGGCGCAAGCCGGCCTGGGTGATCTCGACCGGATCTTCGGCCGTCCAGATCTTGCGCTCGGGCACGTTGATCGCAGCCAGCGCCGAGTGCAGGGTGGTGGTCTTGCCAGAGCCGGTCGGGCCCACGCACAACACCATGCCGTAGGGCCGGTTGATCGCTGTCTTGAGCTGGGCGAGGTTGTGCGGTGACATCCCGATCTGATCCAGCGGAATCGGCTTGGCCGAGGCCAGGATCCGCATCACCACGTCTTCGAGGCCGTTGTTGGTGGGGATGGTGGCCACACGCAGCTCCAGCTTGTGCTGGGCCGAGAAGCGGGAGAAATTGATCTTGCCGTCCTGTGGCTTGCGGCGCTCGGAGATGTCGAGGTCGCACATGATCTTGATGCGCGCGATCAGCGACGAACGGTAGTTCGGTGGCAGCTCGAGGTAGGTGCGCAGCACGCCGTCCTTGCGGAAGCGGATGCGGATCTTCTCGCGCCCGGGATAGCTTTCGATGTGGATGTCAGAGGCGCCTTCCTTGTGCGCCTCGATGATCATGTTGTTGATCAGCCGAACCAGCGAGTTGTCTGATTGCTCGATGGGCCGGTCATCGAGCGTGCTGGGGTCGTTCTCGCGCTCCAGCGATTCGACCAGTTGATCGGTGCCGATGAGCTCCTGCGGCAGCACACTGTCAGGATCGTCGCTGCGCATCCGGGGTGCGTCCACGGCGCCAATCTGCTCATAGACACCGTGCGTGCGGGTCTCCATGGAGCGGCTTTGCGCCAGCACCGGCAACACCTTCATCTGGGCCGAGAACTCGACTTCCTCGGTGACCGCGCGCCGACGCTCCGGATCTTCGAGCGCGATGACGAGCCGGCCATCGCGCACCAGCAGCGGGAGGACTCGCAGCCGCGAGGCGATGGAGTACGGCAGCTTGCGCAGCGCCTGGGTGTCGACCGGGAACGCGTCGACATCGACCAGCGGATAACCCATTTTGCGGGCCATGGCGACCTGCAGCTCGGGTCGGGTGATGACGCCGTTGCGGACCAGGATCTCGCCCAGTGGCACGCTGCGATCGGCCTGCTGCTGTTGCAGGGCCTCCTGCAGTTCCGTTTCGGTGATGAGCGCCAGCGACAGCAGGGCCTCACCGATGCGCACCAGTGGCATGCGCGACTGTTGGTCGAGCGCCGCCAGCAGCTGCTCTGCGGTCACGATGTTGCGACTGACCAGGATGTCGCCCAGCTTCTGCTCTCGAAGCTGTGTCTGCTGTGCCACGGCCTGCTCGATCTGTCGGGGCGTGGCGGCTTGCTGTTCGATCAGCACCTCGCCGATGCGCGGGCCGAGCTCCAGGCCGTTGTACGCAGCCGCAGGCACGAAAACACGGCCGACCGAGCCGGGCTGCCCATCAGCCGCCGGTGGAAACAGGAAGACGCCGAACGGCGTGAGCACGTGACCTTGTGTCTGGCCGCGCCACTCGCCCCCTGCCGACCAGGTCAGGCAGAAGGGTGTGGGCGTGGCGATCGGCTCCAACGAGGCGGAGTGACCACGGTTGATCGGGGAGGGCCGGATCGGCGCCGTCAAGGTGAGTGAGCGGAACTGATCGAAGCGCAGCGACACGCCACGGCGTGAAGGCGGCAGTTGCACCAGCGCGAGCGACTGATCGGGCTTCAACAAGAGCAGTTGCCCTGGCATCAGCTTGTCGTTCAGGCCGGCGATCTCGCAGGCGAGCGGGGCCGTCTGTGGCAGCGCTGGTGGGTAGATCGCGAACGGTGGCGTGGGCCAGCAGAAAGCGGGCGGCACGGTGCCATCGGGGCGCTCGTCGCTGCGCCACTGCAGCGGTGTCAGCATGTCAGCCATGGGGTTCTCGAAAAGCGCTATCGGTTGCGGGGCATACAGGCGGCAGGCCTCGCGATCCGGTGCTGCGCCAGGCGCCTTTCTCAACCGGGCAAGAAGCCTTCAGTCAGATGCTGCCCGTTGCCAGCGCATGCGAAGCCCGGATAAGCCGGGCCTGAGTCCCGCAGTTCCGAGCGTCAGCGCGCGGTGAGCATCACTCGCGCAGCTGGTATCCGATGATCAATGCAGGCGGCACCTTGCCGGACTCGTCGCGCGGCAGCACCTCGGTGCGTTCGATCGCGCGCAGCACCGCGTCGTCCCATTCGCGCACCCCGCTGGCCTTGACGATGCGGCTGGACATGATGCGCCCATCGGGCGCCAGCCGGACATCGACTTCGACTTTCGGGTTGCCGGGAATCGTGTCGGGGAACGACACGTTCGGGCGGATTTTGGCCTTGATGCGTCCGATGTAGCTGGCGCTCGGGCCGGCGCTTTGCAAGGCACTGCCGGTGGCGTTCGCGTCGCCCGTAGCCCCGGCCAGGCTGGCAATGCGCTGCATCTGGGCTTCGCGGGCAGCGGCCAGAGCGGCCTCCTGCTTCTTCGCGAGCCAAGCCGCCCTGGCCTTGTCGGACTCGTCCTTGCGCTTTTGCTCGGCCAGTTTCTCGGCCTTGGCTTTGTCCGCGTCTTCCTTGCGCTGCTTGGCAAGCTTGTCGGCGGCGGCTTTCTCGGCCAAGTCCTTCTTGCGTTTGTCCTCCAGGCGCTTGGCCTTCTCGATCGCGATCTGGGCGTCGGGGACGGGCTCTTCCTTGACCACTGGCTTCACCGGCTGCGGTGTCGGAACGGGCTTCGCGGCGGGGGGCGGAGGCGGTTCGGGCTCAGCCGCGCGCGGCGCCGCGATCTGTGGCACCGCGGCCCACAACTCGGCCTCGATGCCCTCCGGCGGGCTGACACGCCAGCTGACGCCCAGCGACAGCGCTGCGATCAACAGCCCATGGGCCAGCAGCGCGAGCAACAGGCCGCGACCCAGCCCGGCGGGTGTGCTCGGCAGAAAGATGTCGCGTTCCAGGGCGCCCGCAGCCATCCGCATCGACTCCGCGGCCCGTTCAGGCGCCGTTCTTCACCGAGAGACCGACGCGCTGTACCCCGGACTTCTGCAGCCGGTTCATCACATCGACCACGGTCTGGTACTTGACCGACTGATCGGCCGAGATCACCACCGGGGTGTTCTCATTGCCTGCCTGCAGATCGCGCACGCGCGCAGCCACCCGGTCGAGCGCGACGGGCTGGCCCTCGTCCTTGTTGTCGACGCGGATACGCACCCGCTCGTCCTTGCCGACGATGAGCTCCACCACATGTTCGGGCCGCTGCTTGCTCTTGCCCACCGTGGGCAGATCCACCACGCCGGTGGTGATCAGAGGCGCGCTGACCATGAAGATGATCAGCAGCACCAGCATCACGTCGATGAACGGGACCATGTTGATCTCGTTGATCGTGCGGCGCCGGCCTCCGCCGCGGTGACTGACGGCGGGCATCTCAGTGGTCCCTCCGTGCGTGGCGGGACCCAAAGCCCACGAGATGGGCCTGTGATGTGGGCGCGCTTGCCGGGAACACTGGGCATCTCCCTCCGCGAATGTCCCCCGGCTTCGCCTCCTCCTTTACTTCGCTGCGTGAGATGCCCAGCGTCCCCGGCACGGGTGACGCAGTCGCCGAGCGGCCGAGCAACCACAGTGCTGATTGATCACGTCGACGGTGGGCGGTGCGCAGCGAAATAAAGGAGGAGGCCGCAGGCCGGGGGACATTCGCGGAGCAGCGCACGCCGTCGGCGTGATCACGCGCCCCATTAATCAGCAGGCAAGGGATCGAAGTGCAAAGGCCCATGTCAGTGACTCCCAGCCGTCGCCGCTGCCGGCTGACCCAAGTTGCGCTGGAGGATGTTGGAGAACTCCTCGATGAAGGTCTCGAGCTGGATCGCGATGCGGTCGATGTCGCGGGCGAAGCGGTTGTAGGCGATCACGGCCGGGATCGCCGCGAACAGGCCGATGGCGGTGGCGACCAGTGCTTCGGCGATGCCTGGCGCAACGGTGGCCAGCGTCACCTGCGTCAGGTTCGCGAGGCCGATGAAGGCATGCATGATTCCCCAGACCGTGCCGAACAGGCCCACGTATGGCGACACCGAGCCGACCGAGGCCAGAAATGACAGGTTCGATTCAATGGTGTCGAGTTCGCGCTGGAAGCTCGCCCGCATCGCGCGGCGCGAGCCGTCGAGCAGCGCACCCGAGTCTGTGACGCGGCGCTCGCGCAGCTTCATGAATTCGCGCATGCCCGAGGCGAAGATGCGCTCCATGGGCGCTGACGATGCACCGCGTCTGGTGGCGTCGTCGTAGAGGTCATTGAGGTTCTTGCCTGCCCAGAACTCGCGCTCGAAAACGTCGTTCTCGGCGCGCACCTTGCGCAGTCCGAACAGCTTGCCGAAGATGACCGTCCAGCTGGCCAGCGAAGTGATCAGCAAGCCGGCCATCACCAACTGAACCACCAGGCTGGCCTGCAATACGAGGCTGAAGATCGAGAGGTCTTGGTTCATGGCGTCGCGTGGATTATTTCTGTGGAAGTGCGGCAGTGATGGCATTCGGAATGCTGCGCGGCTGGAAGGTTCCGGCATCGACGCACACGATGCGGATCGTGCCTTCGGTCAGCAGCTCGTCGCCGCGCCAGGCCTGCTGCGCGAGCGTCATGGATGCGCGCCGGACTTCGGCGAGCTTGACGGTGATTCTGAGCAGGTCATCCAGCCGCGCGGGACGACGGTAGCGCATCGTGGTGTCGCTGACCACGAACATCGCGCTCTCGATCAGACGAAGTTGTTCCTGACTGTGACCGAGCGCGCGCAGCCATTCAGTGCGTGCACGTTCGAAGAACTTCAGGTAGTTGGCGTAGAAGACGACACCGCCCGCGTCGGTGTCTTCCCAGTAAATGCGCAGCGTGATCTCGAAGTCGGGCGTCATCATGCTCGATGGGCCGAAGCAGGGCGCCGAACAACCGGCGCTGTCACCGCAGTGTCCGCCTGTAGACAGGCCCCCACAGCGGATGGCCGGTCTCTGATTTGCTCAGGGTGAATCTGGGGTCGGCACGCCGTGCGCTTCGAAACGAAGCTTCACAGTCCACGATCCGGTTGGTAGTGCAATAGATGAAGGCCAGGTGCTTGTTTGCAGCCACCACATCGCGCGCCGACACCAGCCCCGACTTCAGGGCGAAGCTGAGCTGCTTTTCGGCCTCCACGTAACGGGCATCGTCGTAAGCGCGCAGACCGATCAGCAGGGCCTTCTCGGCCGGCCTATCCATCACATCGAGTGCACCTTTGGGGGCCGGTGGACTGAATGCGCAGGCAGAAAATAGGCAAGCCATCACCACGACAACCAACAGTTTCATGATCCGAATTTGTGCCTGATCGTCACCGGCTGGCTGCCGGTGACATTGATCGTCACACTGTAAGCCGGAAAGTCGGCATTTCGAATCGTGATTCGGTGCGCACCGGCTGACAAGGTCAGTTGATTCAAAGGTGGGGTGGTTCCGACGTTGGACCCATTGACTTCAATCTGCCCCCAGGGGCTGATGGCCAGTTTGACCTGACCCTTGACTGGTGCCGCGGGTGCCGCAGGTGGGGTGCGTGCCTGCGCGTTGCGGGTCGGCATGTCGGACGAAGGCGTTGGCTCCCTCATCACGGGCGGGGCTTCTTTATCTGCCGACACCAGCACCGGGCCCGGAAGTGCAGGCTGCACTGGCTGCGCCGCGACAGGGTCGTCTCGCATCTGTACGGCGGCCGCGCCGATGCCCAGCATGCCTGCGACAGCAACGGCTGCGATCCACGATCCGCGACGCTTGCCGCTGAGCCCGGTCTCTGCAGACGCCTGGCCGGTGGCCGTCAAGTGTTGACGGAGTGCGCGTGAAAAGCCGGCGGCCGAATCGAACCGAAGTGCCACATCCTTTTCCATGGCGCGGGCCGCGATCTGGGCCAAGGCCCGTGGCACGGCCGGATTCAGCACATCAGCCAGTGGAGGGGAATGGGTTGTCACCGACGCCAGGATCGCGTCGAGACCGTCTCCGGTGAAAGGCTTGGTTCCGGTCAAAAGCTCATAGAGCACGACGCCCAGCGAAAACACATCGGATCGGCGATCAACCGCCTGCTGACGCGCTTGCTCCGGCGACATGTAGTAAGGCGAGCCTGCAGCGATGTCGCCACCGAGCTGTGCGTCATGATGATGCGTGATGCGCGCGATGCCAAAGTCGAGCACGCAAGGTTGGCCGCGTCCCACCATGAAAATGTTGGCCGGCTTGATGTCGAGGTGCACCACGCCCTTGCGGTGCGCATAGGCCAGTGCATCCGCCACCCGTGCCACCAGCACTGCGGCCTGTCCAGGTGAAGGTCTCCAGCCGGACTCGCGCAGCTGGCGCAGGTCCTGGCCCTTCAGCAGCGCCATCGCGATATAGGCGTGGCCCTCGCTGATGCCGGCGTCGTGCACCGTGACGATGTTGGGGTGCGAGAGGCCAGCGGCTGCGCGTGCCTCGTTGAGGAACAAAGCATTGAATGACTCGCGCTGCTCGGCGGCGATGTCGAGGTGCAGGGTCTTGATCGCGATCACGCGTGACAGCAGCGGGTCGTGCGCGGCATACACCGTGCCCAATCCGCCCTTGCCGATCTGCTGTTTCAGTGCATAGCGGCTGATGTGACCGATCGAAGGTGTTGCGTCATCGACGGCCAGATCCATACCCACTGGCAGCGGGACCGTGTCGCCCGCTGCGGGCGGTGCGGCTTGGGTGGCGCTGAACAGGGTTTGTTCGAACTGAGTGGCCTCACCATCGAAGCCGCTCGGCAGTCCAAGCGTCGATGGCGACACGCTGTCTCCATCAAGGAGCAGGTCAGGTGACGATGCATCGGCAGCCGGGCCGGACGCGTTCTGCGTGCCAACGGACGCCTTGGCGTGCCAATGCGGAGGGAATTTGTCGGGCGCATTCACGCGACGACGTTAAGGGCAACCGCCGCGGTGAAAAGCCGAAAAAGCCCGGCTCGGCCAGTTCAGTTGACGGTGTGCTCGATCCGTGGTCGATAGGAATGGCCAGGGCTGGAGCGTCACAAAAGCTGTTGAATGCGCGCCATTGCCTGCTGCAACTGTTCCATCGAACTGGCATAGGACACTCGCAGGAATCGTTCCGGCTCATGGCGGCCGAAGTCGCGCCCAGGTGTCACGCCCACTTGCGCGCGCTGCATCAGCTCGAAGACGAAATCCCAACTGCCGCCGGGCAGATGTGCACTGTGCGCGGAGCAGTCGGCCCAGACGTAGAACGCGCCGTCGGGCTCGACCGGCACTGTCAGGCCCAGCGCATTCAGTGCCGGCACGAGGTAATCGCGTCGTGCACGAAACGCCAGTCGGCGCCGTTCGTACTCGGCCAGCGAGTCGGGCTCGAAGCAGGCCAGCGCCGCATGCTGCGCGATCGACGAGGGGCAGATGAACAGGTTCTGCGACAGCTTTTCGATGGCCGGCACCAGGGATTCAGGTACGACCAGCCAGCCGAGCCGCCAGCCCGTCATGCTGAAGTACTTCGAGAAGCTGTTGATCGAGATCACATCGTCGCCGTGGCGCAGCGCCGAATCGCTGAAGCGCTCGTCGTGACTCAGGCCCAGGTAGATCTCGTCGACGATGGTGAAACCCTTGCGTTCGCGCACCACGTCGAGGATGCGTGCCATCTCGGCCGGGGCGATCGAGGTGCCGGTCGGGTTCGAGGGCGAAGCCAGCAGCACCCCGCGGGTCTGCGGTCCCCAGGCCTGCGCGACGGCCTCGGCGTTCAGCTGGAAGCGATCGGCGGCCGTCGTGGGCAGCAATACCGCCACGCCATCGGCAGCGGCCACGAAATGCCGGTTGCAGGGGTAGCCGGGGTCGGGCAGCAGCACTTCGTCACCGGGGTCGATCAGGGCCAGGCAGGCCAGCTGCAACGCCGCCGAGGCGCCGGCGGTGATGACGATGCGCTCCGGCGCGATGTCGAGTGCGAACCGCTGCGCGTACCAGCCGCTGATGCGCTCACGCAGGGCCATCAGCCCGCAGGCGTCGGTGTACTGCGTGCTGCCCTCGCCGATGGCGCGCTGTGCAGCTTGCTGCACCAGCGGTGGTGCGGTGAAGTCCGGCTCGCCGATGTTCAGGAAGATCATCGGCCGGCCCCCTTGGTTTGGGTCGCACAGCGGACCGCGGGACAGCGCAGCCGCGGCCTTGGCGCACTCCATCACGTAGAACGGCTCGATGAAACTCAGACGGCGCGACAGGCGTGGCGACGACCTCATGTCGGGTGGTGTCGCTTCAGCGGCGGGCCGCGCGCGCCGCTTCGACCTCAGCGGGTCGCAGATCAGCCGCCGCCTTGTCGATCACGCCGTTGACGTACTTGTGGCCGTCGGTGCCACCAAAGACCTTGGCCAGCTCGACCGCCTCGTTGATGACGACGCGGTAGGGGATGTCGAGGCAGTGGGTCAACTCGTAGGCGCCGATCATCAGCACGCCGTGCTCGACCGGCGACAGCTGGCTGGTCTGACGATCGACATGGCGTGCCAGGGCCTGGTCGATGGCGGCGGCTTCGTCGATGCAGCCATGCAGCAGCATCTCGAAATGCGCAGTGTCACAGCGATCGAATCCCTCGCGCTCGCGAACGTGCGCATCGATCACGCTGGCGCTCTCACCCGACAACAGCCACTCGTACAAGCCTTGCAGGGCCAATTCACGTGAGCGGCGACGGGTGGACTTCTGCGAGGCTTTCTTGGATGCCGGGCGAGCTGCCGAGCTGGTTGCTGCGGTGTCAGGCTTTGGTTCGGCTTCGGTCACGACAGGTCTTCCATCAGGCGCGCCATCTCGATGGCCACGCGGGCGGCGTCCCGCGCCTTGTCCTCGGCGCGTGCCCATGCCTGTGCTTCGTCTTCCACCGTCAGGATCGCGTTGGCCACCGGTAGCTGGTGATCGAGCGAGACACGGGTCACGCCCGCGCCGCTTTCATTGGCCACCAGTTCGAAGTGATACGTCTCGCCGCGGATGATGCAGCCGATGGCGATCAGCGCATCGAACTCATCGCTGTCGGCCATGGCCATCAGCGCGACCGGGACCTCCAGCGCACCGGGCACGGTGACGTGATCGATCAGTTCGGCATCGACGCCCAGGCGCCGCAATTCGGCGACGCACACGGTGGCCATGCGCTGCGTGATGTCTGCGTTGAAGCGAGCTTGCACGATCCCGATGCGCAGATCGCTGCCATCGAGGTCGTCATCGGCAGGCTGTCCCTGGTCAGCGAGTTGCATGGGTCACCTGCGTGGAGTGGATCGGGTTCATCAGTGGTTGGCCGCTTCAGCGGCGACGAAGCCGGTGACTTCGAGGCCGTAGCCGACCATGCTGGGCATGCGGCGTGGGCTGCCGAGCAATTTCATTTTCGACACGCCCAGCTCCCGCAGGATCTGTGCACCGATGCCGTAGGTGCGCAGATCCATCTGCGACTGCGGTCGCGCGCCGGAGTCGTCGTGGGGCGTCAGCTTGCCCAGTAGCGAGGGGGTTCCTTCGCCACAGTTGAGCAGCACCGCAACGCCACGCTCACTGGCTTGCAGCATCGCCAGCGCGCGAGGCAATGGCCACGAATGGGCGCTGGGGCCCACGTCGAGCAGGTCCATCACGGACAGCGGTTCGTGCACACGCACCAACACTTCGTCGCGCGGTGTCCAGTGGCCATGCGTCAGCGCCATGTGCAGGCCGCCGGTGCGGTCGATGAAGGAGGTGCAGTTGAAGCTGCCCTGATCGGTCACCAGCACACGCTGTCCGACACGTTCGATCAGGGTCTCGTTGCGACTGCGGTATTCGATCAGGTCGGCGATGGTGCCGATCTTCAGCCCGTGCTGCTGGGCGAAGACTTCCAGGTCGGGCAAGCGGGCCATCGTGCCGTCGTCGTTCATGATCTCGCAGATCACGGCGGCAGGCGTGAGCCCGGCCATGGCCGACAGGTCGCAGCCGGCTTCGGTGTGGCCGGCGCGCATCAGCACGCCGCCATCCTGCGCCTGCAACGGGAAGATATGGCCAGGCTGCACCAGATCGGTGGGTTTGGCGTCGCGCGCGACCGCCGCCTGCACGGTACGCGCCCGGTCGGCCGCAGAGATGCCGGTGGTGACGCCCTCGGCCGCTTCGATCGACACGGTGAAGGCGGTGCCGTGCTTGGTGCCGTTGCGGCTGGCCATCGGCGGCAGTTGCAATCGTTCGCAGCGTTCGCGGGTCAGCGTCAGGCAGATCAGGCCACGCCCGAAGCGGGCCATGAAATTGACCGACTCGGCCGACACGTGTTCGGCGGCCATGACCAGATCGCCTTCGTTTTCGCGGTCTTCCTCATCGACGAGGATGACCATTCGGCCTGCGGCCAGCTCCGTCAGGAGCTCAGGAATTGGGGATATCGACATCGGTAGATTGTAGGTCGGGGGCCTTTGGCCCCCGGGCCCGATCCAGCGCGCAACGCTGCGCTCAGGCGGGCCGAACAGCGGGCGCCAGCGATTGCATGCGCTCGACGTAGCGGGCGATCAGATCGACCTCCAGATTGACCGCCGCCCCCGCCGTCAGGTGACCCAGCGCCGTGTTCTCCAGGGTGTGCGGGATCAGGTTGATGCTGATCTCGCAGCCTGAGGTGTCATGGGCGATGTGATCGACCACCCGATTCACCGTGAGGCTCACGCCGTTGACGGTGATGGATCCTTTGTAGGCCAGGAACTTCGCCAACGCTGGGGGCACTTCGATGCGTAGCGTCCAGGACTCTCCGACCGCAGCGAAGTGGGTCACCTGGCCCACGCCGTCGACGTGCCCGCTGACCAGGTGGCCGCCCAATCGGTCATTGGCGCGCAGCGCCTTTTCGAGGTTGACCGGTCCGGTCGCAGCCAGCCCGGCGGTCTTGTCCAGGCTTTCTGCCGACACATCGACGGTGAAGATGTTGCGGATCGGATCGAACGACGTGACCGTCATGCAAGCGCCGTTGATGGCGATGCTGTCACCCAGGCCGACATCGGCCAGGTACTGTGGCGGCGTGGCAATGGTCAGCTGCTTGCCGTGGGATGCGTCTGCGCCCAGGGCGCGCACGTCGGAAATCCGGCCGACGCCGGTGATGATGCCGGTGAACATGCGCCGATTGTCTCAGCCGCGGTGCGATGTCGTCCGCGGACGGGCGAGTACGCGCAGGTCGTCGCCGATGCGATCAATCTGATGGAAGTGCAGCGCTACCGCACTCTCCAGGTCGTTCAGCGGGCCGAACGAGGCGATGTCCAGGCCGACGCCCAGCAGCTTGGGCGCGATGTACAGCAGGTATTCGTCGACCAGCCCCTCGCGCACGAACGACCCATTGAGCTTGCGCCCCGCTTCGACATGCAGTTCGTTGACGCCGCGCGCGGCGAGATCGGTCAGCATCGACGCCAGATCCACCTTGCCGTCGGTTCCCGCAACGTACACCACTTCGATGCCACGCTCGGCGAATGCTGTGCGGCGCTCAGCGATTGGGCTGGCTGCGTAGACCCGCACCGAACCGGGCGACTCGAAGATGCGAGCAGTGAGCGGCGCATCGAGCCGGGAATCGACGACCACCCGCAGTGGCTGTCGGGGTGCGGGGACCAGCCGCACGTCGAGTCGCGGGTTGTCGTCGATCACTGTGCCCACGCCTGTGAGCACCGCGCTGGCACGGCGCCGCCAGGCGTGGCCGTCGATGCGGGCCGCTTCGCCGGTGATCCACTGGCTGACGCCGTTGGGCAGGGCCGTGCGGCCGTCGAGCGACGCTGCCACCTTCAGGCGCACCCACGGGCGTTTGCGCTCCATCCGCGAAAAGAACCCGATGTTGAGTTCGCGGGCGGCCTCTGCGCCTACGCCGCTCGTCACCTCGATGCCAGCGGCCCGCAAGCGCGCGGCGCCTTGTCCTGCCACCAGCGGGTTCGGATCTTCGATCGCCATCGCCACGCGACCTACACCGGCTTGTACCAAGGCATCGCAGCACGGAGGGGTGCGGCCGTGGTGGGCGCAGGGTTCGAGGGTGACGACGACGGTCGCACCTTGCACTGAATGGCCGTGCTTAGCGGCATCGCGCAGCGCCATCACCTCGGCATGCGGGCCGCCTGCCTGCTGTGTGTGGCCTCGCCCGATCACCTGGCCGCCAGCCGACACGATCACGCAGCCGACCCGCGGGTTGGGCTCGCTCAGCGCAATGGATTGCTCGGCCAGCGACAGCGCTTCGGCCATCCATCGCTCGCAGGGGTCAGTGGGATCCGCAGGTGTCGCACTCATCGGCAGCAGTGGGCGGGGTCAGGGTTGGTGTTGAACGGTGGTGATCTGGCTGGCGCCATCCACCGCACTGTTCCCGATTCTCGCGGCAGAGCTGTCCGGGCAAGCTTGATCGCCCCGGATGACCAGGAAATTCTGCTGGTGCAGGGTCCGATCGACGGCGGTGTAGTCGGGTGGATGCTCCTCGTTGCGGTCGATCGCACCGCTGTGGTCGAAGTCTGCGCTGTAGCGGCACACCCGGTGGTCCGTGGCCGCCGTTCCGAGCGTCCAGCCCATTGGCACGAGGACGCTGCGTCCGGACCAGCGACCCGCCGCGCCGCGGATCGGCACCATGCACTGATAGGCCACATAGCGCTCGCCGAGCTCGGTCCATTCGGCCACACCGACATGGGCTGGCGTCGCTGACAGTGGCACGGACTCGCGGCGGACGCCGTCAGCGTTGCGGTATGCCACGGTCTTCAACGCCTCGGTGATGCACGTCGGAGCGGCTGCGTCGGCCACACCGGTCAGCTGGACCGATACGGCCAGGTCGAGCGGGGTGTCGTGGGCCTGTTCCGGGTGGGGCGGTGTGCTGTTGGCGAAGCGCACCGTGCCGCTCAGCCATAGGCCACGCAGCTCGCTGCAGTGGGTCAGGTCGGCAGCGCTGAGTTGGGCGCTCGTCCGGTCGCTGGCCACATCGGTGCAGCGATGCGTCACCTGGGCGCTCAGGTGGTCGAAGACATACGCGACAGTGCCGGTGCGCCCCGGCTTGAGCACACTGCGCCCGTCACCCAGGTGCTGGGCGCTCGTCGGAATGCTGGCCGATCGTGCGTAGCTGCTGGTTGGGGACAAGAGGCTGGGCGCCACCGTCAGTGCGCCGGACAACGCCGGGCTCACGCCCGCGACCACCGTGCTCAAGACGGCCCGTTGTGGACTGCCGTCGCGGGCTGTCCAGGTGACGCCGACGGTGGCGGCTTTCAGACGCGCCGAGGCGCTGGCATCGACCTGACGGGTCAATTGGTACCGGGTGTTCTCAGAGGTGCTGTTCGAGGGGTCGATCGACGTGCTGGTGGTGTCGATGTGTTCGTAGGGCATCGTGCCGGACGTGGCTCCTTCGTCGTGCAGTGAGACAAACGCACGCAGCGACTCGACGTCTGCCTGTGCGATGCGCATGGCTTCTGATCGCTGACGCGCCAGATCAGCCTGCGCATGCAGATGGAGCTGCAGCTTCGACATCGACAGCACGCCGCCGGCCAGCACCAGGAAGGCCAGCAGGGCTTCGATCAGCGTGACGCCCCGCTGCGGTCGAGGGTAGCGATGGCGGCCGATGAACGAAAGCGTTGTGGGCGTGACCATCAGAAGTCCCTCCAACTGCCAGGCACCCGGGCAAAGCTGCCGGTGTGGCGTTGCAGCGCACGCAGTACCGCGGCGTCGTAATGCAGGTCGGGTGCGCCGTCGCCGCGGTAGGTCGATGCCGAGACGAGCGCGCCATGCAGCTGTGCGTGCGGGCCGCTGGTGTACTCCCAGCGGATGTCGCTGGCATAGACCAAGCCATACAGTGTCACGTCGCCGCTCAGGGTCAGCGTGCCGTCGACGACCAGCAACACCGGTTGCGCAGCCGAGCCCAACGTCACCGGACCGGCCAGCCGGGCATCGCCGCGGATCGAGACCATGCGGTTGGCCGCCATCCCCTGGATGGCTGTGGAAACCTGCGCCGAGCACTCGTTGCGGCAGTCGATGGTCTGTACCGCGGCGTGGGTATTCCAGCTGGCGGGCTCGACGCCAAAGTGGGCCGCGAACAGGTGGTCGCTGTCGATCGCTGCCAGCGCCGTGTCATGCGTCGATGCTGACGCACCCGCTGCACCCCCTGGTGCGGTGGACAACCGCAGCGCAGAGCCGATCAGGTTGCCACCGGTGCGCACGGTGATGCCACCCGATGCGACGTCGGCGTTGTGGACACCCAGCGCTGCAGTGCCCACATCGACCGACCCCTTGGCCGTCAGCGCAGCGGTCGGCACGACCCGCAACCCAGGCAACAGGCCCAGCAGTACCTCGACGCGGGCCGAAGCATCCGGGCGCCTGGAGGAGCCGGGGCGACACGGTCCGTCCGCGCTGGAGCAGCCGGTCGAGATGATGCGGACCACGCCTGGCTGCGCCTCAGCGCTGAATTGCACCGCGAACGCGGGGTGCGGCCGGCCGTCATCGGAGGCCGCCAGGGCGATCGAAGGCCAGCCGTTCGACGGGCACTCGCACGACCACCCGGCCGCTGTGTGCACGCAAGCGGATTGCAGCGTGACCGGTGTGGTGCCGGACATCCAGTGTGTCGGATCGAGCTGGCCGCTGTCTGGTCGAGCGTGAAGGTATCGTTCCCGGAACGAAGTGTCGGCCGGGTCCGCACTCGGCAGGCACTGTCCGTCGATGCGTTGAGGTTGATTCAACTGGGCCATCGCCCATTCGATGCCGGCCTCGGCGGCCTCGAAGGCCTGTGCGCTACGGTATTGGTTGGTCGATGCGCGCTGCTCGAAGATCAACCCCCGGCTGGCATAGGCAGCCACCAGGCACATCGCGAAGAAGAGAAGCAACGTCACGGCCAACGCGGCGACGCCACGCTGGCGCTGCGCCACCTGTCTGCTGAAGGCGGGGGGCTGCATGTCGCGCCTCATGCCGGGCAGCGGCCCGTGACAACGTCGTTGCGCAGGCGCACAGTGGTCTGCACGCTGCGCTCGACGGTGGATTCGCCGACGCCTCGCGCAGCGAGCGTCAGCACCAGACTGCGCACGTGCAACTGAGGCGGGCAGCTCAGATCGGTGGCGGCGCAAGGCGCGGTGCACGAACCCGCCAGGCTGCGCAGCTGTTCGGTCGGGGTGATCTCGAAGCGGATGACTCTCATCGTCGAGCTGTCGGTCATCGCCTGCCATGGTGCGGTACCCAGCTTCAATTCAAGGACGCCATTGCGCAGCCGGTAGCCAAACTGTTCATGGCTGTCGACCACATTGTTCTCGACCGCATCGCGGGAGTAGCGGAAGTTGACGACAGACGCCGATGCCATCATGGCGGTGTACGGGTTGACGGCTGTGACGGGGGCGCTGGCGGCACCGGTCTGCTGCCACACACCGTGATCAGCCGCACCCCAGTAGCTCGCGCGGCGCAGATCGCGCGCCATCAGATCGGCGGCCGCGCGCAGGTCCTGCATCAATCGGTTTTGTGCCATCAGCCCACGGCTGTCGCGCAGGTGCGTCAGCAGCACCGTCAGGCTGGCGCCGACGATGAACAGGCCGATCGTGATGCCGATCAACAACTCGACCAGCGACACGCCGGCCTGTGCGCTGGCAGGTTCAAGCGCGCGCACGGCCATCTCACAGCCTCCAGCAACGGCTGTTCATCGCCGCGGCGTTGTCAGTGGCCGCTGTGGCCCCGGACGCGTAGCTGACGTTGAGGCCATCGACGGTGAGCCGCAGGTGTCGGCAGCGCGTGTCCCGCTGCTGGCTGCCGGTGGCCGCGGCGCGCAGCACATAGCCGTCTGCCGACGGATTCAGCACCGCGATGTCGTAGTGCCTGGACGGCGGGGTGCTGCCCATGCCCAGCTGCGACAGCTCGGCGTAGCTCGGATGCTCAGACCGGAAACGTTCCTGCAGCATCTGGATGTTCATCAGCGCAACCAAGGCATCTGATCGCCGGGTGCTGGCCAAGGTGCTGCTGAAGGCGGGGTAGGCGATCGACGACAGCACGCCGACCATGCATACGCAGATCATCAATTCGATCAGCGTGAAGCCTCTTGTCCTTGGGCCTGGGCTTGACGGGTGGGCAACGGGTACAGGCTGTGACATGGGGGCTCCTCGGTGGGCGAAGGATCAGCAGGTGCGGTAGCCCGGCAAGGCGCGGCTGCCACTGGGTGTGCAGGTGCGTACACGCCCCAGCACGTTGACGATGTGATGGATCGAGCCAGCCGGCACGGAGACCACACGCAGCGTGCCGGTGGGTGTGCTGGTGCCGTGAAGTGGATCGAAAAGGATCGAGGCCACGTTGGCCTGCACGCTGAGTCCGGTCGTGGCGGCGACGCTCACCGTCTTCAGCGGCACTGCATCGGCTGTGCAGACAGCAGAGGCCGTGTTCTCGGCGCAGGAACACTGGTCGCGTGCGCCGCTGTGCACCACGTAGCAGCTCCCCCACGTGGCGCTGTAGAAGCTCAGGCGCAGTGGTTCGTTGCGCCACACCGAGGCGCTGCGCACCAGCTGTACATCGGTAGCCAGTTGCGCGGCCAGACCGCTCAGGCGCTGACGTTCGATCAGGCCACTGAAGCTTGGGACGGCACTGCACACCAGGACGGCGAGAACCATCAGCGTGATGGCCGCCTCGACCAGCGTGATGCCGCGCTGGCGCTGGGCTGTTGGTGTGACGAGAGGCAGTGAGTCCATGGGCTCACTGTAGAAATCACGCCGGTCTCGTGCGACCCCTGGAGGTGGGGTCGGGCTGTCCTCGCTGGAGGGCCCTCACTCGGGGGGCGTGCGGTTGACGCGCTGCCGCTGCGAGCTCAGATGTCGCGGATCAGCTGCCGGAATTCGTCGACGTCCTCGAAGCTGCGGTACACCGAGGCGAAGCGCACATAGGCGACCTTGTCGATGCGCTTGAGCTCGCGCATCACCAGTTCACCCAGCCGCGTCGAGGGCACCTCCTTGACGCCGCTGTTGAGGATCTTTTCCTGCATGCGCTCGAGTGCGGCGTCGATCTGCTCCACGCTGACCGGCCGCTTGCGCAGCGCCAGCGTCATCGAGGCGCGCAGCTTCGACAGATCGAACTCAGCGCGCGTGCCGTCCTTCTTGACGACGGCGGGCAACGCGATCTCGGCGCGCTCGTAGGTGGTGAAGCGCTTGTCGCAGCTGTGGCAGCGGCGGCGGCGACGCACCACGTCACCTTCGTCAGACTCACGCGTCTCGACGACCTGTGTGTCTTCGTGGCTGCAGTAGGGACAACGCATGTGAAAAGGCCCGTCGCTGCAAGGTCAACAGGACGGGCCGGTACCGATCAACACACCGAAGCGGCGGGCTTCAGCGGTACACCGGGAAGTCGCGCGTCAGTGCTGCCACCTTGGCTCGCACCGTCGAGAGGTTCGCCTCGTCGTGCGGATGGTCCAGCACGTCGGCAATCAGGTGGGCCGTCAGCCGCGTCTGCTCCTCCTTGAAGCCGCGCGTGGTCAGCGCCGGCGTGCCCAGCCGGATACCGCTGGTGACCATCGGCTTCTGCGGGTCATTCGGGATGCCGTTCTTGTTGCAGGTCATGTGCGCCAGGCCCAGCACCGCTTCGGCTTCCTTGCCGGTGAGGTTCTTCGGCCGCAGATCGACCAGCATCACATGGCTTTCGGTGCGGCCGCTGACGATGCGCAGGCCGCGCGAGATCAGGGTCTCGGCCAGCACCCGGGCGTTGGTCACGACCTGCTGCTGATAGGCCTTGAATTCTGGCGACAGCGCCTCCTTGAAGGCCACCGCCTTGCCGGCGATCACGTGCATCAGCGGGCCACCCTGCAGGCCCGGGAACACTGCGCTGTTGATCTTCTTGGCGATGTCCTCGTGATTCGTCAGCACGATGCCGCCGCGTGGGCCGCGCAGGCTCTTGTGGGTGGTCGAGGTGACCACGTCCGCGTGCGGCAGTGGGTTGGGGTAGACACCGGCCGCGATCAATCCGGCGTAGTGGGCCATGTCGACCATGAAGTGCGCGCCGACGGCCTTCGCCACCTGGGCAAAGCGCTCGAAGTCGATGCGCAGGGCATAGGCCGACGCGCCAGCGATGATCAGCTTGGGTTTGTGCTCGTGCGCCAGGCGCTCCATGGCGTCGTAGTCGATCTCTTCCTGGGCGTTGAGGCCGTAGCTCACCACCTTGAACCACTTGCCGCTCATGTTCAGCGGCATGCCGTGCGTCAGGTGGCCGCCTTCGGCCAGGCTCATGCCCATGATGGTGTCGCCGGGCTGCAGCAGCGCGAAGAACACCGCCTGGTTGGCCTGCGAGCCGGAATTGGGCTGCACGTTGGCGTAACCGGCACCGAACAGTTCTTTCAGCCGGTCGATGGCGAGTTGTTCGGCGACGTCCACGAACTCGCAACCACCGTAGTAGCGCTTGCCCGGATAGCCCTCGGCGTACTTGTTGGTCAGTTGGCTGCCTTGCGCCTGCATCACGGCGGGCGAGGTGTAGTTCTCGGAGGCGATCAGCTCGATGTGGTCTTCCTGGCGCTGGTTTTCACGCTGGACGACGGACCACATCTCAGGGTCGATGTGGGCGAGCGTGGAAAGACTGCGGTCGAACATGGCGACGATCCTCAATGACGGAAACAGGAAATCAGAGGCAGATTAGAGCACCGCGCGCCTCATGTCGGCCAGCGACACGGCCATGCCCGCGGCCATGAGATTGAGACGGTGCAGCCGGCGGCGGCCGCGTAACGGCAGATGCTCAGTGCAGCGTGGCGACTTGTTCGGCCGCAGGCGGCTCGGCGGCCTTGTCCGCAGGGGCGGGCAAGGCGATGGGCTCAGCCTCGGGGGCTGGCGTCGGTGCGGTCACATTCGAGGCGTTGTAGGCGACCAACCTTCCGCTTGCCACCGCCTGCAAGTGCGACTGTTCAGCCAGCACCTTGGCGGCATAGCCACCATCGTGTTCCAGGTTCGCCGCGCCGACATAAAAACGCAGGCCTGCTTCGACGCTGCCCGCGCGGGCGATGCATTCACGCAGCACCTGCACGCCAACCCGCAGGTTGGTCACGGGGTCAAAGGCTGCAAAATTACCGCCGAATGCTTCGTACTTGTCGTCGTGCACGCGGGTCATGACCTGCATCAGCCCTTGCGCTCCGACTGGGCTCTGAGCGAACGGGTTGAAACTGGACTCGACCGCCATGATGGCCAGGATCAGCGTCGGCTCCAGGCCAACGCGGGCACCGACCTGCCAAGCTTCAGTGACCAGGCGGCTGACTGGCTCGGGCGCCACTTTGTAGCGACGCGCCAGCCACTGAGCAACGGCGGCCTGCTGGCGCGTCAATTCCTTCGGGTCGATGGCGGTGGCGCGTGCGATGGCCTCAGGTTCACTCAAATCGTTGGCCAGTTGCACGGCGGGATCGATGCGTGCCACTTGGCGCGCTTGCAGCCAGCCCAGCGCCTGCAACTCGACTGTCTGGCGCAGTTCGGAGTGGCCGGCCACGAACACCACCAGCGCCACGGCCATCAGACCCAGCAGGGCCAACGTGTTGTGGCTGACTTCCAGCAGCCCGTTCCCTACGTCTTGCAGGAACACGGCGACCGAGCGCACTGACGCGCGTCCGCATTGCTGCACGGTCGAAGAAATCTGTTGAACGATGGACATGACTCTCTTGCCTCTGACCCCCGTCCAGGCACAAGCCTGTCGGGGTGGTTCGGGCGTCGCGCCGAACATAATCGGTTGCGCTGGCGGTTCAGGCCGGTCTCCATGGCGGACGTCAGCCCGACACGAATTCGCTCGATACCTCTGTGATGAACGTTGGTGGCGCCTAGGGTAAACACTCATTAAGCGCCAATGGGCCGAATTCTAGAAAGCAAAAACATAACTGGTCAACCATTAGAGACTGCTCTCTAACTACAAATAGATATGAAATACCGTGATCTCCGAGAGTTTTGCATTGGCCTGGAAGCGGCCGGTGAGCTCCGGCGCGTCGCTGAGCCCCTGTCGGCGCGGCTTGAGATGACGGCGCTCAGCGATCGGGTGCTGCGTGCGGGCGGTCCGGCGCTGTGGTTCGAGCGCCCCCTTGATTCGGGGGGGCGTTACAAAATTCCAGCCTTGACAAACCTGTTCGGAACGACAAAGCGGGTCGCGATGGGCATGGGCGCGGCCGATGTTGGCGAACTGCGCGACATCGGGCGGGTGCTGGCCAGCCTGAAGGAGCCCGAGCCGCCCAAAGGCCTGAAAGACACCGGCCGGCTGCTGCACCTGCTCAAGTCGCTGTGGGACATGAAGCCGGCGACCGTGCGTCAGGCGGCCTGTCAGCAGGTGATCGTGGAAAGCGCAGAGGTCGATCTGCTGGGCCTGCTGCCGGTGCAGACCTGCTGGCCGGGCGATGTGGGGCCGCTGATCACCTGGGGTCTGGTGGTCACGCGCGGACCGCAGGGCGGGCCGAATCCGCGGCGCCGGCAGAACCTGGGCATCTACCGCCAGCAGGTCATCGCCCGCCACCAGGTCATCATGCGCTGGCTGGCGCATCGGGGCGGGGCGCTCGATTTCCGCGACTTCGCCCGTGCCAACCCCGGCCAACCGTTCCCGATCGTCGTGGCCTTGGGCGCCGACCCGGCGACCATCCTGGGCGCTGTCACGCCGGTGCCCGACACCCTCTCCGAATACCAGTTCGCTGGCTTGCTGCGCGGCAGTCGCACCGAGGTGGTCGACTCGGGCGTTGGCGATGCGGGCGTGATGTTGCAGGTGCCGGCCAGTGCTGAGATCGTGCTCGAAGGGCACATCCCGGTTGCCGAGCCCGGCTACACCGGTCACAGCGAACATGGCATTCCGCTCAAAGAGGTTGGTGGCTATCTGTATGCGCTGGAAGGCCCGTTCGGCGATCACACCGGCTATTACAACGAGCAGGACTGGTTTCCGGTGTTCGAGGTCAGCCGCCTGACGCACCGGCGTGATCCGGTCTACCACTCCACCTACACCGGCAAGCCGCCCGACGAGCCGGCGATTCTGGGCGTGGCGCTGAACGAGGTGTTCGTGCCCATCTTGCAGAAGCAGTTTCCGGAGATCGTCGACTTCTACCTGCCGCCCGAAGGCTGCAGTTACCGGATGGCGATCATCAGCATCAAGAAGGCGTACCCCGGTCACGCCAAGCGGCTGATGTTCGGCCTGTGGAGCTTCCTGCGGCAGTTCATGTACACCAAGTTCATCGTGGTGACCGACGACGACGTGGACATCCGCCACTGGCCCGACGTGATCTGGGCCATCACCACCCGCATGGACCCGGTGCGCGATGTCACGCTGGTCGAGAACACGCCGATCGACTACCTCGACTTCGCCTCACCAGTCAGCGGCCTGGGCGGCAAGATGGGGCTGGACGCCACGAACAAGTGGCCGGGTGAAACATCGCGCGAATGGGGTCGCACGATCGCGATGGATGCTGCGGTGGAAGACAAGGTGGCCGCGGTGTTTGACCAGATCATGAAGGCGCAACGCTGACCGGCGTGAGAATCTGAAACAGGGCTTGCACTTCGCACGCAGCAGGCGTACTGTGTTCATGCCTGCCAAGCAGGCCAACCCCGAGGCGCAGTCACTGCGCCCAGGAGCAAAGGACCCTCACCCTCCGGCGCTCCGAATGGTGGCGTCAGCCACCTGACCCCTCCCACCGTCACGGTCGGGAGGGGTTCTTGTTTCTGGGACAGAGGTTGAGGTGCAGTGCCTCGATGTGCTGTATAAAAAAACAGTATATTGAGGTGCCATGTCTGCACCTTCCTCTTCACGTCTGTCTCCATCGGTCAGCACGGCTGCCGCATTCGATGCACTCCCTGAGCGTCTGCGTCCAGTGCTCTGGCGCGGTGACCAGATGGAAGGCTCGGTCGATCGGGCCTGGCCCACGGGCTTTGGCGCACTCGATGCACAACTGCCTGGTGGTGGCTGGCCGCGCCGCGTACTGACCGAACTGTTGCTGCCGCATCCCGGTGTGGGCGAGATCCGCCTGCTCGGCCCTTGCCTGACGGCCCTGCAGCAACAAGGTCGTCTGGTGATGCTGTTCGATCCGCCAGCCAAGTTGTCGGCCCAGGCGCTGGCGCATTTGGGTTTCGATGTGGGGCAGTTGCTGGTCGTGCACACCCGCGCTCGCGTCATCCCTGGTTCTGACAGCCTGTGGGCTTTCGAGCAGGCCTTGAAGAGCGGCCACGTCGGTGCGGTGTTGGCCTGGCTGCCGCCTCGCTTGCGCGCCGACCGACTGCGCCGCCTGCAACTGGCTGCCCAGGCGCACGACGGGCCGGCTTTTGTGCTGCGGGAGTGGGCGGCACAGCAGCGCCCCACGACTGCGCCGCTGCGGCTGGCGCTGCGCGCAGGCGGCGCCGACAGGCTGGAGTTGAAGATCCTGAAGCGGCGCGGGCCACCGCTGGCATCGCCCCTCGTTTTGACCTTGCCGCCGGTGCTGTCGGAGGCCTTGCGCGAGCAGGCCTGGCGGCGTCAGGGCGATGCGGCACAGCCCGCCCCGGTACTCGTCGAGCCGTCTGGCCGCGAATCCCACCCCGTCGGCCGCCCAGCTCGCTCAAGCCGTGTCGATGCTGTGCCACTGCTGGCGGCCACCTTCATCAGCCTGGTCTGATCTCGTCGCGCGGCGGTGGCCATGTTGTGGATCGCGCTGCACCTGCCGCGCCTGTCGCTCGAATCATGGCTGGCCGTGCTGCCGCCCGATCAGCGCGAGCAGCCTGCCGCGTTGATGGGTCCCTCCGAGGTGCTGATGTGCAATTCCGCCGCGCAGCGCTTGGGCGTGCGGCCTGGGCTGCAGCGCGTGACTGCACGGGCGCTGGCGCCGCAGTTGCTGCTGGGGCGCATCGATGCAGCACGAGATCGGCAGGCGCTCACCAGCGTGGCGCATGTGGCGCTGGCGTTCACGCCAGCGGTCTGCTGGGCCGATCTTGTCGGGCCAGCCACTGCCACGGGCACGGTGCTGTTGCAGGTGCAGGCCAGTCTGCGCTACTTCGGCGGGCTGGCTGCCTTGCTGCAGCGCCTGCGTGCAGCGGTGGTGCCGCTGAACTGCACGGTGCAGTTCGCCAGCGCCCCCACGGCCCATGGCGCGGCGGTGCTGGCGTGTTGCGCCGACACCAGAAGCGGCGAGCTTCATGCGACCCATCTGGCGCAGCTTGAAGAGCTTCTGGATGCAGCCCCGCTGTGGCTGATCGATGCGGGTCGCGCTCAGTGGGATGCGCTCGATCGCATGGGCCTGGGCACCTTCGGTGCCGTGCGCCGTCTGCCTCGTCCGGCCTTGCGGCGCCGCTTCGGCCCTGCCTTGCTCGATGAGATCGACACGGTGCTGGGCGCGCGCAGCGACCCGCCGCCTGCCTGGATCACCCTGCCCGAGACCTTCGAGGCTCGCCTCGAGTTGCTGACCTGCGCCGACACCACCGACCAGTTGTTGCACGGCGCCCAACTGCTGATCGAGCCCTTGCTCGCCTGGGCGCGCGCGCAGCAGGCGCGGGTGCGGCGCTGCACGCTGTTCATGCACCACGAGCGGCATCGTCGACAAAGCGGCGAGATACCGGCTGCCACCGAACTCTCCATCGCATTGGCCGAGGTCTCGTGCGATGCGGCCCACCTGTCGCTGCTGTTGCGCGAGCGGCTGGCCCACCTGTCGCTGCCCGCGCCGACGCTGGAATTGCGGCTGCATTGCGATGACGTGGTTCGGGGCTCGCCGCTCAGCACCGATCTGTTTGCCTCGGCGCGTGGCGAACGCGAAGGCCTGGTCCGCCTGATCGAGCGCCTGCAGGCCCGCCTGGGCGAGGGGCAGGTGCAGCAACTGCGGCCGATGGCCGACCACCGGCCTGAGCGCGATGTGCTGCTCCATGCGGTGTCGGCCGATGCCGTGGGGTCGGTCGCACGCCACGCCGGGCGACGTCCGTCGCCTGCCCGGTCTGCGGTGCCTGAACGCGCGTGCCGTGCTGCACAGGCCGTCACCGTCCCGCGCCCGGTCTGGCTGCTGGATGAGCCGCAACGCCTGGCCGAACGACAATCACGGCCTTGGCTCGACGGGCAGCCGTTGCAGTTGCTGTGCGGCCCGGAGCGGATCGAGGCGGGCTGGTGGGATGCGCCGCTCGCCGGGCGCGATTACTTCATCGCGCAGACGCCCGAGGGTGCGCTGGTGTGGCTGTACCGGGCCCGCCTGCCGCTGTCGGTGGCTGAGGACGCGCAAGGCTGGTTTTTGCACGGCCGCTTCGGCTGAGCCGCATCTGTTGGCACGCATCAGCGATATTCACGCTTTCAACGACCGACCATGAACAAAGCCTTCACCAGGGAATCCGACGACGCCGATGACGACGATGCCGACCCGTCTGCGCCGGCGATCCCGGCGGGTGTCAAGAACTACATCACGCCGGCTGGCTACGCCCGGTTGCGTGCCGAGTTGCTGAGCCTGCTCGATGAGGAGCGCCCCAAGGTGGTCGAGATCGTGTCGTGGGCCGCCAAGAATGGCGATCGCTCCGAGAACGGTGACTATCTGTACGGCAAGAAGCGGCTGCGCGAGATCGACCGTCGCATCCGCTTCCTGACCAAGCGGCTGGACATTGCCGAGGTGGTCGATCCGTCGGTGCACCATGGCGCCGACCAAGTGTTCTTCGGGGCCACCGTGCGCTACGGCCATGCTCGCGACGAGGAGCGCACGATCACGATCAAGGGTGTTGATGAGTCCGATAGCGCGGCCGGTGAAATCAGCTGGATCGCCCCGATGGCACGTGCGCTGCTTGGCGCCCGCGTCGGCGATGAAGTCCGTGTGCAGACGCCGGCGGGCGTGGATCTGGTCGAGGTGCTGGCGGTGAGTTACCCGAGCGCTGGCGTCAGCTGAGCCTCGAGCGCGCAGGCTCAGGGCTTGATGCGGCTGATGCGCAGCACTGCGGCCGATCGTTTCAGGGTGCGCATCACATCGGCCAGATGCAGCCGATCGCGCACCGCCAGCAGCAGCTTCAGTTCGGCCGTCTCAGATGCCGCTTGATCGCCCATGTCGATGTGGGTGATGTCGGCCTCGGCCGCCGCGACGGCGGTGGCCACTTCGGCCAGCACACCCTTGCCGTTCTTCAGCAACAGGGCAATGCCGGTCTCGAAGGCGCGTGTGGGTTGCTCGGCCCAGTCCACGCTCAGTCCGTCCTCGCTGTCGCGCCCGAGCAGACGCTTGCCGACTGCGCAGTCCGCCGTGTGAATCTGCAGGCCTTCACCGCGGCCGAGATAGCCCAGGATCGAGTCTCCGGGGATGGGCCGGCAGCAAGAAGCCAACTGGATCGATACGCCTTCGCTGCCATCGATCAGTACCATGCCTTGCGATGGCGTGGCCTCGTCGGCACCGTAGCGGCCCAGCGTCAGCGTGACCGCATCGGGCCGCACGCCGCGCTCGGTCAGCAGCCGTGCCATGCGTTTGGCGACGATGGATGCGATCTTGCGCCCGACGCCGATGTCGGTCAGCAACTCTTCTCGGCTGCGGTTGCCGCTCCAGCGCAGCAGCGCCGGCCAGACCGGCGACAGCGCGCCGGGGCTGTCATCTTGTGGCATCGCCATGCCCTCGGCCCGCAGCGCCTGGGCCAGCATCTTGGCGCCGAGGTCCTGCGACTCTTCCTGCTCCATCGTTTTCAGGTGGTGCCTGATCTTCGAGCGTGCACGACCGGTGCGCACGAAATTCAGCCAGCCCGGGTTCGGCCGCGCGCCGGGTGCGATGACGATGTCGACGACATCCCCGCTGCGCAGTTCGGTGCGCAATGCGACCGGCTCACCGTTGACCTTGGCGGCCACGCAATGGTCGCCGACATCGGAGTGAATCGCGTAGGCGAAATCGACCGGCGTGGCACCGCGTGGCAGGGCCAGGATCTTCGACTTCGGCGTGAACACATACACCGCGTCGGGGAACAGATCGATCTTGACGTGTTCGAGAAACTCGCTCGCGTCGCGGGTTTCGTCCTGGATGTCGATCAGCGACTGCAGCCACATCGCACCCAGGCGCTGTGCTTCCTGCGCATGCTGCGGTCCATTGCGCTTGGTCTTGTACATCCAGTGTGCGGCGATGCCTTTTTCGGCGACAGCGTGCATGGGCTCGGTGCGGATCTGGAATTCGACCGCGGTGCCCAGCGGGCTGACCAGCGTGGTGTGCAGGGACTGGTAGCCATTGGCCTTCGGGATCGCGATGTAGTCCTTGAAGCGGCCCGGCAGCGGTTTGTACAACTGGTGCAGCACACCGAGGGCCAGGTAGCACTCGGGCAGGGTGGCAACGACGATGCGAAAGCCGAAGATGTCGCTCACCTGGGCAAAGCTCAGGTGCTTGGATCGCATCTTCCCGTAGATGGAAAACAGCGTCTTTTCCCGGCCATAGACCTGCACCTTCAGCTTGGCCTGGGTGAACGATTTCTCGACATCGCGTTGGATGCGCTCGACCAGATCGCGCCGGTTGCCACGCGCCTTGAACACCGCCTTCGACAAGGCGTTGTAACGCCAGGGACGCAGGTGTTGGAACGACAACTCCTGCAGCTGGCGGTAGGTCTGGTTCAACCCCAGGCGGTGCGCGATGGGGGCGTAGATGTCCAGTGTTTCGCGGGCGATGCGCATGCGCTTGTCGACCGCGACCGACTCCATCGTTCGCATGTTGTGCAGGCGGTCGGCGAGCTTGATCAGGATCACGCGCACATCGCGCGCCATGGCCAGCAGCATCTTGCGGAATGACTCTGCCTGCGATTCCTCACGGGTCGAGAACTGCAGCTTGTCGAGCTTGGTCAGCCCGTCAACGAGCTCGGCGGTCGGTGCGCCGAAGCGCTCGATCAGTTCGGTCTTGGTGATGCCGCAGTCTTCCATCGCGTCGTGCATCAACGCGGCCATGATCGCCTGCGCGTCCAGCTTCCACTCGGCGCACAGGCCGGCCACCGCGATCGGGTGCGTGATGTAGGGCTCGCCACTGGTGCGGTACTGGCCCAGATGCGCTTCGTCGGCAAAGCGGTAAGCGTCGCGGACGCGGCGGATGTCGGCCGGGTCCAGGTAATCGAGCTTGCTGGTCAGCGCGTCGAACGACGCGGCGGCGGCATCCGTCGGCACGGCCACTTCGGCCGGTCTGCGCCGCACCGCGTTGATCGCATCCTTGAAGGTATCGCCGATCAGATTGCCCATGCGCTTAATTTATCCCGTAATGAATGGGCGCGACATCCGGCTGTCATCCAGAACAGTTACAGGCAATAAAAACGGCCCCGCAGGGCCGTTTGATGTGGTGCGTTGCGATGTCGCTCAGACCGGCACCTTGCGCAGCATCTCGATGCCCACTTCGCCCGCGGCGATTTCGCGCAACGCGGTCACACCGGGCTTGTTCTTGGTGTCGATCTTCGGCGCGTGGCCCTGGCTCAGCATGCGGGCACGATAAGTGGCCGCCAGCACCAGCTGAAAGCGATTGGGAATCTGAACGAGACAATCTTCCACGGTGATGCGGGCCATGCGGTGCTCCAGAGGGGTGGCTTTGGCGACCTTGATCGGGGATCAATCAAGGTTCAGTGCCTGAAATACGTCGGGCTTGTTCTTCGACAACACCGCATATCGCAGTCGTTGCGAGTGAACGATGGTTTTCAGATCGAAAACCGCCGTTTCAAACAGGGCATTGATGATAACAAAGTCGAAATGCCGGGCCTGAGCCACTTCATGCCTCGCATTGATCAGCCGTTGTGCGATCACGTCCGGATGATCCTCACCGCGCCGATTCAGGCGCTGTGCGAGCTCTTCCCAGCTGGGCGGCAGGATGAACACCAGCACCGTGTCGGGGAACAATTGCTTGATTTGCAGAGCGCCTTGCCAGTCGATCTCGAGCACGACGTCATGACCTTGAGATATCCGGCTGTCCACCGCGGCGTGCGAGGTGCCATAGAGGTTGCCATGAACTTCGGCCCATTCGATGAATTCGCCAGCAGCCACCATCGCGCGGAACTCGGGCTCGCTGACGAAGTGATATTCGCGCCCTTCCTGCTCCTGGCCGCGAGGCGGCCGTGTGGTGTGCGACACCGAGACGCCGAGGTGGGAATCCATCTCGAGCAGCGCTTTGACGAGGCTCGATTTGCCCGCACCGCTGGGCGCTGCGACCACGAAAAGGCTGCCGGCTTGCTGCATGGGGAATCACTCCTGAGGGCGGATGCGTGCGTTGGGCGCGAGGATGGATCCTGACATTGGCGCGCATTGCCACATATTCATCAATAAAAGGTGCCGGTGACAGCGAGGGCGGGTGTGAGAATTCACGCGGGGACACGGGGTCCTCAGCGCTACATTTTCGGATGACCATGACTTCGGACACGCGGCCGCCATTGCTGATTGTGGAGGATGACCTCGCACTTCAGAAGCAGATCAAATGGTCTCTCGATCGCTTCGAGTCCGTCACCGCGGACGACCGGGTCAGCGCGATTGCGCAGTTCAAGCGTCACGCGCCCGCCGTGGTGACGATGGACCTCGGGTTGCCACCGAACCCCGATTCCGTCCAAGAGGGCTTCAAGCTGCTTGAGCAGATGATGGAGCTCAATCCCGATGTCAAGGTGATCGTGCTGACCGGACAGAACGATCAGGCCAATGCGCTGCGGGCCATCGACCTCGGCGCTTACGACTTCCTGCCCAAGCCGTTTGACCCCGACATGCTCGGGCTGATCATCGGCCGCGCGTTTCGGTTGTTCGATCTGCAAAGCGAGAACCGGCGCCTGCGTGAGATGCAGCTTCCCGATGCGACTGACGGACTCATCACACGCGATCAGCAGATGCTGCGCATCGGCCGCACCGTCGAGAAGGTGGCGCCGAGCAACGCGACCGTGCTGCTGCTCGGTGAAAGCGGCACGGGCAAGGAGGTGCTGGCCAACGCGTTGCACCGTGCCTCGAAACGAAGCGGCAAGTTCGTCGCCATCAATTGCGCTGCCATCCCCGAGAATCTGCTGGAAAGCGAACTGTTCGGCTACGAAAAGGGCGCCTTCACGGGTGCGGCCAAAACCACGGTCGGTCGCATCGAGACGGCCCACGGAGGCACGCTGATGCTCGATGAGATCGGCGACCTCCCGATGGCGCTTCAGGCCAAGCTGCTGCGCTTTTTGCAGGAGCGAACGGTCGAGCGCATCGGCGGCCGGCAGGGCATTCCAGTCGATGTCCGCGTCGTGTGTGCGACGCACCAGGATCTGGACGAGTTCATCAAGACGAACCGCTTCCGCCAGGACCTCTACTACCGACTGGCCGAAATCGTCGTCGAAATCCCGCCGCTGCGTGCACGGCAAGGTGATGCGGTGTTGCTGGCACAGGCTTTTCTGCGACGTTTCGCTCGCGAGCAAGGCCGCAGCGCGCTGAGTTTCACCGACGATGCGCTGTCGGCCATCGATGCTTACGGCTGGCCCGGCAACGTGCGGGAACTGCTCAATGCCATCAAGCGGGTGTCGATCATGGCCGACGGCAACCGAGTGACCAGCGACGATCTCAATCTGCCTCGGTCGGCCGAGGCTGAGGACGCGGCAGAGCCGGTGCTCGATCTGCGCTCCGTGCGCGATCAGGCCGAGCGCGGCGCGATCGTGATGGCGCTGGCGCGCGCCAACGGCAACATCGTCAAGGCCTCGGAACTGCTGGGCGTGACGCGCCCAACGCTGTACGACCTGATGCGCCGGCTGGGCATCCAGTGGAAAGACGCTGACGTTTCCACGACCGCATCGTCCGAGTGAAGCGAGCCCTCCGGAGGGCGGTTCTATTTGCGCTCGTTGCGGGCAAGCAAGCGCATCACATGTTCCACCGGTATGGCGTAGCTGATGCCCGATGGATGCGTGAGCGCAGACTCGCGAGTGCCTTTCAGCGCCACCATGTTGATCACGCCGACCACGGTGCCTGTCTCTGCATCGAACACCGGACCGCCACTGTTGCCAGGATAGGCGGTTGCGTCGAGTTGTAGCAGTTCGAACGCCCCGTCCTTCAGGGCCTTGATGGCGCGGCTGTCGAGCTGCCGCGCGCTGGGGCTGGGCAAGGCCACCGTGGTGACGGCCGAGACGATGCCGCGGTGGGTGACGGGCGAGAGCCCCAGATTGCTACCCAGCGGGAATCCGATGAACGCAACTGCTTGCCCTTCGCGCGCGGGCTGCTCACTCAGCGCAAGTGCTGGTATGTCAGGCCCCTTGAAGCGCAGAAGGACGAGGTCGTGGGCTTTGTCGTTTTCTATCACCTCCGCACGACGCAGGCTGGCCTGACCCAATGGCCCGGGTGTGTAGATGACCAGGCTGCTGTCGTCTGTGTTGTCACCTGCGGCCCGCGCGATCACGTGCGAGTTCGTTATCAGTAAATTGCCATCACCGACGACGAAACCAGTGCCGCTGAAACTGAAACGCGGATTCTGTTTCTCTTGATAGAACCCGACAGCCAACACCGATGGCTTCACCTTGACGATGAGAGTCGGAAGTGCATCCGCTGCGTGCGACATTAATGACGCCATCAAGAGAGCGAAGCCCGGCAGGTATCGCGAGACTGCCTCCTTCAATGCCGCAAGTGCTCTCATACAGTCCACTCCACCCCACTGCGCTTGGCGAACCCGAGTACGCTATTGAAAGCGCACAGTCGGGCGCTGAACTAGCCAGCGGGTAATAAGTGCCGGCGCGAATCACTTAGCTGTTGTGGGAACTGGTGTCGGTGCCAATGCCAATCGCCATTTCATGCTCCACGACCATAACATCTCGGGCCGCGTCAGCGGTGCCACTCCAGAAGCTCGCATACATGCACGCCCGGGATAGCTGCGAAACTTCCGACAGCTGGCTGAGCGCCGACTATCGGATGCCTTTTTTGATCAACACCGTGGTTGATACACGCACCAAGTCACCTTTTTCGGGGTCGAGCAATGGCTAGTTACTGCTATCCGGATATGTTGCGACATGAAGTGGAAAAACGTGGAAGGTTCCGATTCGACGCCCGCGACTGGGCCATTCGCTGAGCCTCACGGCGGAGCAACTGGGCAGCGCCGCCGCCGAAATGCTGGACACCGTGGCCCAGTGCTTGACGACCGAGAAACTCAGCGCACCACTGGTGGTAAAACCCATGAACGCGAGGTTGTCGCCCTCGCGCACCGTGTTCGAGTCAACCAGCCCCGTCCAGCCCCGTGGCCGACCCGGGCGGTTCTTCCATGCGCATCAGCTCCAGGCCTCGTTCCTGTTAGGTGTACAGCACCGTTACCGAGCGCATCCGCCGTTCGCCAGAAGCTCGCCGCCGCTGCATCGCCGCCGTAGGACCATCACCTCTGCCGGCCAGTAGCAACAGGCGGGCGTCCGTCGCCAGCATCAGACCGTTTTCGACAACAAAGCCTGTGCCTCGCGGCCGGAAGCGCTGGCTGCCAGTGGCCTTGTATATGCCCACAAGCAACACGGAAGGTTTGAAGCGTGCGATGGTATTGGGCAAATCAGCGTTGGCCGAAGCCGCTCACACCCACATAGCCAGCTAGACAACGCTCCATACACGGCGTGCGCTTTGAATCATGCGGTGGTGCTTCCGGGTTGCAGGTTTTTGACCAGTTTTCGCATCAAATGCCAACTAAGCAAGGCGGGCGGCATGCGCAACCAGTGACCGCGCAAATACAAAACGCCGCGGGCCAAGGGTGTCCAGCGGTCCGACACTGAAGCGTGGTCTGGTTGCAGCGCGCGCAAGAACAACGCGTCCTGAATTGCCGGATGCATCACGGTGCCGCGGCGCCGGGCTGCCAGCAGCAACTCGGCCTCCAGGCGGTCAGGCGCAGGCGTCTGCAGCAGCAAACGCGTGTAGCGCAGGGCTAAATGCAGCGGTCCTTCCAGCTCAAGTACCTGGGCGCGCGAATGCAGCTGAGGCCAGAAAGTGACATCGCTGCTGAACTCCCGGAGCAGAGCGTCCAGGTCGACGAGTCCTCGCAGTCCCATCTGCAGTTCACCTTCGTGAAAGAGGTGTGCAGCACTGTGCAAGACCATGTCGGGTTTGCTCAGCACCCGGATTTTTTCGTCATTGCCTGCTGCAACCGTGTCCGCCAGCAACAGCGCCGAGTCCGGTTTGAGGCGCGCTGTCGGCGGGAGGATAGCGTGGTGCACATCGAGCACCGAGCCGCGCTTGACATGCCGCAGTGGCGGCAGTTCGTGCATCCATTTCCGGTAGTAATGCTGGTCGTACGCATTACGGTTCGTCTGCACCCAGCCGGCCATCATCAAAGCCGACTCCACCTCACTCAGGCGGTGCCTGGGTACGAGGATGTCCACGTCTGACACCATGCGACCGCGCGCGGCTGACAGATTCGCCAGCGTGTAGGCGGCGCCCTTGAGCAAAACCGCAGGCTCTCCGAGCGGCGCAAGCGCTTGCGCAATGGCCCTGGCCTCATGCAGCAGTTCCACGTGTTGGCGCGCCACCAGCTTCATGGCCGATTCGATGTGTCTGCGTGGTGCAGCGGGCAAGGTGTCCCACAGCCCGTGAAGGCGCGCGTCTTCTCCGATTCGGGCCAGCAGATCGGCACGTCGCCCCTGGCGAATAAGCAAATCCCACTGCGCCAGGGACAGCTTTTTCATACTGTCTGGGTGGAGCACAGCGGTGAGCAACAACTCTTGCTCAGCGGCACTCATGCTGGGAACTCCAACGCATCGAACCAAGTCAGTGCTTCGTCCAGCGAAGAGTATTGCAGGTCGTGGCAGTCGCAGCGTTCGATCAACTGCGCCAGCGCTTCAAAACCCGCACGGCCATGCACGTGGTGGTTGAAGCTGTTCGAGGCGAGTTCCACCAATGCTTGGGATTTCGGATGATCCCCCACCGTCAAAGGAACGCCCTTCGAATACTGGGGGAAAATCACCCAAGCCGGCATGGCGGGAATGTGCGCTCGAGCCAAGCTGTCGGGAGACACCTCCATGTGGGCCACCGTGCCTTTGAGTGTGTCATGCGCGGGCGGGCCGAAATTGAGGCCGCGGGAGCGCTGGCGAATGACGTCGATCGACGCATTTTTAAGACTCACCGGCCTGGGAGCCGGAGTGACAAAACCAGTGACCGGGTCCAACAGAGCCATTTCGTCGGACAAAAGACGCCAACCATTCAGCATGAGTGCCGCGCACAGTGTGCTTTTGCCCGAACCGGGTGGTGCCGGTAGAAGCACTGCACCGCCGTCTTTTTCGAGCACTGCCGCATGGATGGTGAGCCAGTTGTGGTGATAACTGGTGACGCACCAGTTCATGCCCCATTCGAGAAACGCAAAGGCTTCTCCGTACGCCAACGGCGTGAAGGGCTCAAACCCATCCATCTTGAAGACGCACAACTTCTTGAAGGGCCTGTGACGCGTCACCACAGCCACATGGAAATCGGCGAAGTGCTCGCCGCCCTCCAACAGCACATGGTTGCCGTACAGAGCGTGCAATCCTCGCGCAACCACAGGAATGGGACTCTGGATGTGCACGACGAAGGGCGGAACTTGGAGATAGATCCCATCGCCTGCCAAACGATGGGCAAGTTCGGTCAGAGTCAGCGCATCCAGGTTGACAGGTGGGTTCACGCCAGGGCGTACTCCGCGAAGCCCAATTCCACCAAGTCATTCAATAAGCTGCGAACCTGCGCCATCTCGAACGCTTCAGGTTGATCCAGCTGCAGCAGAAGAGCCAAGTCGGGACCATCCAGATTTGTGTGCCGGATCAGGTGCCCAAGCGCTTCACCCACGATCGGGCTGAGAGCATGAAGACTGCCGTCTGCTTCGTCGTACACCACGACTCCGTCCTCAAAGCTGTGAAGGGCCAGCGCAAAAGCTCTCGGGCACCCGCAGCGGACGGACAAGCCGTCTCCCATCACAAAAATGCTGGGCCGAAGACCTTATTGAAATACGCCAGTGTGTCAGTGAGCGTCCAGTTGGTGCCGGCGAAAGGCGACCAATTACCCTGTCCATTCCAGATCGCCTGGCATTGAGCCACGCTCAGAAGTACCGAGTCGGGATTGTTGCTCACCGATTTAGCTGACAGAAATGCGGCCACGACATGGCGAGCCAAAGCTGTGGTGTTGGCGTTGCCGCCCATGTCCAGCACCTGTTGGAGCGTTTTATCGGTGAATGCCGAACCCGGATTTGCTGTGAAGCCAGTCGCCGAAGAGAGAAACTTCGTTTTTGTCTTGTAATCCTTCGTCAGATTGCCATTGTTGTTTTTCCAATAGCCGTGCGACTTGCACTGGTAGTCGGAGCGAATGTTGCGACCGCTGCTCACCGTCATGTTCGCGCGAATGAGAGACGAAAACGATGACGGGCGAACGCAGCTGTGATCACCACCGCCTGCCAGCACCGTGTTGCTGTGCATCGCGGCCAATACCGGGGCGGCTGTAAGCCCTGCACGTACGAGATTGCGGCGGCTGAGCCCACCGGCTTTTGCCGGTGCTGTGGGCTCCGGGGCGTTGATTGGAGGCGTAATCTTGTCGTTCATGTCGTGCTTCCTTGTTCCAGGAATGTCGGTCTTTGTCGAAGATTCAAGAGGACGAGATTGTCACTGGCCTTCTCGGAATATAACAACACTCACCGTCTCAATTAAAACCAGAATATCCAGCAGCAGGGAATTATTTTTGACGTAGTACAAGTCGAATTGATGTTTTTTCTTCGCGTCGTCAAGAGAGTCTCCGTAGTGGTACCGAACCTGCGCCCATCCTGTGATGCCAGGTTTTACTGAATGACGCAATTCGTAAAACGGAATCTCTGCCTTTAATTTGTCCACGAACGCCGGCCGTTCAGGGCGGGGGCCGACCAAACTCATCTCACCAAACAGCACACTGAACAGCTGAGGCAGCTCGTCGATGCGCGTCTTGCGCATGAATGAACCAATGCGGGTAACGCGAGGGTCATTTTTCGTGGCCCATCGCGCAACGCCATCTCGCTCTGCATCCGCGCGCATGCTTCGAAACTTCATGCACATGAAAACGCGCCCGCCCAATCCAACGCGGGCTTGGCGATAAATGACGGGTCCTGAGCTGTCTAGCCAGATCGCCAGGGCGGCCACCGCCATGATGGGCGCTGTGATTATCAGCAATATGCTCGAACTGACGATGTCAAAGGCGCGCTTCATGAACTGCCGCATCTGGCCTTGCACGAAACCGTCGCCGTAGACCAGCCAGCTGCCCTTCAAGCTATCGATGCGAACTTCGCGCTTCGTTTTTTCGCTGAAGCCTGCCAAGTTAAGCACCGAAACGCCGCGAATTCGACACTCGAGCAACTGGTCCATCGGGATGGCACCACCGCGCTGCTCTTTCACTGCGATCACGATCTCCTTGACGGAGTATCGAGACACCAAATCAATGAGAGAAGACTTGCTGGAAAATACGGGAATACCGTTCTTCTTCTCGACTGAATTCTCCGAGGTGGCGAAGAATCCGATCACATTTCGCGCTGTGCGGCCAGGCATCTGCAGTTCGGCCGCAATGGATTCAGCCTCATCGCCAGTGCCAACAATCAATACGGCCGGCAAAGTCGTCACCCGCTGCATGACGTAAAAACAAGCCCTGGAAAGAACCAAACCTAGGGCAAGATAAGAAATAGCGGCTGGAATCAATTGCTCAATGTAGCCACGATCGGCGACAAATCGCAGTACCAAACTGGTGACGTAGCCACCAATGCAAATGGCGCCGGCGGTGCGTAACGCCTTGGCGCTGAGCGAAATGGTTTTGGGGCGATACAGTCCAACCAACGCATACATCAACGCCGTGACCAAAGCGAAGAACGTTGCGCCGAACAACACAAGAGGTTTTTCAGGGACTGCGTCGGGGATGGTCATGTACCTGCTGGTCAGGGTCGACGCTGCCAGCAACATGGCGACGAAGCACAACGACAGATCCACCACCATGCCGGTCGGGGCACTGGGCAAAACATCGTGTCGGTATACCCTCATGGTGGGCGGCCTCTCATTGATCAGAACGGGAAGGGACTTGACGAGTCCTCGTTGCTCGCGACCCGCCGACGACATTGGGCGGATGGGCGACCATCACCGCAATTATTGTTGGGCATCCCTCCCGCGGCATCCCCTGAGTAGGGGGTCTGCCGAGACGTTTCGCACGCGAGTTTGGGTTTTGCTGCGTCAGCAGGCTTGCTGACTGCAGGCGATGTCGCAAACATCGTGGACGCAACCCCTTGTTTCACGAACATGTCACATGCCGTGCCTCGAATTCAACGATGACAGTCATGCCTGATGGACTGACGTTGTTCATCGGCTCGGTCCAATCGTCAACGGCCTTGAGCCCCGTCAGACTCGCAGTGACAGGCATAAACGCAAGCTGAATGAGCCCTCACGACAACACCTTCATGGCCTGGGGCTTCGGACTCGTAGGCTTCGCGTATCTGGCGTTCGCATTGACGCTGCTTCGAATCGGGGCAGGGCGTGTCTCTGCCAGTCGATCCGGAAAGGCGCTGTTCGGTGCTGTCTGCTGCAGTTCCGCGTGGGGATGGTTGACGCTGGCCAGCGTACTGACCGAGTCCGAGTTGCTTGGATTCCTCGCTTCCATCGTCGACGTGGGTCGCTATGGTTTGTGGCTGACCTTCCTGCTGCTGCTTCGGCCTCAAAAGGATCCGCTCGCGTCGGGAGGCGTGACGCCGCTGAGCAAAGCGGCGCTGTGCTTGGTGGCAGTGGTGTTTGCGGGACAGGTACTGCGCTACCTCGCCCCTGAGGAATCGTCACTGCAGCTTCGCGGGCTGCCGATGATGTCGATGTCGCTCTCGATTCTCGGGCTGGTGCTGATCGAGCAGGTATTCAGGAACGTCGATCCCGACTCGCGCTGGAGCGTCAAGCCCGTCAGTGCGGCGCTGGCGGGCTCGTTCGCGTTCGATCTCTACATGTATTCGCAGGCGGTCATCTTTGGGACCATCGACGCCGATGTCCAGAGCATCCGGGGCGCGGTTCATGCGCTGATGGCCCCACTGCTTTTTGTTTCCACCTCGCGGCTTGGCATCGACTGGACGTCGAGGCTGCGCGTGTCTCGCACCGCTGCATTTCACTCCGCGACATTGCTGATCTGCGGAATCTATTTGTTATTCATTTCCGCCATCGGCTATTACGTCAAGTATTTTGGTGGAGATTGGGGGCGCGCGCTCCAAATATGTATTGTCTTCGCCTCTTTGATATTTCTACTCCTGCTTGCCGTATCTGGTTCAGCTCGAGCCAAGCTCAGAATATTTGTCAGCAAGAACTTTTTCAGATATCGATACGACTATCGAGATGAATGGCTGAAATTCACCGAAGCGCTTTGTGCGCAGGGCACGCCTCAGGAGATGGGGCAGCAAGTCATCCGAGGATTGGCGGATCTGGTGGAGAGTCCTGGCGGCGGCTTGTGGATGAAGCGCCCGGAGGCCAGCGGTTTTCGGCAAACCGTTCGGTTGAACATGGATGCCGCATCGGTCAGCGAAGAGGAGGACTCGGATCTCTGCCGCCTGCTTGAGCGTGAAAAGGCGGTCGTCAATCTGGAGGAGTTCCGCTCGTTCCCAGGCCGCTATGGGTCGATCTCGCTGCCCTCATGGCTGCAGGCCATTCCGCAGTCTTGGCTGATCGTTCCGCTGATCGTCGGGGACAAGCTGATTGGATTTGTGGTTCTGCTGCGGTCGCGGACGCCTCTCGACGCCAACTGGGAGGTTCACGACCTGCTCAAGACAGCAAGCCGCCAGGCAGCGAGCTTTCTCGCTCAGATGGTGGCCACCGAGTCGCTGCTGGAAGTGCGCAAGTTCGATGCGTTCAATCGGATGTCAGCGTTCGTGGTGCACGACCTCAAGAACATCGTGACCCAGCTCTCGCTGATGATGAAGAACGCCAAACGGCTGCATGCCAATCCGGAATTCCAGAAGGACATGCTGGATACCGTTGAGAACTCCCTCGAGAAAATGCGGCAGCTGATGGCCCAGCTGCGTGAGGGCACCACGCCAGCCGGTACGGCGTTCGGTGTCGATCTGGCAGCGGTGATTCGCCGAATCGAAGCTCACACTGCCAGCCGCGGCAGGCGTCTGGAGCTTCGGCTCATTCGCCCCGCCATGGCGCGCGGGCATGAAGAGCGAATAGAGCGCGTCATCGGGCACCTGGTGCTCAATGCAGTCGAGGCGACGGACCCACAGGGCCAAGTCTGGGTGGAGCTCGATACCCTGGGCGATCGTGCTCGCATCGTCGTGGGCGATACAGGGCACGGCATGTCCGCCGAATTCATCCGCGATCGCTTGTTCAAACCGTTTCAATCCACCAAGTCGACCGGAATGGGCATCGGTGCCTACGAAAGTTCGCAATACATTCACGAACTTGGCGGCAAGATCTCTGTGGCAAGCGAGCCGCAGCGCGGTACGCAAGTGACGGTTCTGATCCCGCTTTTTCACGCATCAGTGGAGTCAGATCTCGACATGCTCAAGCCTCAGTGAGGCTCGGGTGCTGCTGTGCTCAGCGATTTGCGCCGGCCTGCCCAAAATTCACGTTCGCCGCGGTGTTTTGGCCACGCCGGGCGGTGCAAACGTTGTTGCATCTGCTTTCAGCGTGCCATCATCGTCACTTGCGGGTAATGAGTGGATTTTCGTTACCGAAAATAACAATCGTGTGCGAGATCCCGGGTCGCCCCGGGCGCCCAACTGAGTCAATCTGAAAAAGGGGATGGAACCATGAGTATGTTCACGACGCTCAAGGGGCGGGTAGTTCAACGTGCGTTGATTCTGGTTGGGGCGCTGATGTTGTCCGCATGCGGCCTTCTCCCCGGCAACAACCATCCCCCGGCCCCCACCAACGCGTCGACGCAGGACTACAGCTACATCATCGGGCCCGGCGATAACCTCAACATCATCGTCTGGCGCAACCCAGAGCTATCGATGTCGGTGCCCGTGCGCCCCGACGGCAAGTTTTCTACGCCTCTGATCGACGAATTGGTCGCCCAGGGCAAGAATTCGGTGGAAATCGCTCGGGATATTGAAAAGCTGCTCGGCAAGTACGTCAGAGATCCCGTGGTGACCGTGATCATCACGGGCTTTGTCGGCCCCTATGACCAGCAGATTCGGGTCGTTGGCGAGGCTGCGAAGCCTCAGGTGCTGGCCTACAAGCAAAAAATGACAGCACTCGACGTCATGATCGCGGTCGGTGGGCTCACCGATTTCGCTGCAGGTAATGACGCCACGATCTTGCGCACCGCCGATGGCAACAAGCAGTACACCGTCCGGTTGAAAGACTTGGTCAAGCGCGGCGATATCTCCGCTAATGTCGAGATGAAACCGGGCGATATCCTGATCATCCCGCAAAGCTTCTTCTGATTGCGCCGGCTGATTTGAGCGCACTTGCCTCGCGCAGTCGAATGCTTTAAAGCGCCCGCGTCCCACGTTTCGAACATCTGAATCGATCATCCGAATGGAAGAGCTATTAGCCCAATTGACGACCTACGCCAGAAGCATGTGGCGCTTCCGCTGGCCGTCAATTCTGGTGGCGTGGGCAGTTGCCGCCGCTGGCGCCGTGGCGGTTTTCCTGATCCCGGACCAGTACGAAGCGTCGTCGCGCATCTATGTGGACACCGAGTCGATCCTGAAGCCTCTGATGGCAGGCCTGGCGGTCCAACCCAATGTGGATCAGCAAGTCTCGATGCTGAGCCGGACGCTCATCAGTCGCCCGAACGTCGAAAAACTGGTTCGAATGGCGGATCTGGACCTCGAAAGCCAATCAAAGAGCGAACAAGACGCCTTGGTGTCTGGTCTGATGACCAGTCTGCGCATTCAGTCCGTCGGCCGAGACAACCTTTACACCCTGTCTTTCCGCGACTCTGACTCGGCCAAGGCTCAACGGGTTATTCAATCTTTCGTGTCGATCTTCATCGAGTCGAGCCTCGGTGCAAGTCGCAAGGATTCGGACACGGCAAGAGTGTTTATCAACGAGCAGATCAAGGCGTACGAGAACAAGCTGCTGGAGGCGGAGACGCGCCTGAAGGAATTCAGGCTGCGCAATATCGAAAGCCAGAGCGCTGAAGGCGTAGATTCGGTGGCTCGAATCGGTTCGCTTTCCGAGGCGCTTCAAACGGCGCGACTCGAGTTGCGCGAGGCTGAGCAGGCGCGCGATTCTGCGCGGCAGCAACTGATCAACGAGAAATCACAGGGCGGTAGTTCTTCCTCGTTGAATTCATTGCTTGAAGAGTCTGCATTCTCCGTCGCCACACCGGAAATTGATGCTCGAATCGCAACGCAGAGGCAGAACCTGGACGCGCTGCTGCAGCGGTTCACTGAAAAGCATCCCGATGTGGTCGCTACCCGAAAGCTGTTGCTCGACCTCGAAGAGCAGAAGAAAAAAGAGGTCAAGGAGTTGCGCAAGGCCGCCATGGCAGCGCCTGCCATCGCTGCGACAAATGGCAGCAGTCTCGTGTCGCAGGAGCTCAACAGATTGCTGGCCAATTCCGAAGTGCAGGTGGCCGCACTGAAGGCACGGGTGGCGGAGTATTCCGCTCGATACAACCAGGCCCGGGAGTCCGCAAAGACGGCTCCACAGCTCGAGGCGGAGGCTGCGCAGTTGAATCGAGACTACGCCGTACACAAGGCGAACTATGAGGATCTCGTCAAACGTCGTGAATCGGCATCCATGTCGGGTGAGCTGGACTCTGCCGCTGGGGTTGCCGACTTCCGCTTGATCGATCCACCGCGGGTGTCGCCAAATCCAGTCTCGCCGAATCGTTTCTTTCTGCTTCTCGTCGCGATGTTGGCCGCCCTGGCGTCCGGCTTCCTCACTGCATTCATCGCCAGCCAGTTGCGCCCGGTGTTCCACAGTGCCGCGCAATTGCGAACGAAGTTCGACTTCCCTTTGCTCGGGACGGTCTCGATGGTGACCAACCCGGCAGATGTCCGGCTTGAAAAGATCCGATTGGTCAAGTTCGCCATCTCCTCGGGTGGCTTGGTGGGCTTCTTCGGTATGTTGATGCTGGGCATGGCGCTGATGGCCGCCAGAAAGGGCTGAATGACATGGCCAGCCTGATTGAACAAGCGGCGCGACGACTCGAGCAACTGCGCAACGCCGGCGCAGAGATTCCTGAACCGGTCGCGCCTGCGTCCCCACCCAAGTCACCTGTGTCCTCAGCGGCTGTGTCGCAGCCAAACGCGACGTCGGTGCCACAGGCTGCGGTGCTTGCCCCAACCTCGCGTCAGGTGACGCTCGATCTCGATGTATTGAGCGCTGCGGGCATCGTCACGCCGAACGCGCCGCGCTCGCACTCAGCGGACCAATTCCGACTGATCAAGCGGCCATTGCTCGCCAATGCGAAGGCGACGGGCGAGAAGGCGCTGAAGCACGGCAATCTGATCATGGTGACCAGCTCGCTGTCGGGCGAGGGCAAGAGTTACACATCACTCAATCTCGCGATGAGCATCGCGATGGAGCTCGACAACACGGTCATGCTGGTCGATGCCGACGTCGCCAGACCTTCGATACTGCGCATGCTGGGCTTGCAAACCATGCCTGGTTTGCTCGATCTGCTCGAAGGCGGCAAGGACATGCAGAGCGTCCTGCTGAAGACCAACATCGACAAGCTGACCATCTTGCCCAGTGGGTCGAGCCGTCCGAAGGCGACCGAGCTGCTGGCCAGTGATGCGATGCGACAGCTGCTCGACGACATGGCCGCGCGCTATCCAGATCGCATCATCATCTTCGATTCACCACCGCTGCTTTTGACGACAGAAGCACGGGTACTGGCCACCCAGATGGGGCAGGTGGTGATGGTGGTCCAGGCCGAACGAACGCTGCAGGCCGATGTCGATCACGCGCTGTCCACGATCAAGGGCTGCGCAAATATCAACCTCGTGCTGAACAAGGTGCGTGGTAACAGTTCGGACGGCTACGGCTATGGCTACGGCTATGGCTACGGCTACGGGACAGCCAGTGGCAATGCGTGACACTGAGTGCCGGCCAGCAAGGCCCAAGGAGCTCGTTCCTGAATTGACGCGGCCGCGATGGCTGGGGCGACAAGTGCTGCAGCCGATGATGGGCGTGATCGGTGTCGCCGCCTTTGCTGTTCATGCCCAGGAGCAAGGCTCAGGCGGGGGCTCCGGCGTGCAGTGGCAGCCGAGACTTTCGGTCACCCAAACCGTCACCAGCAACGCGGGGCTCGACCGAGGCAGTGATGCGCGCGCGGATGCCATCACCGACATCAGCCCGGGGCTGCGCTTGAGCAGCCGCTCCGGGCGACTCACCGGCGAAGTCGATTACGCCGTGCACGGACTGGTGTACGCGCGCCGTTCGTCGGCCAGCGAGGTGCAGCAGGCACTCAGTGCCAAAGGCACCGCAGAGGCGATCGACAACTGGGCATACGTCGATGCCAGCGCCAGCATCTCCCAGCAGAGCATCTCTGCGCTTGGCAGCCGTTCAGTCGACCGCAGCCTGGCTGATCGCAACCGTGCCGAAGTGTCGACTTACCAGATCGCCCCTTACGTGCGAGGTCCACTGGGCAATTTCGCGAATTACCAAGCCCGCTGGAACTGGACGAACAGCAACAGCAGCGGCTCGAGTGCCAAGTCGAGCTCGAATGAGGCGTCGCTGAGCCTCAGCTCCAGTACTGCACTGTTTTCGCGGCTGGGCTGGAACCTGGTCGCGTCACAGCAAAGCTCGGACTTCGATGGTCAGGGCAAACAGGAATCCACGCGTTTCAACGGCCGGCTGACTTTCACGGTGTCCCCGGAGTTTCAGTTGTCGGCAGGCGCAGGCCGTGAGCGCAATGACTACCGCTCCTCGAGCCAGCAGGCCACGACGAACTGGAGCGTGGGCTTCAACTGGCGTCCAACGGAACGCACGGTGCTGGATGTGACGCGCGACCATCGGTTTTTCGGCAATGCGTACAACGTCCGATTCGAGCATCGCACGCCTCGCACCGTATGGACGTTTGTCGATGGTCAGGACGTCAATACGACAGCGGGTGCGAATGGCGCCTCATCGATCAGCGCGTTCGACCTGTTTTATGCGCAGTTCGCTTCCATTGCTCCCGATCCCGTGCAGCGAACGGCTTTGGTGGAAGCCTTTCTGCGCAACTCGGGCCTGACGCGGGACTCCCGCCTCAATGGTGGATTCCTCACCAATACGGCCTCGATCCAAAGGCGGCAGAGCCTTTCGCTGGCCTTGATCGGCGTGCGCAGCACCTTGTTGATGTCGACCACAAGAAACGACGCGCGAGCGGCCAACCCGTCTGATACCACTGCAGGCGATTTGTCGAATGGCCGCAACCTGCATTCAACGGGTTTTGCCCTCAACCTGTCGCACCGTCTGACGCCGTTGTCCGCTCTCAGTGCCGACCTCTCCCTCAACAAGAACAGTTCCACCGTGGACGAGCGGACAACCCGTCTGCGGTCCTTGTCCACCACCTACACCACACGCCTGAACCCGCAGGTCGACCTCTCGATCTCTGCGCGCAGAACCTTGTTCAGCAGCGATACCGACCCCTACACAGAAAGTGCCGTCCTGGCCAGCCTGAAGGTGCAGTTCTAACCATGTACGAGGCGTTCTACGGGCTGACGAGCAAACCGTTCCAGCTCAATCCTGACCCCAGCTTCTATTTCGGCAGCAAGCAGCACAGCCGCGCCAAGGCCTATCTGGAGTACGGCGTGTCGCGGCACGAGGGCTTCGTGGTCATCACCGGTGAAATCGGCGCTGGCAAGACGACGATCCTGCGCACGCTGATCGACAGCCTGCACGGCAGCGATGTGGTGATCGGTCATCTCGTCACCACCCAGCTCGGGGCCGAGGACACGCTGCGCATGGTCGGTGCGGCATTTGGCTTTCACGTCAAGGATGTGTCCAAAGCCCAGTTGCTGATCACACTGGAAGCGTTTCTGGTCAACCAGACGAGCCAGGGCAAGCGCTGCTTGCTGATCGTCGACGAGGCGCAGAACCTCACGGCACAGGCGGTGGAAGAGTTGCGCATGTTGTCGAACTTCCAGTTCGGCAACCAGGCTTTGCTGCAAAGCTTCATGGTCGGTCAGCCAGAGTTTCGCGAGATCCTCCAGCGCCCGGAGATGGAGCAGTTCCGTCAGCGCGTGGCGGCCACCTGCCACATTGGCCCCTTGGACGCCGAGGAGACACAGCGCTACATCGAGCATCGGCTGGCGTGCGCTGGATCCAATGGCAAGCCCAGTTTCGAGCCCGCCGCGTTCAACGCCATCTTCAAGGCCACGCGCGGGATCCCCCGGCGCATCAATTCGCTCTGCGATCGCCTGTTGCTGCTCGGCTTCCTGGCCGAGAAGACCCACCTGACCCACGCCGACGTCGACGAGGTGGTCCAGGAGACCAACGAAGAGTCGGCCGTTCCATCCAAGCCGTTCGAGCCGATCGGCTCCGCATTGCACGCCGGTCACTCGGAGTTGATCCCCGACATCGATCTGTCGAAGATCAGCCTGGCGCCCGAGGCCGCCGTCCAAATGTCGGGGCAGCTGGCGAGCCTGATGGCCGAGCAGAAGCTCGATCAACTGCAGCGCGTGGAGCGCAGCCTCCTCAGGCTCGAACGACAGAACGTGCAACTCATCGGGCTCTTGCAAAAACTGGTCGGTGCGGTCAAGACCACGTCGGACGAAAGCAGCAGATGAATCAACGTTCTGCTGAAGGCACCGTGGCGCCAGTGATGTGCGTGGTCGGTGCCAGGCCCAATTTCATGAAGATGGCGCCGATCTTGCGCGCGCTGGCGAATCACGTCCCGCCGTTGCCATCGCTGCTGGTGCACACCGGGCAGCACTACGACCAGGGCATGAGCGGGCAGCTCTTCACCGACCTCGGGCTGCCGCTTCCGGATCTGAATCTCGATGTCGGGTCGGGCAGCCACGCGGTGCAGACCGCCGAGGTCATGCGTCGATTCGAACCTGCGCTGGATGCACATCGACCGTCCTGCGTGTTGGTGGTGGGCGATGTGAACTCCACCCTCGCGTGCACGCTCGTCGCGGTCAAGAAGGGCATCCCGGTGGCGCATGTCGAGGCGGGCCTGCGCAGCTATGACCGCCAGATGCCCGAAGAGATCAACCGCATCGTCACCGACCAGCTGGCCGATCGGCTCTACACCACCGAGCGCAGCGCGCTGAACAATCTGCTGGCCGAGGGCATCTCGGCAGAGCGCGTCAGCTTCTGCGGCAACGTGATGATCGATTCGCTGCACGCTCATCGCCAGCATGCGCACAGTGCCGCTGCAACGCTGCGTGCGCACGACATCGACCCCGCGGTGCTCGACCATCCGAATGGCTATGGCGTGGTGACGTTGCACCGTCCGTCGAATGTGGACGATCCGGGCACGCTGCGCGCCCTGCTGGCCGTTCTGGGTGAGGTGGCGACGCAACTGCCGCTGATCTTCGCGATGCACCCGCGCACCCGCAGCCAGATCGACAAGCTGGCTGCTCCCGAGCTCATCGACCCGACCCGCCTGCTGGTGCTGCCACCACAGGGCTATCTGGAGATGCTCGGCTTGATGGCAGGGGCCACCGTCGTTCTGACCGATTCAGGGGGCTTGCAGGAAGAGACCACGGCCTTGGGTGTCCCTTGTCTGACGCTGCGTCCGAACACCGAGCGCCCGATCACCATCGAGCAAGGGACCAATACGCTCGTCGGCACCGACCGGCTGGCCATCTTGCAAGGCGTCTCCGAGATTTTGGCGGGTCAGGGCAAGCGAGGCCGCGTGCCCGAGCTGTGGGACGGCCATGCAGCCGATCGCATTGCCAGCGATCTGTGGCAGTGGCTGCCGCGCACCCAGGAATCCTGATGAGCGCGCCCGCCGTGAGCCAGGGTGCACCGCTGCGCAACGCCCTGACGATCGACGTCGAGGACTACTTTCAGGTGTCCGCGTTTGCGCCCTACATCGCGCGCAGCGACTGGGATCAGCGCGAATGTCGCGTCGAGCGCAACGTCGATCGCATCTTGGCGCTGCTGTCGCGCCACGAGACCCAAGCCACTTTTTTCACTCTCGGCTGGATCGCGCAGCGCTATCCGCAGCTGGTCCGCCGTATCGCGGAGGAGGGGCATGAGGTTGCCAGTCATGGGTATGGCCATCAACGCGCCAGCGACCTGACTGAAGCCGAGTTCAGCGCCGACATCGAAAGCGCCAAGCGCATCCTTGAAGACCTGTGTGGCACGGCCGTGACCGGCTATCGCGCACCGAGCTTCTCGATCGGCACCAGCAATCTATGGGCCTTCGACTGCCTGGCCCGTGCCGGCTACCGCTACAGCTCCAGCATCTACCCCATCGCGCACGACCATTACGGCATGCCCGATGCGCCCCGCTTCGCGCACCGCGTCAACGACAGCCTGATCGAAGTCCCGATCACCACGTTGCGGCTGTTCGGGCGCAACCTGCCGTCCAGCGGCGGCGGTTATTTCCGGCTGTTGCCGTATGCGGTCTCGCGCTGGATGTTGCGCCAGGTGCGCTCGCGCGACCAGCAATCGGCGATCTTCTATTTCCATCCGTGGGAGATCGATGCCGATCAGCCGCGCGTGGCTGGCATCGATGGCAAGACACGATTTCGCCATTACGTGAACATTGAACGGATGGAGCATCGGCTGGAGTGCCTGCTGCGAGATTTTCAATGGGGTCGGATGGATCATCTCTTTCTTGACCGCCAGCCCCCATTGGCCCCGCATCACGCCTCATCTGCCTCGCCGTGCACCGCGTCAACAAACTCACACTGAACGACTTCGCCACCGCGCAACGCTGGGATGCGTTCGTACTGGCGTGCCCGACCGCCACGTTCTTTCATCGGGCCGGTTGGCAATCCATCATGAGTGGCGTGTTTCGCCACGACACCTACTTTCTGTACGCCGAAACCGACGGTCGCATCGAAGGTGTCCTGCCGCTGGCCCACGTGAAGTCCATGCTGTTCGGCAACTCGCTGGTCAGCTTGCCCTTCGCGGTGTACGGCGGGGTGGCGGCCATGAATGCCGACGCTGCCAGCGCACTGGAAGCCGAGGCTCAGCGCATCGCGCAGCGTCTCGGCGTCGATCACCTTGAGCTGCGCCACGTCGAGCCGCGCCACGATGACTGGCCGCGCCAGGATCTGTACGTCACCTTTCGCAAGCCCATCCTGCCCGAGGAAGAGGCCAACATGCTGGCCATCCCGCGCAAGCAGCGCGCGATGGTGCGCAAGGGCATCAAGAACGGTTTGCGCAGCGAGATCGACCCCGCTGTCGATCGCTTCTTCGCGCTGTATGCGGACAACGTGCATCGTCACGGCACGCCCGCGCTGCCCAAACGCTATTTCGAGGCCTTGCAGGCGCAGTTTGGCGATGACTGCGAGTTGCTGATCGTCAGCGGGCCCGACGGGCGGACCTTGAGTGGCGTGCTGAGTTTCTACTTCCGCGACGAGGTGCTGCCGTACTACGCGGGTGATGACGAGTCGGCCCGCGACCTGGCCGCCAACGATTTCAAGTACTGGGAGTTGATGCGCCTGTCCTGCGCGCGTGGGCTGAAGGTGTTCGACTACGGCCGCAGCAAGCAGGGCACCGGGTCGTTTGCGTTCAAGAAGAACTGGGGCTTCGAGCCTGCCCCCTTGCACTATGAATACTGCCTCTACAAGCGCGACGCGGTGCCGCAGAACAACCCGGCCAATGCGAAGTTCCGCCTGATGATCGAAGCGTGGCGACGCATGCCCATCGGCATGGCCAACTGGCTCGGGCCCTATGTTGTGCGCAACCTGGGCTGAGCGCGGTGGACCTGCTTTACCTGGTGCACCGCATGCCGTACCCGCCCAACAAGGGCGACAAGGTGCGCTCGTACCACTTGCTCAAGCACCTGGTGTCTCAGCACCGGGTGTTCCTGGGCACTTTCATCGACGACCCGGCCGATGAGCCCTACATCGACACGCTGCGCGCGCTGTGCGCCGGCCTGCATGTGGCTCGGCTCGATCCGCGCAGCGCCAAGCTGCGCAGCTTGCGGGGCTTGCTCGACGGTCAGGCACTGACCTTGCGCTACTACCGCGATGCGGGCCTGGCCGATTGGGTGGATCGCACGCTGCGTGAGCACGACATCCGCACGGCCGTGGTGTTCTCGTCATCGATGGCGCAGTATGTGGAGCACCGGCCCGATCTGCGCATGCTGGTCGATTTCGTCGATGTCGATTCGGCCAAGTGGTCCGACTATGCGCAGGCGCACCGCGGCCCGCTGTCGTGGATCTATCGCCGCGAGGGTACGCATCTGCTGAGCTACGAGCGCCAGGTCGCCGCGCGGGCGGAGGCCTCGTTTTTTGTCACCGAGAGCGAAACGCGGTTGTTCCAAAGTCTCGCGCCAGAGTGCGCCGATCAGGTCGAAGCCATGTGCAACGGCGTCGATGCCGACTTCTTCGCCCCGGACCCGACGCGACCTTCGCCTTATGAAGCGGGCGAGAAGCCCCTGGTGTTCACCGGCGCCATGGACTACTGGCCCAACGTTGATGCGGTCACCTGGTTCGTGAAAGACGTTTTGCCGCTGCTGCGCGAGGAGTGGCCGAGCTTGCGCTTTCACATCGTGGGGCGCAGCCCGAACGCTGCTGTGCTGGACCTGCGCGGCGAGGGCGTGAATGTCACCGGGACGGTGGACGATGTCCGCCCGTACCTGCAGCATGCGGCCGCAGTGGTGGCCCCGCTTCGGCTGGCGCGCGGCATCCAGAACAAGGTGCTGGAGGCGATGGCGATGGGCCGACCCGTCGTGGCCTCGACGTCGTGCGCCGCGCCGATCGATGCCGTGGTGGGGAGCGAACTGCTGGCTGCCGGCGATGCGGCAGGGTTCGCCGCAGCGGTGTCGGCCCTGCTGAGCACCCCGGCGCGTGCCGCGGAAGTGGGTGCTGCAGCTCGGCAATGTGTGTTGCAGCGCTACAGCTGGCAGTCGCATCTGTCGCGGATCGAGCGTCACATCGACGCCGGTGTTGCACCATGAGCGCCATCATTGGCGCCCGCACCATGTCGACCTGGTCGCAACGGCTCGCCATGCTTGCCGTGTTCATCGTCGCGACCTTGCTGCTCTACCGTGACACCGTGGCCGCCATGGTCGAAATCTGGCTGCGCTCAGACACCTTCGCGCACTGCCTGCTGGTGCCGCCCATCTCGGCCTGGCTGATCTGGCGGCGCCGCGCTGACATCGCGGCCGAGCAGCCTTCAAGCATCCCTTGGCTGCTGCTGCCGATGGCTGCAGCGGGGCTGCTCTGGCTGCTGGGCGATCTGGCCACTGTCAACGCAGTCAGTCAGTTCATGCTGGTGACGCTGATCGTTCTGATGGTGCCTGCCTTTGTCGGTTGGCCCGCCACGCGGCAGATGCTGTTCCCGCTCGGGTTTCTGTATTTCGCGGTGCCGATCGGTGAATTTCTGATGCCTTGGCTGATGGAAAGCACCGCCGACTTCACGGTGTCTGCCTTGGTGCTGTCAGGGATTCCGGTCTATCGCGAAGGACATCAATTCATCATCCCCTCGGGCGCCTGGTCGGTGGTCGAGGCCTGCAGCGGCGTGCGCTACCTGATCGCCTCGCTGATGGTCGGCGCCTTGTTCGCCTACCTGAACTACCGTTCGATGCGCCGGCGCTGGCTGTTCATGGGCGTGGCGTTGGTCGTTCCCATCGTGGCCAACTGGGTGCGCGCCTACCTGATCGTGATGCTGGGGCACCTGTCTAACAACAAGCTGGCCGCTGGTGCTGATCATCTGATCTACGGCTGGGTGTTCTTTGGCGTGGTGATCCTGCTGATGTTCATGATCGGTTCGCGCTGGTCAGAGCCCGAGGTGGCACCGGCCGCCAGGATGACGGGCGTCATCGGGCCGGGTGGACGCTTGCCATGGGCGTTGCCCGTGGCAGCGGCTGGCGTACTCCTGCTCCCGGTGTTCGCGCTGAATGGCCTGCTGGCGCATGAATCTCAGGCTGTGCCGCAGCTGGGCGAGCCTGCCGCACGCTGGCGATCAGCCGAACCCCCGAGCTCTTGGATGCCCGTGATCGACAAGCCCGCTGCGCGACTGGCAGGCGGGTATGCGGCGACGGTTGAACCTGCCAGCGCATCGGTGGGCCTGTTTATCGGTTACTTCCGGCAACAAAGCGCCGATAGCAAGCTGGTGAGTTCCAACAACCAACTTGTTCGCTCGACCGACCACGACTGGGCTTTGGCTCGTACGGGCGTGCGCCCGGTTGTGCTCGATTCAGGCGCTGAACTGGCCGTGCGCACGGCCGTGCTGCGCCGTCCGGTCGGTCAGCCCGACACCACGCGGCTGATCGTTTGGCAGTTGTACTGGGTCAACGGTCGTTACACGACCGACGACACTGCTGCCAAAGTCTATGGCGCGTGGTATCGCCTGCAAGGCCGCGGCGATGATGGTGCCGTGCTGATCTTCCACGCCCTCGAGTCGGTTGATGGGGCCGGTGAGGCGCTCCTCGAAAGCTATCTGCGCGACAACCTTGACGCGATCGACGCTGAACTGCGGAGGGTGCGGGATGGCCGCTGACACCTTTGCACACCCGGTGCAGCCGCGCACTGCGACCGCTGACAACCGGCCCCTGGTGATGCACATCGTCTACCGGTTCGACACCGGTGGGCTGGAGAACGGCATTGTCAATCTGATCAATCACATGCCAACCGGGGCCTATCGACATGCAGTGTTGGCGCTCACCGAAGTGACAGACTTCCGTCATCGCATTCGCCATGAGGGCGTTCCCACCCTGGCGCTGAACAAGCCGCCAGGGCAGGGCTTGTGGCAGTACCCGAAATTGTTCCGTTTGTTCCGTCAATTGCGTCCAGCCGTGGTGCATACGCGCAACCTGGCGGCGCTGGAAGCCGTGGTGCCTGCATGGGCTGCGGGCGTGCCCGTGCGCATACACAGTGAGCACGGCCGTGAGGGCCGCGACCTAGACGCCGGTGTGACCCGGTATGACCGCGTGCGCAAGATTTATCGACCGTTCGTCAGCCACTACATCGCGCTGTCCAAAGACCTTGAGAGCTACCTGTCTCGGGTGGTCGCCGTGCCCGCTGGCCGCTTGAGCCAGTTCTACAACGGTGTGGATGCCGAAAAATTCAAGCCCGCCCCAGGGCGCGCGCCAGGCATTGCCGGGTGTCCGTTCTCTCCCGAACGCCACTGGATCGTGGGTACAGTCGGTCGGATCCAGCCGGTGAAAGACCAAGCGACCTTGGCCAGAGCGTTCGTGCGGGCCATCGGCCTCGCACCAGACCTGAAGGACCGATTGCGCTTGATGATCGTCGGGGAGGGGCCTTTGCGGACTGAAGTCATGGATATTCTTCACAGCGGCGGTGTTGCAAGCCTGAGCTGGCTGCCCGGAGAACGGCATGACATTGCAGACATTCTGCGCAACATGCACTGCTTCGCGCTTCCCTCGCGGTCAGAGGGTGTTTCCAATGTCATCCTCGAGGCGATGGCCAGCGGTTTGCCTGTGCTGGCGACTGCTGTAGGAGGCAATCCCGAACTGGTCGACTCAGGCCGTACCGGCGAACTGGTGCCCCACTCCGATCCCGAGGCCATGGCTCAAGCCCTCGTGCGCCTGGCGCGCGACCCCGGCTACAGCGCGGCGCTGGGGCGCGCTGCGCGTGCAGAAGTCGAGCAACGCTTCAGCATGCAAGCCATGGTCGGCGCCTACCAGGGCCTGTACGACCAGCTCCTGACTCGCGGCGCGGGGCACTGAGCCATGTGCGGCATCACAGGTATCTTCGATACCCGCGGCACTCGCGCGGTCGATCGCGGCGTGCTTCAGTGCATGAACGATTCGCAGCAACACCGTGGCCCCGATGAGGGCAGCTTGCACCTCGAGCCCGGTGTGGGTCTGGGGCATCGCCGTCTCTCGATCATCGACATCGCGACCGGCCAGCAGCCGCTGTTCAATGAAGACCATTCGGTCGTCGTCGTTTTCAACGGCGAGATCTACAACTACCGCGAGCTCATCTCTGAACTGCAAGCGTTGGGTCATGTGTTTCGCACGCAGAGTGACACCGAGGTCATCGTCCATGCCTGGGAATCGTGGGGCGAGGACTGCGTCCGGCGCTTCAGAGGCATGTTCGCGTTTGCGCTCTGGGATCGCAATCGCCAGACCTTCTTCATGGCGCGTGACCGCTTGGGCGTGAAGCCCATGTACTACGCCTCTTTGGACGACGGCACCTTCTTGTTCGGATCGGAACTCAAGTCCCTGCTGGCGTACAGCGACGCCCACGGTGGGCTCCGGCGCGATATCGATCCGCTGGCGGTGGAAGAGTATTTCGCTCTTGGCTACGTGGCCGAGCCGCGCACCATCTTCCGCCAGGCGTTGAAGCTGCCGCCAGGACACACGCTGACGTTGCGCCGAGGCCAGCCGGTACCCGAGCCGCGTGAGTACTGGGACCTGCACTTCACGCTCGATCGCGACATCAGCGCGGCTGAGGCACAGGATGAACTGCTGCACCGCTTGCGAGAGGCGGTCAGCGTGCGACTGATGTCGGAGGTGCCACTGGGCGCCTTCCTCTCCGGGGGCGTCGATTCCAGTGCAGTGGTGGCCCTGATGGCGGGGCTCAGCGACGGGCCGGTGAATACCTGCGCTATCGGGTTCGACGATCCGCAGTTCAATGAGAGCGCTTTCGCCCAGACCGTGGCCGACCGGTACCAAACCAACCACCGGCTGGAGACGGTGCACAGCGACGACTTCGACCTCATCGATCAGCTCGCCCGCTTGTACGACGAGCCCTTCGCTGACAGCTCCGCCATCCCGACCTATCGCGTATGTCAGCTGGCCCGTCAGCACGTCACCGTCGCCTTGTCGGGCGATGGTGGCGACGAGGCCTTCGGGGGCTATCGGCGCTATCGCACGCACCTGACGGAAGAACGACGCCGCGCGAGACTGCCTGCGGGCTTGCGCGAGCCGCTGTTCGGTCTGCTGGGCCGCGTTTACCCAAAGGCCGACTGGGCGCCACGCGTGTTGCGTGCCAAGACCACCTTTGAGGGCATGGCTCGCACACCGGTCGAGGCGTACTTCCACCAGATGTCCATCTTGCGCGGACCGGCCCGTTCAGCCCTGTTCAGTCCACGCTTCCACCGCGAACTGGCGGGCTACAACGCCAGCGAGGTCTTCCGGCGCCACGCTGCCCGAGCCGGCACCGATGACCCGCTGGCCTTGGTGCAATACCTCGACATGAAAACCTACCTGGTGGGTGACATCAACACCAAGGTCGACAGGGCCTCCATGGCGCATTCGTTGGAAGTGCGCGAGCCGATGATGGACCACCCCCTGCTGGAATGGCTGGCCACATTGCCCTCGTCCCTCAAGATCAAGGGCAACGAAGGCAAGCACCTGCTCAAGAAAGCACTGGAGCCCCACTTGCCGCACGACGTGCTCTACCGCCCCAAGATGGGCTTTGCGGTTCCACTGGCACGTTGGTTCCGTGGGCCGCTGAAACAGCGCCTGCGCAGTGCCGTGCTGGGTGAGCGGCTCGCCAACACCGGCTGGTTTGAGCGCAGCGAGCTCGAACGTCTCATCGACCAGCATCAGGCGGGCCGTCATGACCACAGTGCTGCGTTGTGGTCGCTGATGATGTTCGAGGCTTTTCTGCGCCAGGTGGTCGATGCGCCCAGCTCGCGAGCCGGCAACCCGCCCGCCTTGGTTGTTGCACCGCACTGACACGGCCATGCGCGTCCTCCACATCCTCGATCACTCCATCCCGCTGCACAGCGGGTACACCTTCCGTACCCTCTCGCTGCTGCGTGAGCAGCGCGCGCTGGGCTGGGAGACGCACCACCTCACCAGCCCCAAGCACACCGTCGGTCAGGCGCTGGAAGAAACCATCGACGGCTGGCATTTCCATCGCACGCCAGCCCATGCGAGCGGCCAGGTCTTGCAACTGCCTGGTTTGAGTGAAATCACGCTGATGAAGCATCTGACCACGCGTCTCGAAGAGGTGGCGCGCCAACTGCGTCCGGATTTGCTGCATGCGCACTCTCCCGTACTCAACGCCATCCCGGCGCTTCGCGTCGGACGCACGCTGGGTATCCCTGTGGTCTATGAAGTGCGTGCGTTCTGGGAAGACGCCGCGGTCGACCATGGCACCACCCGCGAAGGCAGCTTGCGCTACCGGCTGACGCGTCGCATGGAAACCCATGCGCTGCGCAATGCGGCGCATGTGTTCACCATCTGCGAAGGCCTGCGTGCGGACATCGTCGCTCGCGGCCTGCCGACCAGCGGTGTCACCGTGATCCCCAACGCTGTGGACATCGAAAGCTTTGACGTTGGCGGCCAGCCCGACGCCCAGCTGTCAGCCCGCCTGGGTCTGTCCGGCAAGCAGGTGGTGGGCTTCATTGGTTCTTTCTATGCCTATGAAGGCCTGGACCTTCTGCTACAGGCGCTGCCCGAGCTACTGCAACGTCGTCCCGACGTGCGCCTGCTGCTGGTGGGTGGTGGCCCGCAGGACGCCGCGCTCAAGGCCCAGGCCCAGGCGATGGGCCTGGCCGACAAGGTGGTGTTCACCGGCCGCGTGCCGCATGACGAGGTACAGCGCTACTACGATCTGGTGGACGTGCTGGCCTATCCCCGGCATTCGATGCGCCTGACCGAACTGGTCACGCCGCTGAAGCCGCTGGAAGCCATGGCCCAGGGCCGGCTGCTGGTGGCTTCGGACGTGGGGGGGCACAAGGAACTGATACGCCACCGAGAGACGGGCCTGCTGTTCAAGGCGGGCGACCCTTCGGCCCTGGCCACGACGCTGAACGACGCGCTCGCAGACCCTCAGTTGGCCGCCGACATCCGCACCGCCGGTCGCCGGTTTGTTGAAACCGAGCGTACCTGGCGCCGATCGGTCGCCCAGTACGTGCCTGCCTACACCCGGCTGGTGTCCGGCCGCAGGGCATGACACGCCCCGCCGTGGTGATGTCCGGTCCGTTACCGCCAGCGGTCGGTGGCATGGCGTCGGTGCTGGCTGCGTTGCAGGCCTCCAGCTTGGCGCAGCGGGTGGACCTGCAGCTCTTTGAAACCGGCAAGACCACGGCGCCCGGTCGCCCCCTCTGGCAGGGCGTCGTCACCCGAATCAAACTGATGGTCGACTGGTGGCGTCTGTTCGGCAGCAAGCCCGTGCCCGTGGCGCATATCCACACCTGCAGCGGCCTGACCTTTTTCCTCGATGGTGCGTTGCTGCTGCTGAGCCGTCTGCGCGGTGCGCCGGTGGTGATGCACATTCACGGCGCTCGCTTCGACGAATTCCTGGATGGTTTGTCGGCACCCGCTGCCGCACTGGCCCGCTGGCTGAGTCGGCGCGCCAGCGTGGTGGTGGTGTTGTCGCCGGCATGGCAGGAGCGGCTGGCACTGCGCTGGCCCGGGGCTCGGCTCATGGTGTTGGCCAATGGCGTATCGATGCCTGCCGTGGCACACGCCGTCGCCCGCCCTGAGAAGCCCCGCTTCGTCTTTTTGGGGAACTTGGGCCGCCGCAAGGGTGTGCACCTGCTGCTTGAGGCCGCCGCGCTCGCTCGCGAGCCGTGGGTGGTGGTGCTGGCCGGTGGCGAAGAAGAACCAGGATTCATGCAGTGGACGCGCGACGAGATAACTCGCCAGTCGCTCGGTCACCGGCTGGAGGTGCTGGGCCCGGTGGTAGGCAACGCCAAGATCGATCTGCTGGCAGGCGCACAGGGCTTTGTGCTCCCATCGCTGGCTGAAGGCCTCCCGATGGCGTTGCTGGAAGCCATGGACATGGGCCTGCCGGTGGTCGTTTCAGCCGTCGGGGCCATGCCCGAGGTGGTGCGCCATGGTCTGGAAGGGCATGTCGTGCCCGCCGACGACGCTGCAGCGCTGGCCGCCGCACTGGATGCCATGGCTCGCTCGCCCGAGCAGCGGCAACGCCAGGGCGCCGCCGCTGCCGAGCGCTGCCGGTCGCTCTACGGCATTGAGCGCATGGTGGAATCGGTGTTGGGGATCTATGCGGAGCTTCCGGCAGGGCGATCATGAGCGAGGCCTCCACTGCCAAACCCAACGCCAAGCCATCCACCGGCATCTACACCCGGCTGGTTGCGGGCGCTGTATTCCCCCTGCAGGAAAAACTGAAGAAGCACGACACCGTGCGCGTGCGTCAGCATCTGGAGCAAAGTCAGTGGTGGCCGGCCGACCGCTTGGCTGCTTTCCAACTGGAACGTCTGCGGGCGCTGCTGGTCCATGCGCAGCAGCACGTGCCTTACTACCGCGAACTGTTCGCGCGCCTGGGCTTCGACGCAGCGGGCGTGCGCAGCACGGCCGATCTGCAGGCGCTGCCCTTTCTCACCAAGGACGTCATCCGCGCCCACACTGAAACACTGAAGTCGGCTCAGGCTGTGGGGTTGGCCCGCTTCAATACGGGTGGGTCTTCGGGCGCGCCGCTCATCTTCTTCATCGGGCGTGAACGTGTCACGCACGACGTGGCTGCCAAGTGGCGCGCCACGCGCTGGTGGAACGTCGACATCGGCGACCCCGAAATCGTCGTCTGGGGCTCCCCCATCGAGCTAGGCGCGCAAGACCGCGTCAAGCAGTTGCGCGATGCGCTGATGCGCACCGAACTATTGCCCGCCTTCGAGATGTCCGACACCCGGCTCGACAGTTTTCTGCAGCGCATACGCCAGCGCCGCCCGCGCATGCTGTTCGGCTATCCGTCGGCGCTGAGCAAGATGGCCCAGCACGCCAAACAGCGCGGCGTGGTGATGAACGACCTGGGCATCCGCGTGGCCTTCTGCACCAGCGAACGCCTGTACGACGAACAGCGCCAAGCCATCGAAAGCGTGTTCGACTGCCCCGTGGCCAATGGCTACGGTTCGCGCGACGCAGGCTTCATCGCCCACCAGTGCCCGCAGGGCGGCATGCACATCACCGCCGAAGACGTGATGGTGGAAATCGTCGACGAGCAGGGTCGTGTGTTGCCCGCTGGCCAGGCCGGCGAAATCGTCGTCACGCACCTGGCCACAAGCGACTTTCCGTTCATCCGCTACCGCACTGGCGACCGTGCGGTGATGGACGATGCCTGCTGCCCCTGCGGTCGCGGTCTGCCCCTGCTGCGTGAAATACAAGGCCGAACCACGGACTTCGTGCGCGCGGCCGATGGCACCGTGATGCACGGCCTGGCGCTGATCTACACGCTGCGCGACATCGCTGGCATCAGCGAGTTCAAGATCGTGCAGGAAACCCTGCGACTGACCCGAGTGCAACTCGTGCCTGGTCCTGGTTGTGACCTGCCCGCGGCCTTTGCACGTATCGAGCGTGAATTCAAGGCTCGGCTGGGTGGAGACGTGACCATCGAGGTGCAGGCTGTGGATGCGATCGCGGCCGAGGCCTCGGGCAAGTACAGGTATGTCGTGAGCAAGGTGGCCGCATGAGAGGCACCCCCGATGTCGTCCAGCCCACCCTGCTCGATTGCGACATCGTCTACTTTCCCTTGGGCGCGGCCGCTTTCGGTGGTGCCGAGCGTTCGATCCTGGAGTTGGCTTCGGCTCAGCAGAGCGCGGGCAAGCGTGTGGTGGTGTGCTACGAGCCGGCGCTGGAGGCGACCGATTTCTTGCCGCAGGCGCGCGCCATGAAGCTGCCGCTGTTGGTGTTGGACTGGGCACCCGAGCGCACCCCTCTTCAGGTGGCGAGAGCAGCCTGGCGTCTTTTCCGCCGCGTGCGTGCGCCGATCATCCACTTCAATATCAGTTGGCGACCCGGCATGTGGCTCGTGCCACTGCTGGCGCGTCTGTGCACTCGTGCGCGCCTGGTCGGCACCATGCGCGCCATGCCCGAACCATACGACCGCATTCCGCGGGGCCGCCTTCTGGGATTCATCCCCAGCCCGCGCCTGTGGATGCTGCCCGACATGCTGGTGGGCCGCATATGGGCGCGTGCGCTGCACGCCACCGTTTCGGTCAACCGGGACGACTACCCGCCGCGCCTGAAGCGCGAGTTCGCCTTTCCGGCAAGCCGCCTTTCGGTCATCTACAACGGCGTGCGGATACCTGCGCTGGCGCCCACCAACGCCCAGCGCCAGGCGGCGCGGCAGGCCCTGGGCTGCGCCGAAGGTGACTTCATCGTGGCTTACGTGGGCCGTGTCTCTGCGGAGAAGGGATTGCGTTACGCCATCGACGCGCTGGTCGATTGCCCCGCCCGCATCAAGCTGCTCGTGGCCGGTGAGGGCGAAGAAATGGCGGCGCTGAAGGAACGAGCCAGCGCGCTGGGCCTGGGCGAGCGCGTGCGCTTTCTCGGCTACATCAAGCAGCCCTTTGACGTCTTCACCGCTGCGCATGTCACCGTGGTGCCATCGCTCTGGAACGAGGCCTTCGGCCGCGTGGTGGTCGAAGCCATGGCCTGCGGCTCAGCCGTGGTGGCGACTGCCGTGGGCGGCATGCGGGAGCTGTTCGAGCATGGCCGCGAAGGCATTTTCGTGCCCAAGGCGGATGCTGCTGCCATTGCCGCTGCACTGACTGAGTTGGAAGCCGACTCGGCCAAGCTGAACGCCATGCAGCACGCCGGCCGGCAGCTGGCCGAAAAGCGCTACGCCACGAGCCGGGTGGCGGCTGAAAACACCGCGCTGTACGCGCGTTTACTGGGGTCTGGGCATGCGTGACATTGCCTTGGCGCTGGTACTGGCTGTGCTGCTGCCTATGGCCCTGCGGCATCCATGGATCGGCGTCATGTCCTGGATTTGGGTCAGTCTCATGGTGCCGCACGCCCTGGCTTACGGCTTCATGGTGAGTAAGCCATTGGCCATGATGACCGGTGGCGTCACGCTGCTGGGACTGCTGATCAGCACCGACCCCAAGCGCTTGCCGTTTGTAGCACCCGTGATCTTGCTCATCCTGTTCTCTTTGTGGATGGTGGTGACCTACTTCTTTTCCCTGGTCCCCTCGCAAGACAACCTGGCACAGCTTGACAAGGTGTTGAAGATCAACCTGTTCACGTTGGTGACCATACTTGCCATACACACTCGCAAGCAGGTCGACATCCTGATCGCCGTGGTGGCTTTCAGCGTGGCTTTCTATGGCATCAAGGGGGGCATCTTCACCATTGCCACGGGCGGCGAGTTCCGTGTGCGCGGCGAAGGTGGTTTCCTGCACGGTAACAACGAGATCGGCCTGGGCATGGTGATGACCGTGCCGCTGTTGTATTACTTTGTGCTGACACAGACCAACAAGTGGATCAAACGGGCGCTCTGGGTCTCGATCGCCCTGACCGTGGCCGCAACCCTAGGCACACAGTCGCGAGGCGCGCTGCTTGGCATTGCAGCCATGACCACGGCCTTCATCCTGCGTAGCCCACACAAGTTGAGGCTGATCGTGCCCATCGTCATCGGCCTGGCCTTTGTGCTGACCTTCATGCCCGAGAGCTGGTGGGAGCGCATGGGTACCATCAGCAATTACCAGCAAGACGAATCCGCCATGGGGCGCATCAATGCCTGGACCGTGGCTTTCAATGTGGCAACTTCGAATTTTTTCGGAGCCGGGTTCACGCTGGAAACAGATGACATCTTCCAGCGATACGCACCCAACCCGGCCTTCATTGCCGTGGCCCACAGCATTTACTTCCAGGTGCTGGGCCAGCATGGCTTCGTCGGCCTGGGGCTTTATCTCTCCTTTTGGATTGCCGTGCTGTGGAACTGCCGTTGGCTGGCGCGCAATGCGCGCGATGGGGCTGACCTGGCCCTGGCCCGCATGATCGAAATCAGCCTGATCGGTTTTGCCGTCGGCGGTGCTTTCCTGAACCTGGCCTACTTTGACGGGCCCTACTACCTGATGGCGGCCTTGGTGATCGTGCGCCACAAGATTCTGAACAACGTACCCCGGCCGCGCGACGTGGCCGCCGCTGCCATGCCAAGACTACAGACGGCTGCCCGACCATGACCACTCTCACCGAGCGTTTCAACAAGCTGCTGTTCAATCAAGCTGCGAAAGGCGTGCTGGCCACGCCGCCGCTGGCCCGCGGCAAAAATGACTTCGCCGCAGTATCGATGGTGCAGCACCGCGACGTCGTTCCCTACCTGGTGGCCATCAAGTCGTTTGCGCTGTTCACGCAGCCTGCACGTGTGGTGCTGGTGGCTGACCCCACGTTGGACCACAGCGACCGTGCCGTGCTGCGTCAACACCTGCCGCATATCGAGATCGTGGACGCGGTTGGTTTCCGCCGCCCTGCGCTGCCGGTGGGCGGCTGCTGGGAGCGGCTGTCCGCCATCTCGGTGTTCAATGCCGAGACCAGCGTAGTGCAGGTGGATGCCGACACCGTGACGCAAGCGCCGCTGAATGAAGTGGTTGAGGCCGCCTTGAGCGGTACCAGCTTTGTGCTGCGTTCCGAGGCGGGGGTGGAGATCACCAGTCTTGACCACGCCGCCGAGTACGGCCGCAAGCTTTGCGCGACGAGCGGGCACATACAGCCCTTGGTGGAGTCGCGCATGAACGAACTGCCTCACGCCGCCGACTGGCGCTATGCCCGTGGCTGTGCCGGCTTCACCGGCTTTGGCCGAGGTGCGCTCAATCCACAGCGGCTGGATGACTTGTCATCTGCATTGCGCACGCTGCACGGCCAGCGCTGGAACGAATGGGGCACCGAGCAGGTCACCTCCAACCTGCTGGCGGCGAGTGCACCGGGGGCTTTCATGTTGCCGCACCCGCGCTACTGCAATGCCGACAGCCAGTCACTCGACACCCGGCTGGCGCATTACATCGGGTATGCGCGCTTCACCAGCCGGCGTTATGAACAACAGGTTCGACAAACCATTCGTCGCCTGATGGATGCCAAGGCATGAGTGGGGCGGTGATGCAGCGCATACCTGTCTTCGTCATCAGTCTCGCCCGGGCAGCCACACGTCGACAAAAGATCAGCGAGCACCTGGCTTCTCTGGGCGTGGAGTTCCGAATCATCGAGGGCGTTGACGGACGAGGGTTGCCGGTGGCTCGTCAACATGAGCTGCTTGCGCCTGGACAGTCATATCACGCGGGAGTACTGGGTTGTTACTTGTCTCACTTGGCCGCATACCAGGCCGTGGTGGATGAGGGATTGGATGCAGCCCTGGTGCTGGAAGATGATGCCCGGCTACACCCGCGTGTGCTTCCATTGCTTCGCCAGGGCTGCG
>LNEY01000002.1 GCA_001464195.1 Burkholderiales bacterium Ga0077547
GCAGTGTCTACATGCTGTCTGGCGATATTGGCGATGACTTGCTCGTAGGCGCGGGGGACGATGATGCGCTGTTCGGTGGCAAGGGCGACGACACGCTGATCGGTGGCAGCGGCGGTGATGTGATCTTTGCCGACGGCAACAACGATTACGCCTCTACCGTGGACAACGGCACAGGGGTGGGTTCGTGGATCACGGGTAGCAATAACGCGTTCACCGACCAGCAGCGTCAGCTCACCTTGGCTACGAACGTGGCAGCAGTAGGGACCACGGGGAGCCTGCAGGTACTCGAGGTTTTGGTGAAGTCCATCAGCCCACTGGCCAACACCGACTTGTATGGGCTTCTCGCCATGGAGCAGCAGAACGTCGTGCCCGATCCCGGGGACACGCGCCCCTACATCCCAGGCTCGCAACGCACCTATGGTGACCTGACGGGTGGCGCCTGGTTTGGCACCAATGCGGGTAACGGAAACGACCTCATTCATGCGGGCGCCGGAGACGACGTGGTGAACGCTGGAGGCGGTGATGATGTCGTCGATGCCGGTACCGGCAACGACCAGGTCGCGGGTTACGACGGCAACGATGTGATCTATGGCGGGGCAGGCAACGACGGCCTGCAGGGCGATTACCAGGTGGTGGTGACCGCAGGAGAAATCGCCGAGAACCTCACCTACTACGGCGCCAGCGGCGTGATCCGCTACACGCTGGACGCCAGCCGGCATGGGCAGGACTTCATCGATGGCGGCGCTGGCAATGACTTGCTCTTTGGTGGCGGAGGTTCAGACCTTCTGCACGGTGGCACCGACAACGACGTGATTTACGGCGACGACTACAGACTATCCAGCCCGCACGTTGGAGATGATCACCTGGACGGAGGGAGCGGAGACGATCAGTTGATCGGTGGTGGCGGTGCTGATGAGCTGCTCGGCGGAGATGGTGCCGATCTCTTGGAAGGTGATGACCTCGTGGCAGACGTGGCAGCCACATGGCACGGCGCCGACCGGCTCGACGGTGGGCGTGGCGACGACGACCTCATTGGCGGCGGCGGCGACGACACCCTGCTGGGCGGTGAAGGCAACGATTGGTTGGTCGGCGAGGATCAGCTGACTGCCACCTCTGCTACGACGCTCACCGGTAACGATTACTTGGATGGCGGCGCTGGCAACGACACGCTGGTCGGCGGCGTCGGAAACGACATGTTGATTGGCGGCGGCGGCGCGGACGCGTTGTATGGCGGCGAAGGGAACGACGTCCTGGTTGCCACCGGCGTCGGAAGCGTGCTGGACAGCGGCGCTGACCGCGACCTTCTGCAGGTCGCCGAAGGCTCGAACATCACGGTCAACGTCACCAGCGCCTCGGCCACAGACGCAGACGATCTGATGCTCGGTGGCGGGTTGACCTCGACCTCTGTCAGTGTTGCCATCAGCGGCAGTCTTGATCCAAATGCTCAGACGGCCACGCTGACATTCGCAGGATCGGCAACCGTCATACGCCTGTCGACCTCCTCTGCCACCGCGTCGCTGGGAAACGCGCTGAACACGCTGCAGTTCAGTGACGGCGTGACCTGGTCAGCGACCGACATCCGCGACAAGCTCCATGGGTCCGTCAGCGACGGCGCCGACACGCTTGTTGCGCTCAACGGTATCGATGACGCCTTGGCGAGCGGCGGTGGAAATGACTTCCTCTCTGGTGCGAATGGCAACGATTCGCTTGATGGAGGGGACGGCGACGACAGGATGACTGGGCACGGCGGAAACGACACTCTGATCGGTGGAGCCGGTGCAGACCAAATGCAAGGCGGCGAAGGCAACGACCTGTATATAGGAGGCACTGGCAACGACGAGACGCGGGACTCCAGTACCACCAGCGATGACGTGTACCGCTATGAGCGCGGAGACGGATACGACCTTATCGATGACTACGGAGGCAATGATCGGCTGGAACTGGGCGCGGGCATCAGCGAGGCAGACGTTCAGCTATTCCAAGAACTAGGCATTCTTCAAGTTCTTTTGCCTGACTCCGGACACCAGACTTTGGGCACCACGCTCGGTTCTGGCGCGATCGATACGCAGCGGTTTATCGAGACGATCAGGTTTTCCAACGGCGTCGAATGGGGCGCAGCGCGCATCAAGCAGGAACTGCTCAAGGGGACTGCTGGGGCGGACCGTATCTACGGCTTCGAGACTAACGATTCAATTGATGGTGCAGATGGCAACGACACCATCGAAGGTATGGCAGGAGACGACACGCTCTATGGCTCAAGAGGCAACGATTTGTTGTGGGATGTCAGAGGTAATGACCAATTGGTGGGCGGCGAAGGAAATGACGATCTTCAAGGCGGCGAAGGAAATGATGTGCTGATTGGTGGCGTAGGTGACGACTTCCTCTTCGGCGGCATTGGGAACGACACCTTTCGCTTTGGATACGGTGATGGCGCAGACACCATCGCAGCAGAGTTAAGCGGCAGCGACCGCATCGAGTTCGACTCAAGCGTTCTGTCTGCCAGCTTCTCCTTCCAGCAGACAGCACGGGCGCTCGTGCTTTCCTATGGTGCTGCCGACAAAATCACGATCAGCGATGTGTTTGACGGCTTGACTGGTGCGTTGTACCGCTCGAACGTGCAAGTGATCCAGTTTGCGGATGGTGTTTCGTGGTCGGACGTCGCTATCGAAGCGGAGGTTGTTCGTCGAGCCCTTACCACCACAACCGGCAACGACACCAGGTACCTCACCGCGAACTCCGACGCCCTGGATGCCGGTGACGGCAACGACACCATCTATGGAATGGGCGCAGGCGACAGCTTGTCCGGTGGTAACGGCAACGACGTCCTGTACGGCGGAATCGGCAACGACACTCTGCAGGGCGGCACAGGCAACGACGTCGTCGAAGGCGAGGACGGCAACGACGTGTTGCAAGGTGGCGACGGGGTAGACACCCTGCGCGGTGGCTACGACGGAGTGGACACATTCGATGGAGGCGCTGGAAACGATACGCTGGACGATCTGACGGGTGCAGACATCGTCTACTTCGGTAGAGGCGACGGACAGGATGTTGTTGAAACGGTCACCTACAGCACTTTTGGCGTCAACAGCACGATCGAGTTCAAGCCTGGTGTCTTGCCAGCGGACGTCATTGCTCGACGTGCGTCCGATGGGCAATACCCGGGACGCGCTGGGCTGGAATTGAGCATCCTTGGAACCACGGACAAGATCCTCGCGAAGAGCTATTTCAACCCCGGCACTTACAGCGTGATCCGCCAAGTCCGTTTCTCCGATGGAACGATCTGGGATGCAGCACGCATCCAGCAGGAAGTTGATGCGAACCTGTCGCAGACCTTGGTTGGAACGGAGACAGCGGATACGCTGTCCGGAGGGAGCAGCAACGACGTCTTGTCCAGCCTGGGTGGAAGCGACATGCTCGTCGGAAACGCCGGCAATGACACTCTGGACGGTGGCGCTGGAGCGGACACGCTGGTGGGCGGTAACGGTGACGATGTCTATCTGGTCGACGACGCAAGCGACGTTCTGATCGAAGCTGCCAACGAGGGCTGGGACACGGTCGAATCCTCAATCACGTGGACACTGCCAGAAAACGTCGATGTTTTGCGCTTGCAGGGAAACGGCAACGTCCATGCAATTGGCAATTCGGCGACCAATTTTCTGGTCGGTAACGCTGGGGCCAATCGCCTGGATGGCCGCGGCGGCTTCGATTCGCTCATGGGTGGCGCAGGTAACGACACGTATGTTGTCGACAACGATTCCGACTACATCTACGAATACGCGGATGGTGGTCTGGACACGGTCGAATCATCCGTTCACTGGACGCTCGGTGCGGAGGTTGAGAACCTCCTCCTGGCGGGCACAACCGCCCTTAGCGGCACAGGAAATCAACTGGACAACGTACTCACCGGTAACGCTGCCAACAACATGTTGAGAGGTGGCGCGGGCAACGACACCCTTGATGGCGCAGCCGGCAATGACACGTTGGCGGGAGGCATCGGCGACGATGTTTACGTTGTGAACTCCATCTCAGATGTGCTCATCGAGGCGGCTGGAGAAGGAACAGATACCGTTCGTGCATCCATCACCCTAAGCCTGGGCGCGAACCTGGAGAATTTGACACTCATCGGAACAGGTGCAATCAATGCCACTGGAAATGCGCTCAACAACCTGTTGAATGGCAACAGTGCTAACAACGTATTGAATGGTGGCGCCGGTGCAGACGCCTTGATCGGCGGGGCGGGCAACGACATCTACATCGTCGACCTGCCAACCGATATCGTCATCGAGGCAGCCAATGAGGGCACCGACACTGTCCAATCAGCGACGAACTGGACGCTTGGAGACGCTGTAGAGAACCTGACTCTGACGGGTTCCGCAGCAATCAATGGCACCGGCAATACCCTGAACAACAGCATCACCGGCAACACCGCTGACAACACGCTGTCAGGTGGTGCTGGCAACGACACGCTGAATGGCGGCTCCGGAACCGACACCTTGATCGGCGGAGCGGGCAACGACGTCTACGTGATCGATGTGGCGACCGATGTCGTGATCGAGTCAGCCAACGAGGGCACTGACACCCTCCAATCAGCAGTGACATGGACACTGTCTGACGCCCTCGAGAACCTGACACTGACCGGCTCCGCAGCAATCGACGGCACCGGCAATGCCCTGAACAACAGTGTCATCGGCAACACCGCCAACAACACGCTGACAGGTGGCGCAGGCAACGACACGCTGAATGGTGGCTCGGGCACAGACACGCTGATCGGTGGTGTCGGCAATGACGCTTACGTGGTCGATGCAGCCACGGATGTTGTGACCGAGCTGGCTGGCGAAGGCACCGACACCGTTCAATCGGCGGTGACCTGGACGCTCGGCGACACCCTGGAGAACCTGACGCTGACCGGATCCTCAGCGATCAGCGGCACTGGAAATGCGCTCAACAACGTGCTTAACGGTAACGCTGCCAGCAACACGCTGACGGGCAATGCTGGCAACGACACACTGAACGGTGGCGCGGGCGCTGACACGATGATCGGAGGTGCAGGCAACGACGTCTACGTGGTCGACGCAGCCACCGATGTCGTGACCGAGATGGCTGGCGAGGGCACCGACACCGTCCAAACGTCAGCGACCTGGACACTGGGCGAATTTGTTGAGAACCTGACCATGATCGGCACCGCCGCCATCAATGGCACTGGCAATGCGCTGAACAACCACCTCATCGGCAACTACGCGAACAACACGCTGACGGGCGGAGCAGGCAACGACACGCTGAATGGTGGCTCCGGAACCGATACCTTGATCGGTGGTTCTGGCAACGATCTTTACTTTGTTGACGTGGCCACAGACGTGGTGATCGAAGCGGCCAACGAAGGCACCGACTCGGTCCAGTCCGCAGTGACCTGGACACTGGGCGCGGATGTTGAGCACTTGACACTCACAGGCTCGTCAGCGATTCATGCCACGGGCAATTCGCTCGACAACTCCCTGAGTGGCAACAGCGCCAACAACACTCTGACGGGCAATGCCGGTAACGACACGCTGAACGGTGGCAGCGGCATCGACACGATGATTGGCGGCACAGGCAACGACTTCTACGTGGTCAATGTGGCGACCGATGTGGTGACTGAGTTGGTTGGTGAGGGGACTGACACCATTCAATCGGCGGTGACCTGGACGCTCAGCAACACGTTTGAGAACCTGACGTTGACAGGGTCGATCGCAATCAATGGAACAGGCAACGAGCTCGACAACGTCCTCATCGGCAACTATGCGAACAATGTGCTCACGGGTGGTGCCGGCAACGACACGCTGAGCGGTGGTGGGAGCGCAGACACCATGGTGGGCGGCCTCGGCAACGACACCTACACCGTCGACATCGTGTACGACGTGATCTGGGAAGCAGCGAACGAAGGCATCGACACCGTTCAGTCGGCTGTGAGCTGGACGCTGGGCGCCAACCTCGAAAACCTGTTGCTGACGGGGTCGTCCGCGAGCAATGCCACTGGCAACACGCTCAACAACATGCTCACTGGCAACTCTGGCGCCAACGTGCTCGCGGGTGGTGCTGGCAACGACACCTACACCGGTGGCCTGGGGTCTGACACGCTGAACGACACGTCGACGACATCGAACGACATCTATGTGTGGGGCCGCGCACAGGGTAGCGACATCGTGACGGATGCCGGCGGTACAGACCGACTGGACCTACTCGCTGGTGTCACTGAAGACCAAATCTGGCTGCGGCAGGTGGATAACAACCTGGAGTTGTCGGTGATCGGTACGACCGACCGGTTGACGATCAACGGCTGGTACACAAGCCCGAGCCATCAGATCGAAAGCTTCAGGCTCGCCGACGGGCAGGCGCTGCTGGCCTCACAGGTGCAGCAATTGGTCGATGCGATGGCGGCGTTCGCACCGCCGGCGGCGGGGCAGACGACCTTGCCGCCGAACTACGCGGCCGCGCTGAATCCGGTGATCGCGCCCAGTTGGGCTTGAGGCCGAGGTCAGCAGAGCGTCGCAGAGACTGAGATCAGAGCATCGATCTGCTTCGCCATGTGCTGCGCGGCGCCGCGGTGTCGGCTGGCGAATTCCAGGGCGCGATCGGCACTGGCGGATGAGGTCCCGGGCGGCGTCGATGCATCGCCTTCTTCTCTTTTGGATGTGGTCAACATCTCCGTCGCCACACACACCGCCGCGTCGATGTCACCCACCCGCATCGCCGCCCCTTCGCGCTGCGCCAGTTCGGCCGCATCGGCGAAGTTGTAGGTGTGCGGGCCCATCAGCACCGGGCAGCCGCAAGCGGCGGCTTCGATGAGGTTTTGGCCGCCCAGCGGCTCGAAGCTGCCACCCAGCAGCGCCACCTGTGCGCAGCTGTAATAGGAGGCCATTTCGCCGATGGAGTCGCCCAGCCACACGTCGGCTTGTGCGGCTTCAGGCGGTGGCGCATCGGCCCAGGTGCTGCGGCGAACGGCGGTGAGGCCGCCGGCCGCGATCAGTGCGGCCACGTCGTCGAAGCGTTGCGGGTGGCGGGGCACGATCAGCAGCAGCGGGCGTGGGTGCGTGAGTGTTGTGGGCTGCTGCTGGCGCATCAGGTTCCAGGCGAGCAGCAAGGTGGCCTCTTCGCGTTCGCGCGTGCTGGCCGCCAGCACGACCGGGCGGCCAATGGTCTGACGCCACGCGCGGCCGAGCGCGAGCTGTGCAGGGTCGGGCGTCATGTCGAACTTGACGTTGCCGCTCACCTCCACGCGCGGTGCGCCCACGGCCCGCAGGCGCTCGGCGTCTTCGGGCGTTTGCGCCAGCACCAGCGCCACGCTGCGCGCAGCCGGGCGGAACAGCGCCTGCAAGCGCTCGGCCTTGCGCGCGCTGCGTTCGCTGAGGCGCGCATTCGCCAGCACCATCGGCACGCCACGGCGCTGCGCGGCATGCAGCAGGTTGGGCCAGATCTCGGTTTCCATCAGCACACCAATGGCGGGCTGAAAGTGCTTGAAGAAGCGCGACACCGCGCCGGGTGTGTCGAACGGCAGCCACACCTGGCGGTCACCCGTTCGCAGTAACGCGGCGCCAGCGGTGCGGCCGGTGGCGGTGCCGTGGGTGAGTAGCAAACGCAGGGCGGGCTGCTGTGCGCGCAGCGCCGCAATGAGGGCGGCAGCGGCCCGGGTTTCGCCGAGCGACACCGCATGCACCCACACCCAGCCCGATGAGGCGGCGTCGTGGCCGTAGAAGCCCAAACGCTCGCCGATCGCATGGCGATACAGCGGCTCGGCGCGCCCGCGCCGCCACAGTTTCAGCAAGTAAACCGGGGTGGCCAGCCACAGCAGCGTGGCGTAGGCGATGCGCGCCAGGTGCTGCACAGCGGTCAGCGGGCAGCCCTGGGCTGGAATGCTTGGGTCAGTGCGCCGCCTTGGCGATTTGCGCGTCGGGCTTCACGGCCCGCAGCGCGGCCATGAAGTCGGCTTCAATGCGGTGCAGCGCTTTTTCGGTGTGGCCCTCGAAGCGCATCACCAGCACCGGTGTGGTGTTCGATGCGCGAATGAGGCCGAAGCCGTCCTTGTATTCAGCGCGCAGCCCGTCGATGGTGATGACTTCCAGTGCGCCGGGGAACTTGGCGGTTTCCAGCAGCTTCTGCACCAGCAGCTTGGGCTCGCCTTCGGCGCAAGGCACGTTCAGCTCGGGGGTGTTGAAGCTGGTGGGTAATGCATTCAACACCTTGCTCGGGTCTTTGCTGCGGCTCAAGATTTCAAGCAGGCGCGCTGCGGTGTAGGTGGCGTCGTCAAAGCCGTACCAGCGTTCACCGAAGAAGATGTGGCCGCTCATTTCGCCGGCCAGCGGCGCCTTGACCTTCTTCATTTGGGCCTTGACCAGCGAGTGGCCCGTCTTCCACATCAGCGGCTTGCCGCCGGCTTGGCGAATCACCGGCGCCAGGCGCTGGGTGCACTTCACGTCGAAGATGATCGTGGCGCCGGCGTTGCGGCTGAGCACGTCCTTCGCGAACAGCATGATCTGGCGGTCGGGGTAGATGATGTTGCCGTCTTTGGTGACCACGCCCAGGCGGTCGCCGTCGCCGTCGAAGGCCAGACCGATTTCGGCGTCGGTGGTCTGCACGGTGCGGATCAGATCGGCCAGGTTCTCGGGCTTGCTGGGGTCGGGGTGGTGGTTGGGGAAGTCACCATCGACCTTTGAGTACAGCTCGGTCACCTCGCAGCCCAGCGCGCGCAAGATGCCGGGGGCTGAAGCACCTGGGATGCCGTTGCCGGAGTCGACCACGATCTTCATCGGGCGCTTGAGCTTGGCGTCGCCGGTGATTCGCGCGCTGTACTCGGGCACGATGTCCATCGTCGCCGATCGGCCGGCCTTCACCACATAGTCTTCGGCCTCCATGCGCACGCGCAGGGCCTGGATGTCGTCGCCATAAATGGCGCGGCCGGCCAGCACCATCTTGAAGCCGTTGTAGTCCTTGGGGTTGTGGCTGCCGGTGACCATGATCCCGCTGTGGCAGCCCTTGCGCCCACGCGTGGCGGCCACGTAGTACAGCATCGGCGTGGTGACGGCGCCCAGGTCCACCACATCCAGCCCGGTAGACGCCAGCCCACGGATCAAGGCTGCGGCCAATGCCGGCCCGGACAAGCGCCCGTCGCGGCCTACCGCCACCGCCTTCTCGCCCGCCTTGACGGCCTCACTGCCGAAGGCCCGGCCCAGGTGTTCGGCGAAGGCCTCATCGACCGTCTTGCCGACGATGCCACGGATGTCGTAAGCCTTGAAATTGGACGCGGTGACTTTCATGGAGGGCGAGCCTTTCTGGGTAGCGGCAGATTTTAGGTAGGGGTCACGGCAACGCTTTCGATGGCACGCCAACGTTGCGATTCGAAGTCAATTCATCCAACGATCTCATCACCGGCACGCGGCGGATCACCGCCCTGGCGGCGCAGCAATTTCCGGAAAGCGGCCAGGTCGGCCCTGCTGCGCCGCTGGGCAAAGAATTCAACAGTGCGCATCGCGGACAGCTTCTCAGCAACTGCGGTGGCCACAAACTGGTTCATGCTGATCCCTTCCTCGCGGGCCAGCTTCTCGGCCTCTGCCTTGACCGACTTGGGCAAGCGAAGCGGATAGGTCGATGTGTCGGTCATGACGGAATCCTCTTGTAGGCATCTCTCGGCAAGAAAAGACGGACGCCGAAGCGCTCGGGCGCGCTGGCGTAGTCGCGCAGGTTGAACGTGACGATGGCATCGGCGCGTCCGTTGACGGCGGCCTCAAGCACCATTTCATCGGCCGGATCACGCAACAGCGGGCGCCAGACGAAATGGGACTCGACCGGCGTCGCCAGTGCAGTAACAGCATCAACGAATAGTTCGGTTTCTGACATGGCCAACCCCGATGCCGCGACATGCTCAGCGCGCTTGCAGACAGCCTCGTATTCCAGAATCAAAGCCACATTGGCCAGCAGCGTCACGCGACCACTGGCAGCAGCGTCCAACAGCGCCGCCGACGCTCCAGACGGACTCCTCATGGCCGCCACGATCACATCGGTATCTAGAACCAGACGCATGCCTCATTTTGACATCACATGCGATGTCATCGTCAATTCATCCCCGTGGGTGGTGTGTCGCGTGCAGCGTCTTCAGGCGCTCGCGCGCGACGTGGGTGTAGATGGTCGTCGTCGAGATGTCGGTATGCCCTAGCAACATCTGCACCGCCCGCAGGTCGGCGCCGTGGTTCAGCAGGTGGGTGGCAAAGGCGTGCCGCAGGGTGTGGGGCGACAGCGGCATGTGCACCCCGCCGCGCAGCGCGTGCTGCTTGATCAGCCGCCAGAACATCTGCCGCGTCATCGGCCCGCCGCGGGCGGTCACGAACAGGGCGTCGCTCACCTGCTTCTTCAAGATGTCGGCTCGCGCCGATTCCAGATAGCGCACCAACCATACCCGCGCCTCCTCGCCGAACGGGACCAGCCGCTCTTTCGCGCCCTTGCCGGTGATGCGCAAGGCGCCGTCGACCAGGCCCAGGTGCACCGTCTTCAGCGTGACCAGCTCGCTCACGCGCAGGCCGCTCGCGTACATCAGCTCCAGCATCGTGCGATCGCGCAGACCGAGCGGCGTGTCCACATCGGGCGCGGCCAGCAGCGCCTCGACCTGCGCTTCACTCAATATCTTCGGCACACGCAGCGGCTGCTTTGCCGCCAGCAGTTTCAGCGTGGGATCGGCAGTGATCAGGTGTTCGCGCAGCGCCCAGCGAAAGTAGCGCTTGAACACCGTCAGCCGGCGGTTGGTGCTGCTCGCCTTGCTGCCGGCATGGCGCGCCACCGCATAGTCGCGCAGATGGGTTTCGGTGGTGGCGTTGAGTGCAGCGGCTGGCGTGCCGGCCAGCCATTGCGCGTACAGGGTCAGGTCGCGTCGGTAGGCGGCCAGGGTGTTGGTCGACAGGCCATCCTCGATCCACAGCGCATCGATGAAGCGGTCGATCGCGGCAGCGCTGTCGTGGAGCGGGCTCATGCGCAGATTCTCGCTGGCACGCTCGGTGGCGAGGTTCTGGCCGCTCTGGGGGGCGATTGGCGCAGCCCTCTGACGCGAGTTCACCGCTCAGCCTGCGAGCGCCCAGTCGATGTGCTCGCGGACCAGGTCGCTGGCGTCGTCGCGCGCTCCTACCAGGGCCGATCGAAGTGAGGCACCCCGGGCCGCATCGGGCGAGGCTCTCAGCGCATTGCCCATCGCCACCGCGAGGTTGCGCCGCCAGCGCTCGTGGCCGATGCGGCGGATGGCGCTGCCTTCGGTGTGGCGCAGAAAATCAGCTTCGGTCCACGCCCACAGCTCGAGCAGGGTCGGGTTGGCAAGTGCCGGGCGCACGTCGAAATCGGGCAGCGCGCTGCGCTGCGCGTACTTGTTCCATGGGCACACCAGCTGGCAATCGTCGCAACCGTAGATGCGGTTGCCCATGGGCTCGCGGAACTCGATCGGGATCGGGCCCGGGTGCTCGATCGTCAGGTAGCTGATGCAGCGGCGCGCATCGAGCCGGTACGGTGCCACGATCGCCTGGGTCGGGCACACATCGATGCAGGCGCTGCAGCTGCCGCAGTGCGCGGCCACCGGCTCGGTCACCGCCAGCGGAAAGTCGAGATAGATCTCGCCAAGGAAAAACATCGAGCCCGCATCGCGGTGCAGCGCGAGTGTGTGCTTGCCGCGCCAGCCGGGCCCGCTGCGGGTGGCAAGCTCCACCTCGAGCACCGGTGCCGAATCAGTGAACACGCGGTAGCCGAACGGGCCAATGCCACTGGCGATGCGATCGGCCAGCGTCTGCAGGCGTTGTCGCAACACCTTGTGGTAATCACGGCCACGGGCATAGACCGAGACGGTGGCTTGCTCGGGTGCCTTCAGCCGCTGCCATTCGATGGCCTGCCAATCGCCGGTGTCACCGGGCGCCGCGGCCGGCAGGTAGTTCATCCGCGCGCTGAGCACCCGCAAGGTGCCGGGCACCAGCTCAGCCGGGCGGGCGCGCTTGAGTCCGTGGCGCGCCATGTAGTCCATGGAACCGTGGCAGCCATCGGACAACCACGCCTGCAGGCCGGGTTCTGCGGCGCTCAGATCGACGTCGGACACCCCGATCTGGGAAAATCCCAACTCAGCCGCCCACGCCTGCATGCGCGGCCACCACAGCGTTGGGTCCACACGGTCCGCACTCCACATGCCTATGCCCCCTCTTCGCCAACGACAGCACCGCCACACGCCGGCATGCCGATCTTAGAAGCCCGCACCACGCGCAGCGTGCAGTGGGCCGACGAAGCTGACTGCGCTGCCACTGCCCAGACATTGGCAGGGCAAGCGTCTCTGCGAACCGCCTGCATCGAACTGCACGGCAACCTGGGGGCAGGCAAGACCTCTTTCGTACGTCACTTGCTGCGCGCACTCGGCGTCAGCGGCACGATCAAGAGCCCGACGTACGCCGTGATGGAGCCGTATGCCCTGCCCGGCCTGAACATCTGGCATTTCGACTTCTACCGCTTCGACGACCCGCAGGAATTCGAGGACGCCGGCTTCCGTGACATCTTTGCGAGCCCTGGCCTGAAGCTCATTGAATGGCCCGAGCGCGCCGTCGGCTTGCTGCCCGCGAGCGACCTGCGCATCGACATCGCGATGGTCGATGCGCCGTCAACGGATGCCGCGGATCAGAGCGACACCCGCCGGCAGGTCACGTTCCAGGCCGAGACGTCACTCGGCCTCACGCTGCTGCCATGAACACCGCGCCGCGCCTACGCTGGCCCTCCCGCCGCCAGGCGCTGGCGCACATGGGCACGCTGGTGCTGCTGCTGGGCTCACGCCATCTCGCACACGGTGCGGCCATCGTCGCCGTGCGGGTGTGGCCCGCCGCGGACTACACCCGCGTGACGATCGAATCCGACAACGCGCTGGCTGCCAAGCATTTCCTGGCCGAGAACCCACCGCGGCTGGTGATCGATGTCGATGGTCTCGACCTGAGCCCGCAGTTGCGGGATCTGGTCGGCCAAGTTCGCGCGGACGACCCATTCATCGCCGGCGTGCGCGTCGGGCAATACCAGCCTCGGGTCGTGCGGCTGGTGATCGACCTGAAGCAGGCCATCAAGCCGCAGTTGTTTGCGTTGGCGCCGGTGGCGGCCTATCGGCATCGGTTGGTGTTCGATCTCTATCCGACGCAGGAGCCCGATCTGCTGCTCGCGCTGATACAGGAGCGGGAGCAGGCCGAGCAGCAAGCGGCGCAGGCCGTGCGCGATGCGCTGGGCGAGTTCATCGGACAGGTCGATCGGCCCGCGGTGGCCTCGGCGCCTGCGCCAGGTGCCAGCTCAGCCGCCCCGCCGAACCCGACCGTGACCGCGGGATCCGCCTCGCAGCCGGGTCCGACCCGGGCGGCGGCGGCCGCCAGCAACCCCAGCGCCAAATCGTCCCGGCGCACCAACCGGCTGGTGATCGTCGCGATCGATCCGGGTCATGGCGGCGAAGATCCGGGCGCCATCGGCCCGAGTGGCTTGCGCGAGAAAGACGTGGTGCTGGCCATTGCGCTGCAACTGCGTGAACGGCTGAACGCGGTGCCCGGCATGCGCGCGATGCTGACGCGCGACGCCGATTTCTTCGTACCGCTGCAAGACCGGGTGCGCAAGGCACGGCGGGTACAGGCCGATCTGTTCGTGTCGATCCATGCCGACGCCTTCTTCACGCCGGCAGCGCGTGGCGCCTCGGTGTTCGCGCTGAGCCAGGGAGGGGCCACCAGTGCGGCTGCCCGCTGGATGGCCAACCGCGAAAACCTGGCCGATGCGGTGGGCGGGATCAACGTCAAGGTGAAGGACACCTCGGTGATGCACGCGCTGCTCGACATGAGCACCACCGCGCAGATCAAGGACAGTCTGCGCCTGGGCACCGAGGTGCTGGGACAGATCGGACGTGTCGGACGGCTGCACAAGCCCCGCGTCGAGCAGGCCGGCTTCGCGGTGCTGAAGGCGCCCGACATCCCGTCGATCCTGGTCGAGACAGCCTTCATCTCCAATCCTGGAGAAGAAGCCAAGCTGCGCGACGAGCGCTACCGAATGCGGCTGGTCGAAGCGTTGTGCACAGGCATCAAACGCTACTTCGCAAAGAACCCGCCATTGGCTCGGAACCGCGGAATCTGAGGTCGAGCGGGTATCCTTGGAAGATCTTTTTTTTTGCTTCACCGTGACTGCTACCGCCACCCTCGACGAGCCCGTCGTCACCGCATCGCCAAGCATCGCCATCGACCCCGCCTGGCAGGAACGGGCACGCAGCCTCATCGGCGACTTGTTCCAACGTTCTGCAGCGATCTACTGGACCGATCTGCTGCTGAGCTCGACCGCCGCCTGGGCCTTGACTGCCCTCTATTTCACCGCGCCGGCCTGGAGCGCGCTGCAGATCGTGGCGTTCCTCGGCGCCAGCGTGCTGTTCTTCCGGGTGGGGACGTTCATTCACGAGATCGTCCACATGCCCGGCGGCCAGATGACCGGTTTCAAGCGTGCCTGGAACCTGCTGTTGGGCATTCCCCTGCTGATGCCGTGGGTGCTGTACCGCAATCACATCGAGCACCACAACCATCTGCAGTTCGGCACGCCGGCAGACGGCGAGTACCTGCCGCTGGGCTCGTCGCCGCAGGCCGAAACGCTGAAATACGTCGGCCAGGCGCCTTTGCTGCCGCTGTTCATGATCGTGCGTTTCGGCGTGCTGGGCCCCTTGTCGTGGTTCCACAGCGGCATGCGCGAGTGGGTGCTGACCCGGGTTTCTGCGGCGGTGTCGAACCCCTACTACGCCAAGCGCTTCCCGAAGCGCGACGAGCGGCATCTGCTGATCGTCGAAGCCTTGTGCTTGGCCTACCTGGCCACCATCGCAGCCCTGATCTGGCTGGGCTCGATCAGCCTCACGCAGTTCTTCATGGGCTATGCGCTGCTGGCGTTCACGCTCGGACTGAACTGGGTTCGCAATCTGGCGGCGCATCGCTACGTCAATGACGGCCAGCGCATGACCATGGCCGAGCAGGTGGCCGAGTCGATCAACATCACCGGCCAGACATGGCTGACGGTGTTCATGTTCCCGGTCGGTCTGCGCTACCACGCGCTGCACCACATGTTTCCTGCCCTGCCCTATCACCACCTGGGCGAGGCGCATCGTCGCCTGATGGCCGGCCTTCCGGCCGACGCGCTCTACCGGGGCTGCAACCGTGACAGCTATTTCGGCGCCGTTCGCGAGCTGTGGCAATCGGCCCGGCAGACGCCACCCGGGCAATCGGCGATGCGGGCTTGGTCGCCGGGCACCGAGCGCCCTTGAACGCAAGCGCCTCCGCGCTGGCAACGCCGGACCTCTCTATCGTTGCCGCGACCAGCACGCCTCCGTGCCTGATCGTCAACCCGCGCAGCTTCAGTGCCTCGCAGGGTCTGGCGGCACAGGCGGCGGAGCTCGCCCGCTCGCATGGCGCCGAGGTGATCAGTGTCGATGGCCCGGATGCCACGCGCGCAGCCATCGCGGGCATCCTGGCTCGGCGCCAACGCCACGTCATGCTGCTGGCGGGCGACGGCACGGTGTGCGCCATCGTCGATCAGTTGTCGAACCTGACCGTTGACGCCTGGACGCCCGATCTGCTGGTGCTGCCGGGTGGGCGCACCAACCTGACCGCCGCCGACCTGGTACCCGGTGGCCGAGCCCTGCCCACCTTGAAACGGGCGCTGCTGCGCGCCCGTGAACAGCGCTGGGACGCTGCGGTGGAAGAGCGCTGCGCGCTGCGCATCGAACATGCCGGGGCCTCGCCCCGGCATGGCTTTTTCTTCTCCGCGGCGCTGGTCGACAGCGTGATCCGCCAGTGTCATCAGCACCGGGCCGAGCGCAATCAGCACGGCGACTTGAGCACCCTCGGCTACTTGCTGCGGCTGGCAGCGCGCGCGATGCGAGGGCGTTCCGGCATGACTTGCCCGACTTTGCAGGTCGATGCCGGGACGTGCGGTACGCAGAGCGGGCCTGTCCGGCTGCTACTGGCGACAACCCTGCTGCACCGCAACGGGCTGTTCGATCCATATGCGCCGCGCGGCCACGGTGACGTTCGCCTGACCTCGGTGAGCGAGGCCGCGCCCCGCTTCTGGCGCACGCTGCCCCGCCTGTTGATCGGGCGGTACACGCCGGCGATGAATGCCGACAACGGCTACCTCAGCGGGCGTTGCGATCGGGTGCAGATTGGCGGCCTCGCGACCTACATGCTCGACGGTGAACCGTTTGACGCGGATCCCTCGCAGCCTGTGACCCTCAGCACGGGCCCTCGGCTTCGCTTCATCCGGCCATGAGCAATTCGAAAAAAGGCCAGCAGCAGCCCAGTCGTGCGCCGCAGATGATCGGTGCGTTCATACGCGCTTATCCAGGCCGCAGCGCCTTGGCACTGGTGGCGGTCTTCGCCGCGGGCCTGACGGACAGCCTTGGCATGTCGATGCTGCTGTCCATGCTGTCATTCGCCACGAACACCGGGGCGCAGACGCCGTCGATGCCCGAGAAGATCGCGGTGCAGGTCACGGAATTCCTGGGTCTGCAACCCACCACGGCCGTGCTGCTGGGGCTGTCGACGCTGCTGATTGCGCTGAAGGCGGTGTTGTCATTGGCCGCCAACCGACAGGTCGGCTACACCGTGGCCAACATCGCCACCGACCTGCGGCTTGCGCTGATTCGCTCGGTGATGTCCGCACGCTGGACACACTACCTGGACCAGTCGGTGGGTCGCCTGACCAACGCCGTCGCCAGCGAAGCACAACGCGCCTCCGAAGCCTTCCAGCACAGCGCCGAGATGGCCGCCATGGTGCTCAATGGCCTGATCTTTCTCGGTGTCGCGCTGTCGATTTCGTGGGAGGCCGGTGTTGCCGCCATCATCGCGGGGGCCATCCTGCTGGCAGCGTTGCACACGCTGGTGCGCAGCTCGCTGAAAGCGGGCCGACAACAGACCGTGCTGCTGAGGTCCTTGCTGTCGGTCATGGGCGGGCAGATGGCCGCCGCCAAGGCGCTGAAGGCCATGGCGCGCGAAGACCATGTCGATGCGCTGCTGTCGGACCAGACACGCGCACTGCGCCGTGCGCTGCGCCGCCAGGTGATCAGCCGCGAAGCGATGAGCGCACTGCAGGAACCCCTGCTGGCCATCCTGGTGGGCATCGGCTTCTTCTTCAGCCTGGTGGTGCTGAAGATGCCACTGGCCGAGGTGCTGGTGATGGTGTTCCTGCTCGCACGCACCGTCAGTTACTTCTCGAAGGCCCAGCGCGCCTACCAGCAGGTCGTCTTGCGCGAGAGCGCCTATTGGTCGGTGATGGACCACATCAACGTCGCACGCGCCGAGGTCGAAGCCCCCGGTGGTGACCAGCGGGTGGCGCTGGTCGAGGGCATCCGTTTCGAGGATGTGAGCTTCAGCCACGGTGAGCGCCGTGCGATCGTCAAGCACGGCACCTTCACCATACCGGCACAACAGTTGACCGTGATCGTCGGCCCGTCAGGCGCGGGCAAGACGACGCTGCTGGACCTGGTTGTCGGCCTGCTGAGACCCACCGGCGGTCGCATCCTCGTCGATGGGGTGGAGCTCAACGAGCTGGATCTGCGTCACTGGCGGCGCCAGATCGGCTACGTGCCGCAAGACTCGGTGATGGTGAATGAATCGGTGGCCTACAACGTGACGTTGGGCGAGGTCGGCATCAGCGACGAGCAGATCCGCACGGCGCTGCGCGCCGCGGACGCACTCGCTTTCGTGGAGGCCATGCCCGAAGGACTGCAGACACGGGTTGGCGAAGGGGGCTCGCGCCTGTCTGGCGGACAGCGGCAGCGCCTGGCCATCGCCCGCGCGCTGGTGCATGAACCACGGCTGCTGATCCTCGATGAAGCCACCAGCCACCTCGACGCGGAAGCACAGGCCACGGTCATCGAAGCCGTGAAGCACTTGCGAGGCAGCTTGACGATCCTGGCCGTGGCGCACCAGGACCTGTTGATCCAGGCGGCCGACTGCGTGTACCGCTTGGCCGATGGGCAGCTCAGCACTGTGCAGCCTCAGGCGGCCCATCCCACCCCACTCGCGGCGCAGGTCTGAATGGAACTCGCCAGGGAGCTGCGGCGTCGGCGTCGCCGAGCGATGTTCCTCAGCCTGCGCACGCTCTTGCGTCTCATTGGCTTCCAGCGCGCGCGCACCCTGGGCAGCTGGCTGGGCGATTTGCAGTTCTGGTCAGGTGGGCGACAGCGCCAGCGGCTGCAGCGCGAGATCGCCCAGGTGCTGGGGCGACCTCCCCATGACCCGTCTGTTCGCACGCTGCTGCTGCAAGCCTACCGGGTGAACAACGGCGCCTTGATGGAGATCATGGCGATGTTCGACCAGCGTCAAGACGACAGCACGCTCGCGGCACGCTGCGAGTTGGGTGGCCTGGAGCACCTGCGCGCGGCCCTGAGCCAAGGGCGTGGCGCCATCGTTTTGGCCACCCACATGGGCAATGCGAGCCTCGCGATGATCAGGCTGTCGCAATCCGGCCTGCCCGTCTCGTTGCTGTATCGCAAGGCCCGGATGATGTCGGACGGATTTTTCCAGAATGGCCTCGAGCAGTACGGCATTCAGGCCATCCTTGCCAACAGCGGCATCCGTGCCTACGGCCAGATGCTGGCCGCGCTGAAGCAGGGCCGCGTGCTGTTCCTGATGATGGATCAGGGCCTGCGCAAGGCCGAGGACGGCGTCATGCAGCGCTTCCTTGGCAAGGATGTGCCGATGCCCGCCGGTCCGGCGCAGCTGGCGCGCGTCTCGCGATCGCCGGTGCTGCCGATGGTGGCGGTGGCGGCCTCGCCGGTGTGGCAGTTTGAATTCCAACCCCAGCTGGCGCTCGGGCAGGGCACGCTGGAGGCCGATGTGGACTTTCTGACGCGCCTGACCGAAGACCAGGTGCGGCAACACCCCGAGCTTTGGAGCTGGCACCACCGGCGGTGGAGTAAGTTTCCGATGGCGCCGGAGCGATCGTCGTCAACGTGACAGATTTCCACTCACCAACCAGTGCCCAACCAACGGATGCACGTCGCGTGGCTGTGACAGGCGCCAGCGGATTCATCGGTCGCCATCTTGTGCGCAGGCTGGTCGAGAGCGGATGGCAAGTCCGACTGCTGCTGCGGTGCGATCCGAACACGGCCGAGTGGCGAGATTGTCCGGTGCAAAGCGTGACCGGATCGCTGGGCGATAAAGCGGCACTCGAGCGTTTGGTGGAGGGCGCGAGCGCAGTGATCCACGTAGCGGGTTTGATCAAGGCCACTACGCGCAGCGGATTTTTCGAGGTTAATCGCGATGGCACTGATGCGCTGGCCCGGGTTGTGCAACGAATCGCACCGCAAGCGCACTTCGTGCACTTATCCAGCCTCGCCGCGCGCGAGCCGCTGCTTTCAGATTACGCGGCGAGCAAAAGAGCCGGTGAGGATGCAGCACTTGAGGTGCTTGGCGAGCGGGTGACAGTGCTGCGCCCGCCAGCGGTATACGGCCCAGGCGATCGCGAGACGCTGGTTTTTTTCCAGCTTGCGAGGCTTCGTTTCGTGCCACTGATCGGGCCCGCCAACGCGCGAGTCGCAATGATTCATGTACATGACTTGGCGCGGCTAATCGAGCGGCTGACCTCTACACCACCGCGCGGCCAAGTGATCACCGCTGCTGATGCTCGACCCGAAGGCTACCGTTGGGAAGAGGTGATGCTCGCGGCAGCACGCGCGGTCGGCCGAAATAAAGTGCGGCTGGCGCATGTGCCTCTGCCGCTTCTGCGCACGGTTGCTCTGCTGGGCGACGCGGGGCGACTGCTCGGCGTGGCCCAGATGCTGAACTCGCAGAAGCTGCGCGAGCTGCGGCACGCCGATTGGTCGGTGGCACCGAAGGAACTGGCTCAGGTGCCCGGCTGGGTATCCCACTTCGATCTGGAGACCGGCTTCGCCGACACCGTTGAGTGGTATCGCAGCTGCGGCTGGCTGCCACGCTTGGGACGCTAATTCCCGGTATAGGTCATCCTTGCGCACGGCGTTGCGTCTCAAGAAACTCGAGAATTCGCGCCGCTCGATTTTCCCATGTGAAGCTGCGCAAGCTGTCCTGCGCCGCACGCGCGAGACGCAGCCGCAGTTCGGCATCCGCCGCTAGTGTACGGATCGCGGCAGCATGTTCAGCCGGCGCGTCGGGGCTGGCCATCCAGGCAGTCTCGCCGTGACGAAGGACCTCACGCAACACCGGCAAGTCCGACGTCACGATGGCAAGCCCGGCCCCCATGTATTCGAAGATTTTCAGCGGCGACATCCACGCGGCCAAACTCTCGTGCTGGGGCGTTTTCACCCCGCGCACCACCGAGCCGTAAGGGGCCAACGCGATGTCGTAGTCCAGCAATCGGCGTTGGCACTCGTCGTAAGGAAGCGCGCCAAGGAAACGCACATGATTTGGCGCTTGGGAGCGAAGCGCGTCGATCTGCGCGGGCTCGCCCCCAATGACATCGACAGCGACCTCCGGCACCAGAGCTGCGGCCAGCAGCAGCATCTCCACACCCTTGCCATGGTGGAAGCTGCCGCAATAGACCGCGCGCACCGGAGCGCATGTGCGTGTCGGCGGTTCGACAATGCGGTCGGCTTGCACGCCATCGTATGCGACGAGCAACTTCTTCCGGTCCAGCACGGGAAAGCGCGACAGCAATTCGCCACGAAGGCTGTTGGTGATCACGACAAGGCCAAGGAAGGTGGGCGCTTCGATGAGACGACGCAGCGCCGCCGATTGCCGTTCGGTGCGTGGCGGGTGATGGAGCTCGACGCCGACGGGATAGCCCCAGGCCGCCAGCCGCGACAGCATCGCCAGGTGGCGGCCGAAGTACAGCGTGCCCGAGCGCCTCGCCAGTGGGCGGACGAGGTTGCGACCCTGCATCCAGAGCATCCTGGTCATCGGCGACACGAAACGGATGCGAAACGGATGACGCAGACCGTAATGCGCCCGCACCGAGCTGTCGGTGCCACGGGTGGCCAGCAACTCCAACTCGCAGCCTAGGCCGGTGAAGGCATCGCACATCTGCGCGACGTGAACCGCATTCGCATCGGCCGACGGCAGCGTCGAGGCCGACAAATAGACGAGGCGACGGCCCATCCGGTCTACTGCGACGGCGGCTGCCGCCAGAGCTGCAGATACTGTTCGAGCGCGCGTTCCAGCGAGAACTCTGAGGCGCGTGCGCGACGTCCCTCGTGATCGGTCGACGGGTTGCGCAAGGCCTCCACCATTGCGTTAGCCAGCGCAGAGACGTCGCCAACCGGGACCAGCGCGCCCCAGCGGCCGTTTTCGAGGATCTCGTCCGGTCCGCTCGGGCAGTTGGTGGACACAACGGGCAGGCCAATCGCCAGCGCCTCAATCAACACCGCAGGCAGTCCTTCTCGGCGCGAGGACAGCACGAACAGATCGGCGCGCGCCATCCACGGGGCGAGCGAGCCGACGCGCCCGGGCAGCTGAACCACCTCCTGCAACCCCAGTTGCTCGATGAGCTGGTGCAGGTTAGCCCGTTCCTTGCCTTCGCCGAGGATCAGCAGGCGCGCATTGACCGACTTGCGCAGCCGCGCGAATGCATGCAGCAGGTCATCGAAGGCCTTCACATGGTGGAGCCGTCCTGCAGCGATGATGACCAAGCGATCCTTCTGAGCCAACCACGGGTGGTCGATCGGGCTGTCGGCCGCGGCGAGGAAGCCCGCGCGAAACGCCGGGTTGTAGATCGTGTGCAAGCGCGATGGCAGCACGCCAAAGTTATCACGCAAATCTGCTGCCAAACCCTGGCTGACCGTCACAACCGCGTCGGCGTGATTGAAGTGCTCTCGCACGCCGCGCACCACGCGAGCGTACTTGGACTCTGACAGCCAAGCCTCATCGGCACTCAAATTCTCACGCTGGGTCAGCATCACATGGGCATTGGCGCCGCAGCGGCGCTTCAGCTTCGCAGCGCCAAGGTTGTAGTGGTTCAGAGCAGCAACAATGCGCACACCCGGATGCTCACGCACATAACGATCAAGCCGCCACCGTGCCAGCAACAGGCGGCCCAGCACCACCCTGCCAACTCGCGCATCGAGCAGCGGCTCATCGATGAACTTCGAGGCCGGTGCCTCGCAGAGCACATCGACCGTGATGCCGCGCTCAACCAGCGCATTGGCCATCGTCAGAACCCACTGCCGAACGCCACCGCTCGATCGCTTCGGCCAACCCATCAGATTGCAATAGAAAGCAACGCGCAAAGCAGAATCGGGAGTGAAATTCACAGTGAATTAAAGGGCGGTAGGTAAAAAGAGGGCACAGTGCCGATCTCAGCATGGCCCGACGATACCAAACGACATTTTTTGCAGCACCGAGCCGTATGAGAGTTGTCTTCCCCTACTTCGCGCAATTGCACCAGGTTCCCCACTCACTGCCGATCGCCGCCGAGATGGCGTTGCGACATCCCGATGTCGAGGTTCACGTTGCGACGGCCTCTTTAGCTCACCGTGAGTTCATCGACGGCATGCTCCATGAGCATGCGGCCAACGCACCGCTGCACATAGATGCGTTGTTACGGCCGTGGCAGTGGCCCTGGCCTTTGCAAGACTGGCTCGGCGTGAAGAAGCGAACGATGATCAAGAATCGCGATTATTTGCGGTCGTTCGATGCCATCGTCGTGCCAGAGCGCACTTCATTGTTCATGCGACAACTTGGGCTCGGCAACACCCGTTTGATCTGGACGCGCCACGGCGCAGGCGATCGTGCAGTCGGATTTGCGGACGACATCGACCAGTTTGATTTCGTGCTTTTGGCTGGTCGAAAAATAGAGCAGCGATTGTTAGATAAGGGACTAATCCGCCCAGGAAAATATTTGAGCGGCGTTTATCCAAAATTTGATTGGCTGCACAACGAGCGCGCCCAAAAAAAACTCTTTAACAACAACCTCCCCACCGTTTTATATAATCCTCACTTCAATGAATCTCTGTCTTCGTGGGAAAAATTCGGATTAAAAATACTAGATATATTTGCAAAAAACGATCGCTATAACTTAATTTTCGCGCCCCATGTCCGACTGTTCGACCCGCCAACCAAAAAAAAATACCAACTATTCGAAACCTACCACGGCCTGTCACACATTCATATAGACCTCGGAAGCGTACGGAGCATCGATATGACTTACGTCCAGCAAGCTGACCTGTATCTTGGTGATGTCAGTAGTCAAGTCGCCGAGTTCGTGATTCGTCCACGGCCGTGCATTTTCCTCAATGCCCAGGGAGCGAATTGGCGAGGAAATCAGGACTATGAATTTTGGAACATGGGACCCGTGGTCGATGGGCTCGATGGTTTCTACGAAAAAATTACGTCGACTTATTCCGACCATTCAGCATATGTCGAGGCACAGCGGCATTATTTGAAAGAGACATTCGGCATCACTCCCGGCGAGTCATCGGCAGCGCGAGGCGCCGATGCAATCGTGAAGTATCTCCGCGATTCTTGTCGTTCCGAGTGAAGTGCTCGGCAGTCCATCCACTAGTCCACTAGATCAGCTCTCAGCGGCGACAGATCTAGATCATCCGTTTCTCTCGCCAGCCTCAGCGCAACACATTCAACTTGCGCAAGCGTCTGTAAAGCCCCGGCACCGCCAGCAGCGGGTGACGTCGCTGCCAATCGGTGATCTCCAAACGCACGCCTGAATGGCGCTCGACTTTCCACATGGCGTAGTCCATCGCACCATCGAAGGTGAACACGGCCTTCAGCAACCGCGCGATGTTCAATGGCTTGCCCAGGCGTCGCCGCACAGCCCAACGTCGCGCAGCAGTGTCACGTGAAGAGGCTGTCAGATGAGGCGTCAACTGCCCGTCTGCAGTCGTCTCGAAGCCGATCCCCGCTGCGCGCCATGCCTCGGGCAACAGGCGTGCATATCGGTCGGCGTCCCGTGCCACCAGGTCGTCGCCACGGGCACTTTTCTCCACGCGCAACTCGGCCGCATAGGTGTGGGCGAACAGCGTCCTCCAGAACATCAGCGCATTGCCGTGTGCGGGGCCCAGCTCGGCAGCCCATCTTGCGGCGGTGACCACCGCCTGCCGCACCACATCGGTCGCCGCATCCCGATCGGCCTCGCTGCGCGCCCAGGCGCAGCAGCTGGGTTGCGAGAAGCGCGCCCACAGCGTGGTGTCGAGCGCGGCAGGCGACACGCCTTGCCGGAACTGCGCCGTGCTGAGCAGCGCGTACTTCGCACGCAGGGCATGCCCATCCACCTTGGCCTCGATGTAGCCGACATTCGGTGGCAGCAGCCGATTCGCCAGCGCAGCCAGCCGTGGTCCTGGCCACGCACTCACACGATCGAGCAAGACATAGAAGTCGAGGACGCCATCCAGCCGCGCATCGCGCAGGTTGGACCCGTAGAACAGCACCGCTGCCGCCGCTCCGTTGGCGCGCTGGGCCAGCTGTGCAGCCAGCTGAGTGACAACGGGTGGCAACTCGCGCCGCAGTTCCTCAGCCAGGAGGTCACGCAGCGGCGCTTCGCTCACATCGACAACCAAGATCGCAGCGGCCCACGGCGCCGCGCAAAGGCTGCCTGCACGATGCGCAGCGCATGGATGACCAGGCAGATGGCCGTCCACCACGCGACCACGACAATGCCGATGTCAGGGCGCCCGGCCAGCAGTGACACGCTCAGGATCAGCAGGTTCGGATTGCGTCGGGCGGTGTACAGGCGCAGCCAGCTGTCGAAACGCTGCCAGACGTGCATGTCCATCTTGAAGCAGGCCATGAAGATGCCTTCCTCGATGCGCTGCAGCACGTAGCCACCGACGATCACCGTCAGCACCAAGCTGGTCTGCGTGAGGCTGAACCCTGCGGCTGGCAGGCCCACGATCCATGCCCACCACCAGAACGGCGGGTGAATCAGGTCGATCGAGTGATCGAACACATTGCCCCAGCGGGTCGAGGTCAAGGTCACCCGGGCGAGTTTGCCGTCGACGGTGTCAAGAAAGGTCATGACCCAGGCCGCCAACAGACCCCAGCCGTAGTGACCGGTCCAGAACAACCCCATGGCCACAAAGACCAGCAACAGGCTGGCCGAGGTGACCTGGTTCGGCGAGACGCCATTGTTGGCGCACCACCGCGTCACCGCCCGCGCAGGCGCGGGCCAGACGTGCAGCGTGACCACATCGGTGACGCCCTTGTACGAGCCCGCGAAGATGCGCTTTTCGATGGCGGGCAGCTCGGCTGCCGTCAGTGGCATCAGGTACGGTGGTTCGCGCTTGCGCAGCACGTCGTTGTATCCGTCGGCCAATTGCGCCGGCGTCACAAGACGCACGCCGGATGGCGCGCGCCGCTCGGCCAGCAGCGCTGAAGCCTCGGTCGCCGACGGCAACGCAGCCGACAGGCTCATGGCAATGACACTTCCGTCGGGCGCGGTCAGCGCCAGGTCTTCATCGGCTGCGACCAGGCTGCGCACGAACGCGTCGTCGTAGACCCAATCGGCGCGCAATAGCACCAGCCGATTCGCATCGCGCACATCCGCGGTGGCTTGCGCACGTGCAAGTTGCCGCTGCAGCCGCTGGGTCGAGGTCAGGCCCCACAGGTGAAGCGGCGATTCACCGACGACGATGCCGGCAATCCGGCGCTCTGGCGTTGGCGCGGCGCTCAAGAGACGAGCCCAGTGCCCAGCGGCGAAAATTCTTTTGGCATCATCGGAGGGTGAATTCCCAAGGCGTGGACATCGAGACAACGAGTCAACTCAACAGCCGCGCATTATCGATGAGCGACTTGACGCTCGCGCACATCTCCGACCTGCACCTGCCCTTCGAGCCGCATCTCACTTGGCGCCAACGTTTCTCGAAGCGACAGCTCAGCGTCTGGTCCTGGCAAAAGCGCCACGCGGTGCAAAGCAGTGAAGTGCTCACCGCGCTCGCGCAGGACCTGCGCGAGCACGCGGTGCATCAGGTGCTGGTCACGGGCGACATCACCAACTTCTCGCTGCCGGGCGAGTTTCGGCAAGCCTCCGAGTGGCTGGCGGCGCTGGCGCCTGCCGATCGCATCAGCCTGGTCCCCGGCAACCACGACGCGCTGGTGCCTGTGCCCGCCGCTGAAGGCCTCGGGCTGTGGGACCGCTGGACACGGCTGCGCGAGGGCTGGCCATTCGTGCACCGCGTGGGCGAGGTGTCGCTGATCGGCCTGAACTCGGCGCTGCCGACCGCGCCACTGCTGGCGCGCGGCCGTCTGGGTCTCGATCAACTTGCGCGCCTCGACCGGGTACTTCGTGCCGAAGCTGACGCCGCACAGGTGCGCATCGTGATGCTGCACCATCCGGCAGCGGCAGGGGCCATCGGCTGGCGCAAGGCACTGGCTGATGGCGACGACTTGCGCGCGGTGCTCCGGCGTACCGGGGCTGAGCTGGTCTTGCACGGACACGCTCGAAACGCGCGGCTGGACACCATCGCGGGGCCGAGCGGGTCGATTCCCTGCCTGTGCGTGCCGTCGTCCACGGCGCTGCCCAATCCTCAGGATGAGGGCGCACGCTGGCATCGGCTGCGACTGGTCGGCGGTGCTGGCGAGCGCAGCATCGAAGTCACGGTGCGGCGATGGTCGGTCTCGGCCCAAGCATTCAAGACAGACAGCGTTCACGAGCTGCGGCTGCCGCAAATGCGCCCCGGGCCTGCAAGCGATAATCGACGCGTCTGAGAAATGAGCTGAATCGACCATGGCTGATGCTGCACCCAAGACGGCCACCGAGATCAAGTTCGGTGACCCGGCCTCACGAGTCGCTCAGACGGATCACTGGACGGTCCTGTTGCGCCCGAAGCAGCCCGCGCTGGGCTCGCTGGTGCTGATCTGCCGCGAGCCCGTGCGCGCGTTTGCTGAGGTGAGTCCTCAGGCCTATGCCGAGATGCGTGATGTGGTGCGCCGCATCGAGGGCACGCTGCGCGATGTCGTGCGATACGAGCGGATCAACTACCTGATGCTGATGATGGTCGACCCGGACGTGCACTTTCACGTGATCCCGCGCTACGAAGGCTCGCGCCGGTTCGGCGGCACCGACTTCCCAGACGCGGGCTGGCCCGGCCCACCGATGCTCGACGCTGCGGTGGCACCCGATGCCGCCACGAGCGACGCCCTGCTGGCGCAGTTGCGCGCCGCCTGGGTGCAGCAGACAGGCTGAGACTTTGCGCCCCTGGTTTGCTTTCGACCGACTCGACCGCTACGCGCTGCGCCTGATCGCCGGTCCGCTGGCGCTGGCGCTGTTGGCCCTGCTTCTGGCGCAGCTCCTTGAACGGCTGCTGCGGTTGTTTGACCTGGCAGCGTCTGCCGGTGCACAGCCCGCGATCGTGCTGGTGATGGCGGCCACGCTGGTGCCGCACTACCTGGGCCTGGCGTTGCCCATGGCGTTCACGGCCGCGATCTTCATGGCCGCCGCCCGCATGTGCGATGACAACGAGCTCGACGTGATGTTGGTGACGGGCCGCTCGATCGCCCGCGTCACCGCCCCGTATTTCGTACTGGCTGTGTTGCTGGCGATGTTCAGCCTGTATCTCTACGGCCAAGTACAGCCGCTGGCACGCTACGGCTACAACGTGGTGGTGAATCGGGTGCTGCAGACCGGCTGGGATTCGCGGGTCGAAGAGAACCGGTTTGTCGACATCGGCCAGGGGGTCACCTTCACCGCCGACGAGATCGACAGCGACGGCCGGAGCCTGCGCGGAGTCTTCATGGAGCAGCGTGATGCCGACGGCGAAGACATCCTGACGGCCGCGCGCGGCCGGCTGGTGCCTACGCCCGAGGGACTGCGAATGCGCTTCGAGGACGGATTGGTCCTGCGGATCAACGAAACCGCCAAGGACGACGGTTCGGCCATGTCGCTGTCCCGTTTCGTGCATGGCGCCACCGATCGGGATTTCTCACCCAAGGCTGAGCCGCTCGCCGAGCGAGGCGGGTCGGTACGCGAACTGACACTGGCCGAGCTGTGGCACACCATGCACCAGAACGGCTACCAGACCAAGCCTGCAGCGGAGTTTCACAGCCGGGTGGCGCGGGCGTGCGTCTTCCCGCTTCTGCCCCTGTTGGCATTGCCGCTGGGCATGGCGTCCAAGCGGGGACGCCGCACGCCCGGAGTGGTGTTCGCCACGGTGGCCTTGCTGAGCCTCGATCACGCGCTCCAGCTGGGCGCCAGCCTCGGTCAAACCGGTCGTCTGCCACCGGCTGCAGCGGTGTGGACGCCGTATGTCGTGTTCGCTCTGCTGAGTGTCTGGATATTCCGGAGCAGCCTGGCGTGGCCAGGAGACAACCCGGTGCTGCGGGCGGTGATGGCGATCGAAGCGCTGATCGACCGCACCCGAACCCGGGCTCGCCGCCGCGCCCCCGGGACCCCATGAACACGAGACCATCGCGCGCCATCGTGGCCAAGGACGATCAATGATCGGCACGATGCAGGCGTACCTGTGCCGACGTGTCGGGATGCAGATCCTGGCGCTGCTGGCGGTGTTGACGGCCATGATGCAGTTGCTTGAACTGCTCGACGTGACCACCGACATCTTCGAACGCGGGCAGGGCTTCGCAGGCCTGCTCTACTACGCCATGCTGCGTTTGCCGGCGGAGCTGGGACTGGCGCTGCCCCTGGCTGTGCTGCTGGGAACAATGACATCGCTGAATGCGATGGCACGCACGCTCGAGATCTCGGCCATGCGCGCCTGCGGTGTCAGCTTCACGCGCATGCTGGGCTATCTGCTGCCGGTGTTGCTGGTCTTCACCGTGTTGCAGGTGGCCTTGGTGCAACTGGTGCTGCCGCGCGCGGAGATCGCCTTGAAACAGTGGTGGAACGCGAGCGCGCCCGCCGAAGAAGACAAGAAGCCGCTGTGGGCGCACACACGAGGCGGCCTGGTGTCGATCGACAGCATCAGCCCGGACGGGCTGCAGTTGAAAGGCATACGCGTCTACGCCAGCGAGGCGGGGCTGCTGACCTCACGGCTGAGAGCGGCCCGCGCGCAGTGGGATGGCCAAGCCTGGCAGTTGGAGGACGTGATCGAACTGCGCGTCGAGCCAACGGGTGTGCGGCGCATCCATGACGACACCCTGGTCTGGCAGACCAATCTCCAACCGGAGGAGGTGCTGCGCTTGGGGGTGGCTCGGCCCTACTTATCCACTATCATGCTGGCCGATGTGATCGTCGGTTCGCGCGTGGGGTCACAGCCTCTGAGCTATTACCAGACCGCTTTGTATCGATCGTTCGCAGCGCCGCTTGTGGTGTTCATCATGCTGCTGCTGGCCCTGCCGACGGCCGCCACGCTCACTCGGGGTGGCGGTGGTGGCGGCGCGATGTTGATCGCCCTGGCACTGGGTTTGGGCTTCCTGCTCTTTGATGGCATCGTCGCCTCGTTGGGGTCGAGCGGCCAGCTCCCGCCACTGATCACCGCGCTGGCGGCTCCTTTGTTGTTCATCTCAATCGGACTGTGGCGCCTGCGGGCGTGCGAGCGCCCATGAGACTCTGGATCGACACCGCCAGCACCGCAGAGGCCGAAGCGCTGTTTGGTCTGCCCCCGCTAGAACGCTTGCGGCGCAGTGTCGGCAAGCACATCGCTTCGCGAACTGTCTGGTTATCTGGTCGTCAGCTGTCACCATCGGCATGGCCGGATGCCACGATCGACGCCGATGCGACGGCCCTTGGTAGCCGCCTGCGCCGAGCATTGTCCGATGGGCCACTCGTGGCGCTTGACAGTGCCAACGTCATCGATCCGCGGCTGATTGACTTTATGTTGGCCGCTGAAGACGCTCCTTCCTGCCTGGCCGCACGCGGCCAGGGCCAACATCGGGCAGTCGCCCTGTTGCTGCAGCCAGACGTGCTGGATGCCATTCCAGCAAACGCCGAGACGCTGCGCGACGTCGCCGATACGTTGGTCGCTGCAGCGCGCATCGTGCCGCTTGATGAAGCGAAATTTCCGGCCTACATCAACAAGCTGCGGCGCACGTTGCCGTACTGGCTGTATGCCGTGCCGGACGTCGACACGCGTCAACACCTGCAGCGGCAGATGTTCTGGGACAACTACAAGGGTTCGACCGACCTGCTCACCCGCTATGTCTACCCGCCCCTGGTATGGCCACTGGTGCGCCTGTGCGTGTGGTTGCGTGTCCATCCCAACACGGTGACGGTGCTCTCCATCCTGCTGGCGATCGCCGTCGTTCCGCTCTTCATGGCCGGTCATTTCGCTTACGGCTTCCTGTGCGCCTACGCGATGAGCGTGCTCGACAGCGTCGATGGCAAACTGGCGCGATTGACGCTGACCGACTCGAAGATCGGTAACGCGATGGACCACGGAACGGACATCGTGCACCCCCCCTTCTGGTACTTTGCGTTTGCCTGGGGCCTGGGCGCACAGACGACAAGCCATCCGCTGTATGAGGTGGCAATCTGGTTGACCGTGTTCTACATCGCTGATCGGATCGTGCTTGGCATCGCCAAATATCGTCTTGGCTTCGCGCTTCATGCTGCAACGCGACTGGATGCATGGGTGCGCAGTTTCATTGCGCGACGCAACATCACCATGTCCATCATGGCGCTCAGCGTCCTGGTGGGCGAAGGTCCTATGGGCCTCTACATCATCACTGCATGGCAGGGCCTGACCTTTTTCTGGCACGGTGCTCGCACGCTGTGGCTGGGCTTCCTCGCACCCCATAGAGCAAGGCCAGTTGCATGACCCGCCGCATCGAGATCATCGCTGTCAGCACATCGGCCACGCTCGAACGCTTCATCACGCTGCCTGGCCGCTTGTATGCCAGTGACACCGCCTATGTGGCCCCCTTGGTGCTGGAGCGCAGCGAGGCGCTGTCTCCCGCCAAGAACCCGTATTTTCAGCATGCCGAGACGCAGTTCTGGCTGGCGCGCCGAGATGGGCGGGATGTCGGACGCATCAGTGCGCAGATCGACCGATTGGTGACCGACCCTGACGTCGGGCACTTCGGCATGATTGCCGCCGAGGACGATCGCGAAGTGTTCGCCGCCTTGTTCGCCGCAGCCGAAGGCTGGCTTCGTGCGCGCGGCAAGCGGCACATCCTGGGACCGTTCAACCTGTCGATCAACGAAGAGACCGGGCTGCTCGTCGATGGTTTCGACACCCCGCCGGTGATGCTGATGGGCCATGACCCCAGCTACGCCGCGGCACATATCGAGGCACTTGGCTATGTCAAGGCGAAGGACCTCATCGCCTACATGTACGACATGGATCACGAGTTGCCGCGCGCTGCACGTCGCAAGATCGACAGTCGCACGGCGCAAGCGCTGACGGTGCGCCACCTCGACAAGTCCCGCTATCTCGAAGAGTTCGACACCGTCACCTCGATCTTCAACGACGCCTGGTCGCAGAACTGGGGCTTCATCGCCTTCACAGAGGCCGAGATCGCACACATGGCCAAGAGCATGAAGATGCTGATTGACCCGACCTGCGTCGCGATCGTCGAGATGAACGGCGAGGCCGTCGGCTTCGGCATCGCGCTGCCCAACCTGAACGAGCTCATCGCCGATTTCAACGGCCGTCTGCTGCCCTTCAACTGGCTGAAGCTACTCTGGCGGCTGAAGCGCGGGGCGAGCACGGCTCGGGTGCCGTTGATGGGCATCCGGCGCAGCTTCAGCGGGAGCATGGCCGGCGGGTTGGCGCCGTTTCTGGTCATCGATTCACTGCGCAAGGGCTTGCGGGCCAAGGGTGTGCGCCAGGTCGAGCTGTCGTGGATCCTCGAAGACAACCGACCGATGCGGCACGTGATCGAATCGCTGGGCGCCAAGCCTTACAAGACCTACCGCGTGTACGACAAGCTGCTCGCGCCGTGACGCCACTGACTGCGCTGGTGCTGGCCGGCACCCGCACCGGTGGCGACCCACTCGCTGCCCATGCGGGTGTCAGTCACAAGGCCCTGATCGATGTGGGCGGCCGCACGATGATCGAACGAGTGGTGACGGCGATCGCGGCGTTGCCGCAGGTCACACGCATCGTCGTCGCCATCGAGCAACCGGAATTGCTGCGCGACCTCCCCGAACTGCAGCCATCGGTACTCAGCAAGCCTCTGTCGACCATGGACACAGCGGCCGGTCCCAGCGCCACGGTGGCCATGGCGTTGGCAGACCTCGGGGTACCACTGCTGGTCACCACAGCCGACCACGCCTTGCTGCAAACTGCCTGGCTGACCGAGTTTCTGGCGGCCTGCCCCGCCAACGCCGATGTCACCGCCGCACTGGCCGGGCGGGCTGCGGTGGAGGCCGCTGCCCCACACACCCGACGCACCTGGCTGCGATTTGCAGATGGGGACTACTCCGGCTGCAACCTGTTCCTGATGTCGCGGCCGGCCGCTGCAGGGGTGATCGAACTCTGGCGCGAACTGGAGCGACACCGTAAAGAACCGCTGCAGATGATGCAGCGTCTGGGCTGGCTGTTTGCACTGCGGTACCGCTTCGGGCAGCTCTCGCTGTCGGCAGCCACGACTCGCCTGGGTGCATTGGCTGGTGGTGCCCGGCTCGCCATCGTGACCTTGCGAGACGGTCGATCCGCCATCGATGTAGACAAAGCGGCCGACCTGGATCTGGTGCGCGAACTGGTCGACCGCTGACCCGTTCGGGCCACGGCGCTTGCTGACGTGACCACGCCCGCGGTGAGCCCGTCAGGTGGTCGCTGAAACCGCCTGTTTGTGGGCGTGCCAACTCGAGGCCAACTCACGCACTTGCACCAGATCCGCGGGGAAATCGAGCTCGCCCCACGACAGCCCTTCGATCGAGACCACGCGCACATCGGCGCCGGCATTGGCCAGACGATTGATGGCCGACAGGTACCACAGGCCTGGGCCTTCGGGAGTGCGCATCGTGCGCTCAAGCTCGGCAACGAACAAGGCGGCACCCTCGGCTTCAAACCGGAGGAAGCCGATCGATTCGCCATTGACACGATCAGCACTCAGCGCCTTGCCGATTGCACGCAGGCGATCCCCATCGGTCTCGACCTTCATGTCATCCGAGTCGTACGCGGCCTTGCGGTCGATGGTGACGGTGATCGGCGCGCTGGGGGCGGCCAGCAAGCGGCCCGCAATCTCAGGCTCGAACAACGTATCGCCATTGAGGATCATGCACGGCCCGCTCAGCTCGGCACGTGCCATCCAGCAGCTGGCGAGGTTGTCGGCCAGCTTGTAGAACGGGTTGTAAAGCGTGCGCACCCGCAGCTGAGTGAGTGCCAGGCGCTTCAGCTCGGCCTCGACCAGGTCGGGGTAGAAACCCGTGACCACCACGGCCTCGGCAACGCCCATCTGATCCAGCGCGCGCAATTGCCACTCCAGCATGCTGCGCCCCCCTAGATCGATGAGGCACTTGGGCATCTTCTCGGTCAAGGGCAGCAGGCGACTGCCTTGTCCGGCACTCAGGATGATGGCGCGATGGGGTCTGCTCACGTTGCTGACTTTCACAGTACGGTAATCAATGAGTGAGCTTACCGTACGGAGACAGTGCCCGTCGTTGAGGTGTGGCGCTCCAACGCCGAGTGGGCCACCCGGTGAAAAGAAAGATCGCGGGGGAGTTCCGCCAACGCCAGGTGGGCGACATGCTGCCGGCCCACCGGCACGGCGATGGTGTACCAGTGGCGCCCCTCGTAAGCGGCGAAGCGCTCACTGGGTGTCGTATCGACACGTGCGACCTCGCGCAATCCCTGCTCACTGGCGGCCTTGACCACCGCTTCCTTGCGAGTCCACACCCCATAGAAGCGCCTTGAGCTGCGCCCAGCCCAGGCCCGCTCGGCCGCGCTCAAGTACAAGTGAAAGTCTTCAGCCCGCAGCTTGTCCACCGCCTCGACATCCACCCCAACCGCGCCTTGCGTAGAGATTGCGCAGACGATGCGCCCTGCGCTGTGGGACAGACTGAAATCGACCGGCAGTTTCAGCGTCGGCTTACCTCGCGGCGAATAGCGCAAGGTGGCCAGCACGTCGTCCGCAAAGCCGAGCCTGCGCAGCCCATGGGCCAACAGGCGGCTGCCAATCAGGGAGCGATGGCGTGCTGTCGTATCGGGCCAGTCGCCGATCTCGGTGCGTCGCGGGAGCGGCAGATCCTGCAGCCACTGCGCCTCCAGACGGGCCGATAACGCGAACTCTGAGGTGATCAGCACCGACACAGTCATCGCTGGGGCGCCTGTCGTGTGCGTGACACAATTTGAGGGTCGAAACAGAAAAAGATTATGGTTCAGGAAGTGCTGGCCCCCGGCCCATCGCAGCGCCACGACCTTGACGCCAACGACGAAAGCGCAAGCCTGCTGCTGGACCTGTCGCAGCGTTACGGCGACACCTTTCGTTTTGCCTCGCAAAGCCGCAGCAATGACAGCCTGGTGATTCTGAACGCCGACGACATCCGTCGGGTCTTGCAGACGAACCGCGCCAACTACGTCAAGGGCATCGGCATCGAGCGCGTGCGCGTACTGCTCGGCAACGGGCTGATGGCCAGCGAAGGCGAGCTGTGGTCGCGGCAGCGGCGCCTGGTGCAACCCGCTTTCCACAGCCAGGTGATCCGCAGTTTCTCGGCACTGATGCACCGCGCCAACCTCGACCTGATTGAACGCTGGAGTGGCCACGCAGCGCGTGGCGAAGCCGTGAATCTGACGCACGACCTCAGCGAGCTGGCGCTCAACATCGTGCTGCGCGCCTTGTTCGGCAACGACCTTGATCGCCTGATCGACGCCAAGGGTTCCAACCCCTTCGATCTGCTGACCAGTGAGACCCGGCGAGACCTGCCCTTCGCTGCGAAATTCCGTGCCCTGACCCACCACGTGCTGAACATGATCGCGGCCCGGCGCCATGAACAGCGCATCGAGATGGATCTGCTGTCGACCTTGATGGAGGTGCGCGACCGCGACACGGGCGAAGCCATGCCCGACCGCGCGCTCCTGGACGAGTTGATGACGCTGATCGTGGCCGGCCACGAGACCACCGCCAGCGCACTCAACTGGACCTGGTACCTGCTGTCGCAAAACGCTGAGGTCGAGTCCCGACTGCACGCAGCCATTGCAGCCCCCACACCGACTTCGGCGCTGGGTGAGGAGTCTTCAGCTGCCCATCCCTACGTCGAGCAGGTGCTACAGGAAGCCTTGCGCCTGTATCCGCCGGGTTGGCTGTTCACCCGCCGCGCATTGGGCGACGATGTGCTGGGCGGCTTCCACGTGCCGGCAGGTACCGACGTCTTCATTTGCCCCTACATGCTGCACCGCCAGACCGCGCACTGGGATCAGCCTGAGGTGTTCGATCCGTTGCGCTTCGAGCCGGCTGCGGTCGATGCGCGCCATCGCTTTGCCTACCTGCCGTTCTCGGCGGGCCCGCGTTACTGCATCGGCGCCACGTTCGCGATGGCTGAAATGACGATGCACCTCGAGATGGTGGCCGATCGCTTCCGCTTGGAATACACCGGTACTGCGCCACCCGAAGCAGAATTTCAGGTCAACCTGCGCTCGCGCCAAGACCTCCACATGCGTCCTGTGGCGCGCTGAAAACGAATTCCATGCTGCCCTTGAAGACCCTCAACGAGATCCTGCCCGCCGATGTGCGTGAGGATCGACACATCACCTTCATCGAAGGCGAGAACGAGCAGCGCACGATGAGCTTTCGGCGTCTGCGTCAGCGCGCCACCGGGGCCTTGGGCGCGCTCCAGCGCCAAGGACTCAAGCGCGGCGACACGCTGATTCTGTTCATCGCCGACAACGAACGCTTCGTGGAGATGTTCTGGGCCTGTGTGCTCGGTGGCATCGTGGCAGTGCCGTTGGCACCGGGCGCCGCCGACGAACACTGGCGCAAGCTGCTGCGGGTGTTCGCTCAGCTCGATCAGTCGCTGGTCTGCATCGACGGCCCGAGCCTCGAACGCTTCGAAGCTTTCATCTCCGCACACCACCTTGAGACCGAGGGGCGGCAACTGCGTGCGCGCACAGCGGTCGTTGGCGCTCTCGACATCGCCGGCGAGCCGGGCGTGACAGTGCAAGTCGATCCGGGCGACCTCGCTTTCATTCAGTATTCATCAGGCTCGACCGGTGACCCGAAGGGCGTGATGCTCACGCATCGCAACCTCACTGCCAACATTGCATCGATCATCGAAGGCGCGGCGTTCACCGACCAGGACTCGGTGATGAGCTGGATGCCCTTGTCGCACGACATGGGGCTGATCGGCTTCCACCTGACCCAGTTGGCCAGTGGCATCAACCACGCGATCATGCGCACCGAGCTGTTTGCTCGCCGTCCATTGCTGTGGCTGGACCTGGCCAGCCAGCGCCGCTGCACCGTGCTGTGTTCACCGAACTTCGGATTCCAGCACTACCTGCGTCAGTACGCGCACAAGTCGCCGCAGGGCCTGGACCTGTCTGCCGTCCGGTTGATCTTCAACGGGGCCGAACCCATCTCAGCCGAAGTCTGCCGTCGCTTCATGCGCACGATGGCACCGCACGGACTGAGGCCCGGCGCCATGTTCGCCGTGTATGGCTTGGCCGAAGCCAGCCTCGCCGTCAGCTTCGCCCTGCGCGGAACCCCACTGGAAACCGTCGTTGTCGACCCGACGCGTCTGCGTGTGGGAGAACCCGTGCGTCACGAGGCGCTGAACGGCGGCCGGGTGTCCGAGTTGGTCAAGCTCGGGCTGCCGCTGACCGGAGTGGAGTTGCGCATCGTTGACGATGCCGGCAACACCCTCGGCGAGCGCACGCTGGGACAGTTGCTGATCCGCGGCGACAACGTCACGGCCGGCTACTACCGCGATCCGGCACGGTCGGCAGAAATCATCTCGGCCGACGGCTGGCTGGCCACCGGTGATCTGGGCTTCATCTGGGACGGACAGCTCGTCATTGCGGGGCGGGCCAAGGATCTGGTCATCATCAACGGCCAGAACCACTATCCGCACGATCTCGAGCGCATTGCGGCCGAGGTGGCCGACATCGAAGCCAACCGCGTCGCAGCCGCAGGCGTTCGCGGCCCGGTGGCTGACACCGAGGAACTGGCGTTTTTCGTGATCCATCGTGCCGGCATGGCCGAGTTCTTGCCTAAAGTGATCGAGCTGCGACGCAAGATACTGCAGCAGACCGGCGTCGAGGTAGCACACGTGGTGCCGGTCAAGCAGATCCCGAAGACCAGCAGCGGCAAACTGCAACGCTACGCGCTGGCCGAAGCGTTCGAGCGCGGTGAGTTCAACGCTTCACTGTCCGAAATCGAGTTGCTGCTGGCGGAAAGAATTGCGGCCGATCAGCGCACGGGAACACCGACTGCGCAGCGACTGCAGGAGATCTGTGCCGGTTTCGTCGTCGGACGTGAGCTGACTCCACAGACCAATTTGCTTGAAATTGACCTTAACTCGCTGACTTTGGCTCGCATCCACGAGGCGATTGAGCGCGAGTTTCCGCAGCGCGTGCAGGTGACCGACCTGTTCGACTACCCCACACTGGCACAGTTGGCTGACTTTCTGGACACCACTGCAGCTTGAAACCACGCCAATCGGTCAAAATAGAATGTTGCAGTCAACTGCAGCGTGGCCTGAATTGGCGTTTTCCGCAACATGTTGTGCCAACCATGACAGTTTGATTGCATCGCAGACGCGCTCAAATTACATTTCCAGCGGCTGAACGCTTGCAGTACGAAAGGGTGAGGGTTGAAAGATTACTTGCGAGGCCAGCATGGCCGTCAGGGGTGTTTCCAGTGAATGCTGCGGCACCTTTCCACGCCAGTGTGACCCCAACCGCGAGCGGCATCGAACTGCGCAGCGCGGACTTTCCGACCCTTGCTGCGGCACTGGACTACGCAGCGGGTGGCGACTCAGGCTTCAACTACTACGATGGCCGCGGTGCGTTGATCGCCACGCTGCCCTACAAGGAACTCCGAGCGCAAGCTCTCGAAATGGCACGCCGCTTGGCGCCTCTGGGCCGAGGCGCTCGCCTTGCGCTCGTCGCCCACACCCACCCCGACTTTGCGGTCATGTTTTACGCGTGCCAGTACGCGGGGTTGGTGCCTGTGCCACTGCCCGCGGCGGTGCATCTTGGTGGGCGGGAAGCTTACATCCGCCACCTGCGTCAGTTGGTGCGGGACTGCCGAGCCGTGGCAGCGTTTGCACCTCCGGAGTTTGTTGGCTTCCTGCGCGAGGCCAGCGAAGGTTTGTCGCTGACGCTGGTCGGAACAGCGCAAGATTTCTCAGCCCTGCCAGCACTGGACACGACACCACGGCCGCCAGAGCCCAGTGAACTGGCCTACCTGCAGTACACCTCAGGGAGCACCCGCTTCCCCCGCGGCACGATGATCACCCAGTCGGCGGTCATGGCCAACCTGAGCGCGATCTTCAATCACGGCTTCCAGTTGACATCGGCAGATCGCTTTTGCTCTTGGTTGCCCTACTACCACGACATGGGTCTGGTCGGCATCGTGCTCGGCTGCGTCGCCACCCAGCGCTCGGTCGATTACCTTCCTACGCGAGATTTCGCGATGCGGCCGCGGCTGTGGCTGAAGCTGATGTCGCTGAACCGTTGCACGATCTCGTTCAGCCCGCCGTTTGGGTACACCTTGTGCGCACGGCGCTTGCGGCCCTCTGACACTGAGGCGCTGGATCTGTCGGCATGGCGAGTGGCCGGCGTCGGCGCTGAGATGATTCATCCCGAAACCCTGCACGAGTTTGCCGCGGTGCTGGCCTCTGCGGGCTTCAATGAAAAGTCTTTTCTGCCGTGCTACGGGATGGCCGAATGCTCGCTGGCAGTCAGCTTTGCGCCGCTTGAAGTCGGCGCCCACAGTGATGTGGTGGATATCGATCGGCTCGCGCATCACGGCGAGGCCATTCCGGTGGGTCCCGGTGAAACGGGCATCAAGGGCAAGGCCTTCATCAATTGCGGCAAGCCGCTACCAGGCTACGAGATGGAGATTCGCGATGAGCGCGGCCGGCCGCTGCCGGAACGTCGTTGCGGCCGCATCCACCTGCGCGGCGCCAGTTTGATGTCGGGCTACTTCGGCAACGCCGACGCATCGCGCGAAGTGCTCTCTGCCGATGGCTGGCTGGACACTGGTGACATCGGCTACCAGGCCGATGGTTCGCTGTACATCACGGGTCGAGCCAAGGACCTGATGATCATCAAGGGCCGCAACATCTGGCCACAGGATCTGGAGCACCTCGCCGAGCAGGAGCCAGAAGTTCGGCCCACCGACGCGTCCGCGTTTTCGATCACTGACGACGAAGGCGGTGAATCAGCCGTGCTGGTCGTGCAGTGCCGGGAAGCCGATCCGCGCAAACTGGCCAGCTTGGCCGAACGGATTCAGCAGGCCATTCATGCCGAGTTCGGCATTCACTGCGTGATTGAATTGGTGCCTCCGCACACCTTGCCTCGGACGTCGTCGGGCAAGCTGTCACGCAGCACGGCCCGCAAGGAGTTCATCGAACGGCGTGGCGCCGAGGAGCCATCCGAGTCTCGTGGGCGATTCGTCGGTCATCCCAAGCGCGTGCCGGCCGAAATCGAGAGCGCGGCGTCGTGAGCTTGTTGTCCAGCCCTGCCGTGGAACCCTCCTCCTTGAGCGAAGCAACGGCATCCGTCGAATCGACCATTCGTGAAGCTCTGAGTGTGATCCGCCCCGGCGCGGCCCGCATTCGAGGCGACGCAGACCTGGCTCAGGAAGCCGACCTCGATTCCGCTGAAGTCATGGATCTGGTCATGGAAATCGAAGACCGCCTCGACCTGTCGATCCCGGTGGAAACCATGGCACAGGCGCGCACCATCGATGAGCTCTGTGCTGGCATCGTCCAACTCAAGCATGGGGCTGTGTGAGCCTGCTCGATAAATTCGCTGTCCAGCGCGGCCTGGCGGCCAGTCTGGCCGAAAACAGCCGTGTGGCTCCGATCGCCACGCCGATGGACGAGGTGCACTCGGCCACCTCCGCCACGATCAATGGTCGTCGCGTGATCCTTGCTGGCACCAACAATTACCTCGGCCTGACCTACGACGCCGACTGTCGCGCGGCAGCGATCTCGGCCATCGAATCCCTGGGGACGGGCACCACCGGCTCGCGCATGGCCAGCGGCAACTATGCCGGCCACCGGGCACTGGAGCATTCGCTCGCAAGCGCATTCGGCTGGCCCGCTGCCATCGTCTTCTCCACCGGCTACCAAGCCAATCTCGGCACCTTGTCGGCCCTGGCAGGTGAAGGCGATACCCTGCTCGTGGATGCCGACAGCCATGCGAGCATTCACGACGGCTGCCGACTCAGCCATGCGACAACGATCCGTTTTCGCCACAACGATCCAGAGAACCTCGATCGACGGCTGGAGCGCCTGGGCGAGGCAGCCAGCCGCACGCTGATCGTCGTCGAAAGTCTCTACAGCACGCTCGGCGACCGCGCACCCTTGCGCGAGATCGTCGAGATCAAGAAGCGCCACGGAGCCTGGCTGCTGGTTGATGAAGCCCATTCGTTTGGCGTGTTCGGCCCGCGTGGCTTGGGTCTGTGCGAAGCCGAGGATCTGCTGGGCGATGTCGACTTCATTGTCGGCACCTTCTCAAAGAGCCTGGGCGGCGTTGGCGGCTTCTGTCTTGGCCGTCATGCCGAGGTGGAATTCATGCGCATGGTCAGCCGACCGTACATCTTCACCGCGTCACCGCCCCCACCCGTGATCGCCGCAACCCATCAGGCCCTGCGCAAGGTGTTGCAGGGACATGATTTGCGCGCACGTCTGTGGCGCCATGCGGAACGCGTGTACGGTGAATTGAGCAAGATGGGCTACCGACTCGGCACGGCATCTCCGGGCCCGGTGGCCGCGATCGTCTTCGACACGCGCGACGCAGCGCTGGCCTTGTGGCAAAGCTTGCTCGACGCGGGCATCTACACCAACCTGATGATCCCGCCGGCTACACCGTCTGGCCTGAGCCTCGTGCGCATCAGCCTGAGCGCTGCGCAAAGCGACGACGACATCACGCAGATCATTGCCGCGCTCGCGGCGCATGCGCTGCGAGCCCGTCCTCCGCTCGCCGCCTGATCGCTCGTCAACCGCCCAGCCGCGTTTCGACACGCGCTGGCCCGGGCCGACCGGTTTGGGTGCTGGTCCGCAGTTCCCCCTAGGAACCTTCTGTTTGGCTGGAGAATCCAGCCATCAGCACGCCACCTGAAGAAGCGACAGCGTCTTCGCCTGAGCACTTTCCAGCCGGACGCCCACCATGACCTCGCCTTCTGTCGCCAGCACGCATCAAGCCTTTGACAGACTGCGCAGTTACCTTGAGGGCCAGGTCCTGGGTCAGCCCGCGCTGGTCGAGCGCCTGTTGGTGGCGCTACTCGCCGATGGCCACCTGCTGGTGGAGGGCCCACCCGGCCTCGCCAAGACGCGTGCGGTGAAGGCCATGGCTCATGCGGTCGAATGCGATTTTCAGCGGGTGCAGTTCACGCCCGACATGCTGCCGGCCGACCTCACCGGTTCTGACATTTACCGGCCCGAGGAAGGCAGCTTCCGCTTTCAGCGTGGCCCGCTGTTCCACAACCTGATCCTCGCCGACGAGATCAATCGTGCGCCGGCCAAGGTGCAGTCGGCACTGCTTGAAGCGATGGCCGAGCGGCAGATCACCGTGGGCGTGACCACCTATCAACTGCCGCACCTGTTCATGGTGATGGCGACCCAGAACCCGATCGAGCAAGAAGGCACCTACCCCCTGCCCGAAGCCCAGCTTGACCGTTTCATGCTGCACACCCGCGTCGACTACCCCGACCGCGCGACCACCCGATTGATCATGGCGCTGGCCCGTCAGGAAGCGGTGTCTGAGGTCGAGATGCCGCCGCCGCCTCACAAACTGCCACAGGCCGATGTGTTTGCCGCGCGGCACGAGGTGCTGGCGCTGACCCTGGCCGATTCGGTGGCCGACTACATCGCCGCGTTGGTCGATGCGACCCGCCACCCGGCCCCCTACAGCGCGCTGTTGGCTGGCTGGTTGCGTTGGGGCGCGAGCCCGCGGGCCGCCATCGCCATCGAACGCGGCGCACGTGCCCTGGCCTGGCTGGATGGTCGCGATTACGTGAGCCCGGAAGACGTGCAGGCGATCGCCCCCGATGCCCTGCGCCATCGGCTGCTGCTCGACTACAGCGCGCAGGCCGCACGGGTCACCGCGCAGGACTGCGTCGTCGAGCTGCTGCGCACAGTCCCGGCCCCCTGACCCCGGGCCGGTGATGGGACTGCTGCCGGACCTCGACGAACTGGTTGCGCTGCGTGGCGCCGCGCACGGGCTGGAGATGCACCTGCGCCATCCGGCGGCGGCGCAGTTGCAGGGTGGACACCGCAGTGCCCACCGCGGCCGCGGTCTCGAATTCGACGAAGTGCGTGCCTATGCCCAGGGCGACGACGCTCGTACCATCGACTGGCGCGTCACGGCCCGGCGCGGCCGGCCTCACACCAAGCTGTTCCGCGAGGAGCGCGAGCGCGTGGTGTGGCTCCTCGCGGATCTGCATCCTGGCCTGTATTTCGGCAGCCGCCAGCAGCTCAAATCAGCCTTGTTGTTGCGCGCGGCCGCCTGGCTGGCCTGGGTCACCATCAGCGCCGGCGATCGCTTGGGAGCCGTCCTGACCCAAGGCGCTGCGTCGCCGCAGCTGTTGCCGCCACGCTCGCGTGATATCGGCGCGCTGGCCACGCTGCAGGCGCTGGTACAGAGCCAACCCCAGGCGCCGGGCATGCCCGCGGCCGACGGGCTGGCGGTGGCGCTCAGCACCTTGCGACCGCTGCTTCGTTCGGGCAGCACGGTGTTCGTGCTCAGCGACTTCTGCACACTCGACGCGGCCGCTGAAACCGCGCTGTTGACCATCGGCTTGCGCGCCGAATGTCGGTTGCTCTGGCTCACGGATCCGCTGGAGCGTGATGGCCTGCCCGACGGTGCTTTTCGCGTCGGACTGCCTGGCCAAAGCTGGTCGATCGACGGTGCCAGCAGCCGATCCGCCTGGGTGGCCGCCTGGGCCCAACGCGAGCAGCGCCTCGCCGACCTCAGCCGCAACCACCGGCTGCCCTTGCTGCGGCTCGACACCGCTGGCGATCTGGCGCAAGCGCTGCCGCGCTTCATCAGCGAGTCGCGATGAACACCGCCTTGCTGGCGCAGCTGGCCCCCGATCGTGCACCGCCGCCGCTGGGCTGGTGGCCGCTCGCGCCGGGGTGGTGGGGCCTGATGGCCTTGTTGCTGCTGGCCCTCGCGCTGGCCGCGTGGCTGCGCAAGAGAGCGCGGCAGCCCTCGGTCAAACGTTGGCAGCGCGCGGCCCTGCGCGAACTGGCGCAACTGCAGGCGATGTCCACCCAAGCGGGCAGCGTCGATGCCGACCTCGCCCGCGGCGTGCAGCAGTTGCTGCGCCGCTATGCCATGGCCCGATACGGACGCGACGCCGTGGCCACGCTCAGCGGCGACGCCTGGCTGGCCTTCGTCGTGCGCCATGGCGGGCGCGACTGGGCTGGTGAGAGTGGTCAGGCGCTGCTGCGCTGCGCCTACGGCAGCGCAGCCACCTCGACGAGTCAGCCGGCCTCAGCCGCCGATCGTGCGCGCTGGCTCAGTGGCGCTCGCACCTTCATCATGTGCAAGAAGGTGGGCCCGTGATCCACTTCGAATGGCCGTGGATGCTGCTGGCCGCGCCACTGCCGTGGCTGTTCGCGCGCTGGCTGCCTCCGGCTCGACCGCTCGGCGCCGCGTTGTTCCTGCCCTTTGCGGCACAGGTCGGGCCTCGCCTGGCGCCGGCGACACCCCGCGCACCGCGCTGGCGGCTGCTGTTGTTCATGCTGGTCTGGGCGCTGATGTTGCTGGCCGCTGCTCGGCCGCAATGGCTGGGTGAGCCGCAGCCGGTGGAGACGACCGGGCGTCGCCTGCTGCTGGCCGTCGACACCTCGGGCTCGATGGCGGCACAAGACATGGCCGGGCGCATGAGCCGGCTGCAGGTTGTGAAAGCGGTGGCGGGTGACTTCATTCGGCGCCGCCACGGTGACCAGGTCGGGCTGATCATGTTCGGCACCCGGCCCTACCTACAGGCCCCGCTGAGCACCGATCTCGACACCATCGGCCAATTCCTGGAAGAAGCGTCGATCGGCATGGCGGGCCCGGCCACGGCACTGGGCGACGCCATCGGGCTCGCGTTGAAGCGTCTGCAGGCCGAGCGCAACGCAGAGGGCGCCGCACCGGACGCCCAGCGCGAGACGGTGCTGGTGCTGCTGACCGACGGCAGCAGCAATGCGGGCGAGATGCCCCCGCTGCCTGCCGCGCGGCTGGCCGCTGCGCAGCGGCTGCGCATCTACACGATCGGCGTGGGCAGTGAGGAGGACAGCGACCTCGACGAAGACACCTTGAAAGCCATCGCCAACGATACCGGTGGCGCCTACTTTCGCGCGACCGATGCGGCCGCATTGCAGCAGGCCTACGCGCTCATGGACCAGCTCGAACCGGCTGCCGCGCAGGACCGGTGGGTGCGACCCAGCGACGAGTGGTTCGCGTGGCCACTGGCGCTGGCCTTGCTGCTGAGCGTGCCAACGGTGACTCTGCGGGAGCCACGATGGCGCTGATCAGTGAATGGCAAGCCGCACTGGCCCGCTTCCACTTCGAGCGTCCCTGGTGGCTGCTCGCGGTGCCGCTGCTGCTCGCGCTGACCGCCTGGTTGGCGCGGCGCAGTGCGTCGGGTGGTGGCTGGGCCACGCTGGTGGATGCGCCGCTGCTGGACGCGCTGCGCCTGCCCGAGCCCCAAACGGCCAGCCGGGCCTCACCCTGGCCCTGGTTGGCGTTGGCCTGGACGCTGGCAGTGCTGGCACTGGCCGGCCCCACCTGGCAACGCGAGCCCGCCGCTGCGAATTCCATCCCCGATGGCTGGGTGCTGGTGCTCGACCTGTCGCCCTCGATGCTGGCGCCCGATGCTGCGCCGAACCGCGTCAGCCGGGCCCGCTATGCCATCGAAGACGTGCTGCGCGCAGCCCAGGGCGCGCGCATCGGTCTGGTGGTGTTCAGTGCCGAGCCCTACACCGTGACGCCGCTGACCGACGACGTCGCGACGGTGCGTGGTCTGACTGGTCCGCTGTCACCCGACTTGATGCCCAGCAGCGGCAACAAGCTCGGCCCGGCATTGGCGATGGCTCAGCAGCTGCTGGAACGGTCGACGACGCAGGGCGGCCACGTGGTGGTGCTGACCGACGGCTACGCCGATCCGGATCAGGCGAGCGCCGCCGCCGAGTCCTTGCGTGAGCGCAGCACCACGGTCGATGTGCTGGCCATTGGCGGCGCAGGCTCAACAGCCAGTGGCGGATCGAGCCCTTCCGCAAGCCCTGCCCTGCCCCTCCCTGCCGACGGCAACGCAGCGGCAGCGGGCCTCGCAACGGCCGAGCCGGTGGACCGCGCGCTGCTTCAGCAACTGGCCCGCGCAGGCGGAGGCCGCGTCTTCGAGCTCACCGAGATACCCGCGCTGCTGACGCAATTGCAGACGAAGGTCCCTCGCAGCGCCACTGCATTGAGCGACGTGGAAGCAGAGCGCTGGCGCGATGCGGGCGTCTGGCTGCTGCCGCCGTTGCTGCTGCTGGTGGCTGGGCTGGCGCGAAGGGGGTGGTGGTGAAAGCGCGCTGGTGCGTCGCCCTGCTCCTGCTCTGCGCGACCGCAGCGCAGGCGGAGGGCGGCTGGGACTCCCTGTGGCGCACACCCGACCAGCGCGGCGAGGCCGAGCTGCGTGCCGGCCGCGCTGCGATCGCGGCGCAAACTTACATCGACCCTCGCCGCAAGGCCTGGGCGCAGCTGAAAGCCGGCGATGCCCGCGCGGCAGCCAACAGCTATGGCCGCCTCGACGCGCCCGAGGCCCCCTACAACCGCGGCAACGCGCTGGTGCGCGCCGGCGCCCTGCAGCAGGCCCTGCAGGCCTACGATGAAGCGCTGGCCCAGAACCCCAACGACCGCGACGCGCAGCACAACCGCGACCTGGTCGCCAAGGCATTGCAGCCCCAGCAGCAACCTTCTTCACAGCAGGGGCGGACGGCATCGAACACCGCCGGCGGCGCCGGTGCCCAGCCCACACCCCAACCGGCGTCGGGCCCGCTCGGCCAGGCGCCACAGGGCTCACCCATGCCCGATGCCGCCGGGGGTCAAGCAGCGCCGCAGCCCCAACCGGGCCAGGCCAGCGGCCCGGGTCAGGCCGCGCCGAATGGCGGCGTCGGGACCAATCCCAATGCGCTAGGCGGCGCCGAGGGCAAAGAAACGGGCGCAGACGGCCGCATCGACCCCGGCAGCCCGGACACCGCCGCACAAGCCGAACGCGATGTGCTGGGTGCGACCCGCTCGCGCTCGGGGCTGCGCACCGATCGCAACACGCCGCCACCGCGCACTGAACAGCAATTGGCAGAAGACCAGTGGCTGCGCCGTCTGCCTGATGATTCCAGTGGCCTGCTGCGGCGCAAGTTCCTCATCCAGCACCTGACCCGCCAGGGAAATGCCCCATGACACACGGATGGCGCCTCGTCCGCAGCCTGCTCGCCAGTGGCCTCCTCATCATGGGCGGCCTGCTGTGCCACCCGGCCTGGGCGGCCTTCACCGCATCGGTCGACCGGACCCAGCTCGCGGCGGGCGAATCGGTGCAGTTGACGCTGCAAAGCGATCGCCGCGGTGACAGCGATCCTGACCTCGCGCCGCTGGAGAAGAACTTCGAGATTCTCAGCCGCAGCACCAGCAAGAGCCTGCAGATCCTCAACGGCAGCATGTCTTCGCAGCGCCAGGTCAAGCTGGCGCTGGCGCCGCGTCGCAGCGGCCTGGTCGAGGTGCCTCGGCTGACCTGGGACGGTGAGTCTTCCGCTGCCATCGACCTGAACATCGCCGCCAACGGCGCCGGAGCCGGCGGCACCGGTGCATCAGGCGCGGCCACGAAGGCGGCTGCCAATTCAGCTGCGCACGTGTTCCTGACCACCAGCCTGGACTCGTTGCAGCCGTACGTGCAGTCCGCGGTGAGCCTGAAGGTGCAGCTGTACAGCGACAAGAAGCTGTTCCAGGCCTCGCTCGATCTGCCAGGCACGGCCGACCTGCTGGTGCGGCGGCTCGGCGAGGATGTGACCACCCAGGAAACCCGCAACGGCCGCACGTATCAGGTGATCACACGCCACTACCTGCTGGTGCCGCAGCGCAGCGGCGAGCTCCAGCTCGATGGGCCGGTGCTCAACGCGCAGGTCGCCGACGTCAACAGCCGAGTCGATCCGTTCCTCGCGCGGTTGTTCGGCCAGTTGCAGATCGAAGGGGGGCTTGGCGGCACCCGTCCGCTGCGACTGCGTGGCGACCCGGTGAAGCTCATGGCGCAACCGCGCCCACCGGCCCAGCGCACCGGCGACTGGTTGCCTGCGCAGCAGCTGACCCTCGAAGACGCCTGGCGCCCTGCCGACAGGACGATCGCGGTCGGCGAGCCGCTGACGCGGCGGTTGCGGATCGCGGCAGTGGGTCAGAGTGCCAGCCAACTGCCCGACCTGAGCGCTGCCACGCCGATGCCCCCCGGACTCAAGGCGCATGCAGAAGAAGCGGCGCTGAGCGACCAGCTGCTGGACGGCCATGTCGTCGGCCAGCGCGACCAGGACATCGTGCTGCTGGCCGACCAGCCCGGGCGCTACGAACTGCCCGAGTTGCGTCTGGCGTGGTGGGATGTGGTGAGCAATCAGCGCCGCGAAGCAGTGCTGCCCGCCGTGACGGTGGAGGTGGTGGCGGCGGCCGGTTCGACATCCGCCAGCGCCAGTGCGGGCGGGCCCGTTCCAGGGCAGGCGCTGCCCGGCATCCCGAGCACCGCATCTTCACCCGCGGCCTCGCCCAGCGCGCCGGTCGCCGACGCCGAGCCCGGCATGCCGAACGCATCTGGCAGCGCCACGGTGGACTGGGCCTGGGTCAGCCTGGCCTTCGCGCTGCTGTGGCTGGCCACGCTTGCCGCATGGGCATGGGCACACCATCGCCGCCACCGCGCCACTGACAGCGGCCCGTCAGTGCCTATGCCGCCGGTACCTGTCGCATCCGTCAGCGCGGCTCGCACAGCCTTCCAGCAGGCTTGCCATGCCCACGCCGCCCGTGCGGCGCGCGATGCGCTGATCGGCTGGGGCCGCGCCACCTGGCCGCACGACGCACCGGTCGGCCTGAACGCCCTCGCGCGCCGGCTCGACAACCCCACGCTGACCCCGTTGCTGCGCGAGCTCGACCGTGCCTGCATCGCAGACAGCCACTGGAATGGTGACGCACTGTGCCGCGCGCTGACTGAGCTGCAGAGCCGTGTGATGCCCATGCCCAGCCGTCCACAGCTGCCTGGCCTGTACGACGGCTAGGACCATGCCGCACGGCCTGGATTTGTCATTCTTTGTCCAGCGGTTGCAGCCAGGGGTGCCGATTACGGTGGGAGTTGCGAGCGGTCGGCCTGATCAGTAAAGGACCACCGAGCGAATGCTCTCGCCGCGTTCCATCAGCTCGAAGCCGTGGTTGATGTCTTCGAGCTTGAGCGTGTGCGTGATCAGCGGGTCGATGCTGATCTTGCCTTCCATGTACCAGTCGACGATCTTGGGCACGTCGGTGCGGCCGCGCGCACCGCCGAAGGCGCTGCCTTCCCACTTGCGGCCCGTCACGAGTTGGAAGGGCCGCGTGGCGATCTCCTGCCCGGCTGCAGCGACGCCGATGATGATGCTGCGCCCCCAGCCCTTGTGACAGCACTCCAGCGCCTGCCGCATCGTGGTGGTGTTGCCGATGCACTCGAAGCTGTAATCGGCCCCGCCATCGGTCAACTGCACGATGGCGTCGACCACGTTGTCGACGTTCTTCGGGTTGATGAAGTGCGTCATGCCGAACTGCCGCGCCATCGCCTCGCGCGCCGGGTTCAGGTCGATGCCGATGATCTTGTCAGCGCCCACCATCTTCGCCCCCTGGATCACGTTCAGGCCGATGCCGCCCAGCCCGAACACCACCACATTGGCGCCTGCTTCCACCCCCGCTGTGAAGATGACTGCGCCCACGCCGGTGGTGACACCGCAGCCGATGTAGCAGACCTTGTCGAATGGGGCGTCGGGCCGGATCTTGGCCAGCGCGATCTCGGGTGCCACGATGTGGTTGGCGAAGGTGCTGGTGCCCATGTAGTGCAGGATCGGTTGCCCGTTCAAGCTGAACCGGCTGCTGCCGTCGGGCATCAGCCCCTTGCCCTGAGTGCCGCGGATCAGCTGGCACAGATTGGTCTTGCGGCTCAGGCAGAACTTGCACTGCCGACACTCGGGCGTGTACAGCGGAATGACGTGATCGCCCGGCTTCAGGCTGGTCACGCCCGCACCCACTTCCAGCACCACGCCCGCGCCTTCGTGGCCGAGGATGGCCGGGAACAGCCCTTCAGGGTCGGCACCCGAGAGCGTGTAGTGATCGGTGTGGCAGATGCCGGTGGCCTTGATCTCCACAAGCACCTCCCCGGCGCGAGGGCCTTCGAGGTCGACGGTTTCGATGGTCAGTGGGGCGCCGGCCTTCCAGGCCACGGCTGCGCGAGTTTTCATGCGGGCTCCTCAAGAGGGGAATGCGGCTCTGCGCCAGTGGGTCGTGCGCTGCCAGACATCAGCGGTCGTGGCATGGTATCCGCCACGATAGCGCACCATGTGTCAACGCCCACCCTGATCCGAATTCAGTCGCCACTGCGCATGCGGCTGATGATCCAACACGCCAGTGCGATCAACAGGATCGCGCCGCTTTCGTAAATGAGTGCCACGGCATTGGCCTCTTTGCCCTGCAGGATGATCAATCGGCTGAGCGCGGTCATGGCAATGAACAGCGGCAGCAGGATGACGTTGCGCTGCCGGCTGTAGAACGCCGCCAGCATGCCCAGCACCTCGGCATAAATGAACATCATCAGCAAGTCCTTCAGCTCTACCCTGCGGTTCTCGACGAGCAGCCAGATCTCTTGCGCCATGGCGATCACGGTGAATCCCGCGATCAGCATCAGGAAGATTTTTTCAGTGGTGTCTATCGCGCGCTTGACCATGGATGTGTGCATTCGAAATTCAAAAACCGATGGCCTGCGTCACCGTCTCTCCCAAGGATGCCCAGGCCGCAACTCCCAGCGCCAGCGGCCAGACGGCGCCCAGTACCCCACAACCCGCGCCCAATAGCAACGACAGGCCATCTCGACGCAGCAAGCCGAGCCCCGCCAGTATCAGTGCGAGCCCTGGCAAGAAGTTCCCCAACGGGATAGGCAGCGCAATCAGTACCCCCATCAGCGCGGCAGCGCCTGCCATCACGCGGTCGGGCAGCCGATCGACGAGTGCCCGCCAGCGCGGCTGGTGCGTGCGCTCGGCCACCTCGTGTATGCGTGCGAGCGTCCGCAACACCCGCGTCGCACGCACCCGCGACAAGCCGAAATCGCCGAATCGAGACGGAAGACTCGCGTCGCCAAGACCGCGCCAGCTCATCACGGCCATGGCGAAGATGGCTGTACCCACCACCGTGCCCACACCCGGCACCGGACACAGGCACAGGGTCCCAAGCAGCACCAGCAGTGCCTCGCGCACCTGCGGGCGGTGAGCATCGACCAGGAACTGCAGGTTGGTCTGATCGCACCGCAGCTCGTCAGCGGCGGCGTGCAGTCGCTGGGAGATCGACAACGTCATGGAACCGTCGCCAGAACGCCGTCTGGAGGGTGCGGCCATTTCATGTCGAGCTCCGGTCACGTCACTCTTCAGTACCACCCAGCCCGAAGAGGCTGAGCAGGCTGGTGAACAGATTGAAGATCGAAACATACAAACCCACGGTCGCAAGCACGTAGTTCGACTCCCCGCCATGCACGATGCGGCTGGTCTCTACCAAGATCAGCCCGGCCGACAACAAGGCCACCATCGCGCTCACGGCCAGTCCCAGCGCCGGAATCTGCAGGAACACCGCAGCGAGACCGGCCAGCAGTGCCACGACCATGCCGGCAAACAGGAACCCGCCCATGAAGCTGAAGTCGCGCCGAGTCGTCAGGACCCAGGCCGACAAAGCGAGGAAAACCGAACCGGTTGCCGCCAGGGCCATCGCGATCACCTGCCCACCGCCGGGCAAGGTCATCACCTTGGAGAGCAGCGGACCGAGCGTGTAGCCCATGAATCCGGTCAAGCCGAAGACCGCAAGAAGCGCCCAGCCGGAATTCTTCAGCCGGTAGACCGCGAACAGCAGGCCAAAGTAGCCAGCCAGCGTCAGCAAAATTCCAGGCGCAGCCCACTGCGCCGCTGCACTCACTGCAGCGACGCCGGCACTGAACAGCAGCGTCAGCGACAGCAGCGCATAAGTGTTGCGCAGCACACGCGAGGCGCCAGCCGCGCCAGCAATGGGAGACGTGACCACCGGCGAATGCATCGTTGCCACAGGGGTTGATTGGGTAACGCGAGAGTCCATGATGAGTTGCTCCTAGTCATGCGGAATCAATACCGGAAATCGACGCGAGGCGCCCACGACGCCCACCGGCGGTTGCGCAACGGATGCGCCGGGGCACAACTGCATCGAATCCATGCTTCAACAGGCCGCGAGGATAGAGCGCCGATTAATCCTTAAAAATCAGACAATCATGAACGCTGACTTCTGTAAAGACTGACATGAGTCTCGACTTCAACTATCGCCATCTCTACTACTTCTGGGTGGTCGGCAAAGAAGGTGGCATCACGCGTGCTGCGGATCGGCTGGGCATGGCCGTGCAGACCGTGAGCACCCAGGTACGCGAGCTGGAGCGGTCCCTGGGTCATGCCCTGCTCAGGCCTGAAGGCCGCGGCCTGGCGCTCACGCAAGCGGGTGAAGCCACCATGCGTCAGGCCGACCAGATCTTTGCACTCGGGGAACAGTTGCCTGCGATCGTGCGAGAGACCGCCAGCACGCCCAGCGTGCGACTCGCAGTCGGCATCTCCGACGGCGTGCCGAAGCTGGTCGTGAGATCCCTGCTGCAGCCCATGCTTGCGGAGCCGCAGCTTCGGCTGCTGTGCCACGAAGGTGAGTTCGGCGATCTTCTGGCCGACCTTGCACTTCATCGGCTGGATGTCGTGTTGTCGGACCGGGTGGCTGCGCCGAGCCCCACGTTCAAGGTTCACAGTCACCTGCTCGGCGCCTCGGAACTCGCGTGGTACGCCCCACCGGCACTCGCTGCCGCCGCCCGAAAGGGATTCCCACAGTCGCTTTCCAAGGTGCCCGTACTCCTGCCCACCACGCACGCGGCCGCTCGTGGTTTGCTGGATCACTGGTTCGAGCGGCAGGGCATCCGCCCGAACATCGTGGGCGAGTTCGAGGACAGTGCGCTGCTGAAGACCTTCGGATCGGGCGGCATGGGCGCTTTCCCGGCAGTGAGCCGCGTCGGCGATGACCTCATCCGGGCTGACGGGGTTAAATTCGTCGGCCGATGTGTGGGCGTCGAAGAACGCTTCTACGCGATCGCAGCACAGCGCAAGATCCAACACCCCTTGGTGCTGCGCTTGATCAAGGGCTGCTGAGGCGCCCGTTGGTGGCTGGGCTCAGCCGCAGTCGCCGCTGGCGGTCATGAGGGCATCGGCAGCTCGTACACCACGCGCGCCTTCCTGCCCTCCGCCGCTGCCCGCCAGCGCTCGATCGCCTCGTCGCTCGGGTAGAAGCGTGCCTGGTCGCCCAGGTCCAGATCGCCAGTGACAACGCCTTGTGCCGCACGGCGGTGCAAACACAGGCGCACGGACAGGCCCTGAGGCACATCGCCATGTTCGGTCGCCAGATGGCGCACCGGGAACTCACGCAGCAGTTCGGCCACGGGCGGCACGGCGCCGTTGACGTGCACGCTCAGGTACTTGCCGAAGCGGCAGCGCGCTTCGGCCAGGCCCCACACCTGCTGCACCGTCAGCCGCAGCCCGCCCGAGAAGCGATCGGGCTGCACCTTGCCCTGCACGATCACGAGCTCGTCATCTTTCAACAGCTCGCGATTCGCATTGACCAGCTCCTCGCTGGCCACCGCTTCGATCGCTTCGGTCTTGTCGTCGAGCTTGAAGATGGCCACTCGGCCGCGCTGGCCGTTGACCATGCGCAAATCGCCCACGATGCCGGCGAGCAGCTGCGGTTCGCGCGTGTCCAGCACATCGACATTGGCGCGCTTGGCGAACTGGCGAACCTCGTCCACGCTCTGATCGAACAGGTGGCCCGACAGATAGAAGCCCAGCGCAGCCTTCTCGGCCATCAGCCGCTCCTTGATGCTCCACGGCAAGGCCTCGACCAGCGGTGGCTCCTGCGTCGAGGCGCCGTGCGCATCGTCGAAGTCGAACAGGCCGCCCTGATTGGCGTGCGCCGCCTGCGAGTCGGCGTAGTCGAAGGCGAGGCCGACGCTGGCGAGCAGCGCGGATCGTTCCTGGCCCCAGCCATCAAACGCGCCCGCCTTGATCAACGCCTCGACAGTGCGTTTGTTGATGCGCGCCCGATCGACACGGGCGCAGAAATCGAACAGGCTGGTGAACGGGCCCCCCTCGGTGCGTGCGGCCACGATCGCCTCGATCGCGCCCTGCCCCGTGCCCTTGATCGCACCCAGGCCGTAGCGCACGCGACCGCGCTCGCCCTTCTGCTTCGCTGCGGGATCCGGCGTGATCGGCTCGAAGCGATAGCTGCCAGCGTTGATATCGGGCGGCTCGAACACCACACCCAGCGCCTTCGCGTCGTCGTGGAAGATCTTCAGCTTGTCGGTGTCGTCGAGCGCCACGCTCATGTTGGCGGCGGTGAACTCGGCAAGGTAATGCACCTTCAGCCAGGCCGTGTGGTACGCCAGAAGCGCGTAAGCAGCAGCGTGCGACTTGTTGAAGCCGTAGCCCGCGAACTTCTCCATCAGGTCGAAGATCTCGTTGGCCTTGGGCTCCGCAATGCCCTTCTTCGCCGCGCCTTCGGCAAAGATGGCGCGGTGCTTCATCATCTCTTCGAGCTTCTTCTTGCCCATGGCGCGGCGCAGCAGGTCGGCGCCGCCCAGCGTGTAGCCGCCGACGATCTGGGCCACCTGCATCACCTGCTCCTGGTAGACCATGATCCCGTAGGTCTCTTCCAGCACCCCCTGCATCAGCGGGTGCGGGTACTCGACTTCCTCGCGGCCGTGCTTGCGCGCGCAGAAGCTCGGGATCAGGTCCATCGGGCCCGGGCGGTAGAGCGCCACCAGTGCGATCACGTCCTCGAATACGCTGGGCTTGGCGTCGCGCAGCATGCGCTGCATGCCCGAGCTTTCAAGCTGGAACACCGCAACCGTCTTGCCCTCGCTCATCAGGCGGTAGGCGCCGGGGTCGTCAAGTGCGATGTTCTCCAGCGCGAAATCACGCTGATCGGGGTAGCGCGCTCGGATGAACTCCTTGGCCATCTCCAGGATGGTCAGCGTGGCCAGGCCCAGAAAGTCGAACTTCACCAGGCCGATCGATTCGACGTCGTCCTTGTCGAACTGGCTCACCGCGCTGTCGCTGCCGGGCTGCATGTACAGCGGGCAGAAGTCGGTGATCTTGCCCGGCGCGATCAACACGCCACCGGCATGCATGCCGACGTTGCGCACGATGCCTTCAACCCGCTCGGCGAGTGCCAGCAGCTCGGCAACCTCTTCTTCCTTCTGCTCGCGCTCCTCGATTTCGGGCGCTTCGCGGCGCGCGTAGATGACGCTCGTGTCGGTGTCGTTCGGCGGTCTGCGCAAGGTCACCACCTTGCCCGGTGGCGCGGGCACCAGCTTCGCAATGCTGTCCACATGGCCGTAACCCATGCCCAGCACGCGGCCGATGTCGCGCAGCGCGGCCTTGGCGGCCATCGTGCCGAAGGTGACGATCTGGCTCACCGCCTCGCGGCCGTACTTGTCCTTGACGTAGTCGATGACGCGGTCGCGGTTCGCTTGGCAGAAGTCGATGTCGAAGTCGGGCATCGACACGCGATCGGGGTTCAGGAAGCGCTCGAACAGCAGGTTGTACTGCAGCGGGTCAAGGTCGGTGATCTTCAGTGCGTAGGCCACCAGCGAACCGGCGCCGGAGCCGCGCCCTGGTCCGACCGGGCAGCCGTGGGACTTGGCCCAGTTGATGAAGTCGGCCACGATCAGGAAGTAGCCGGGGAAGCCCATCTTCAGGATGGTGGCGATCTCGAATTCAAGGCGCTCGACATAGCGCGGGCGCTCGGCCTCGCGCTTCGCAGCATCGGGATAGAGCTGAACCAGCCGCTCGTTCAGCCCCTCGTGCGACGAGTGGCGAAAGAACTCTTCCGGCGCCATGCGCGCGCCGAGGACCTCGGGCGTCGGAAAGGCCGGCAGCTGCGGCTTGCCGAGCACCAGACTCAGGCTGCAACGCTTGGCGATCTCGACACTGTTGGCCAAGGCACTGGGCACATCGGCGAACAGCGCTTTCATCTCCGCCTGCGACTTGAAATACTGCTGCGCATTGAAGCGCTTGACGCGGCGCGGGTTGGTCAGCGTTTCGCCTTCAGCCACGCAGACACGCGCCTCGTGCGCCTCGAAGTCGTCATTGGTCAGAAACTGCACCGGGTGCGTCGCGACCACCGGCAGTTGCAGCGTTGCGGCCAACCGCACCGCGGCCTGCACCTGGGCTTCCTGGCCCGGCAGGCCCGCCCGCTGCAGCTCCAGGTAGTAGCGGTTCGGAAACAGTTCAGCAAAGCGCAGCGCGAGGGATCTCGCACGGGCAGCGTCGCCCGCTACCAGCGCCTGGCCGACCAGACCCAGCTCCGCACCCGACAGCGCAATCAAGCCACCGTTCAGCTCTGCCAGCGCCGCCCAGGTCGTCCAGGGCTGCGCCTGCGTCGCCGGGCCCATCCAGCAGCGCGTCAGCAGCTCGCACAAGTTAAGGTAGCCAACGCGGTTCTGCACCAGCAGCAAAAGCCGCGTCGGCGCGCGGTCGCTGCCTTCCGGCTCCAGCCACACGTCGGCGCCGATCAGCGGCTTGACGCCTTTCGACCGCGCGGCGCCGTAGAACTTGATCGCACCGAACAGGTTGCCCAGGTCGGTGATGGCCAGTGCCGGCTGCTGATCGGCGGCAGCCGCCGCCACCAGGTCGTCAATGCGCAAGGTGCCATCGACGACGGAGTATTCGGTGTGGGTACGCAGGTGGACAAAGGTCATGCGATCGATTCTAGAGATCGCCCCAGTTGGGCCTTCTGCGTGGGCTGAGGAGCGTGCTGGGCAGGGGTTGCACTCATGTCCTCCGAATCCGCCTTCGGCGTCTTCTCCCCCTTTTACTTCGCTCCACCCCTACCCAACACCCTCCTCAGCGGCAACCGCAGTGACTCTTGAACGAACAACGAATTCCGAAACCAAGCGCTGCGGCGGTGGTTCGAGCGACGGTCAGGGCCGCCGGGTGGAGCGAAGTCAAGGAGGAGGGCCTGTCTCTTCAGGCCCGGGGGACATGAGCGCAACCCGGTGGCCCTGGCCGTCGCTCGCCGCACGACTCCTCCGACGCTCCACCAACGGCATCCGTACACTGCGCGCCGTGCCGCCAGTTCTGAACATCTCCGCCTACCGCTTCATCGTGCTCGACGATGTCGATGCGCTGCGCGCGCAGATTCATGCGCAGGCGGCAGCCCGGCATCTGAAAGGCACGGTGCTGCTGGCCGAGGAAGGCATCAACCTGTTCCTGGCTGGGCCGCCGGAGGCCGTGCGTGACTTCATTGCCTGGCTGCGCGGTGATGCGCGGTTTGCAGCGCTCGAAGTCAAGGAGAGCCCGTCGCCCTCGGTGCCGTTCGGCAAGTTGCTGGTGAAGGTGAAGCGCGAAATCATCCGGATGAACCACCCGGCGATCCGCCCGCAGGCCGAGCGCGCACCCGCGGTCAGTGCGCAAACGCTTGCGCGCTGGCTGGCTCAAGGCCACGACGACGAAGGGCGAGAAGTCGTCACGCTGGACACGCGTAATGCCTTCGAGGTCGATGCCGGGCGCTTTCGCGGGGCGATCGACTGGCGCATCGAAAAATTCAGCGACTTCCCGGCTGCTGTGCTCGAACATCGCGAGGAATTGCGCGGCAAGACGGTGGTGAGCTACTGCACCGGCGGCATCCGTTGCGAGAAGGCGGCGCTGTTCATGGCCGACGCCGGCGTCGATCGGGTGATGCAGCTCGACGGCGGCATCCTGAAGTACTTCGAGGAGACCGGCGGCGCGCATTTCGAGGGCCATTGCTTCGTGTTCGACGCGCGACGCGAGGTCGCCAGCGACTTGCAACCGGTCACCGTTGAAGTTCCTCCCGATCACGACCGCGTCGGCCAAGATGTCATTGATGAACCAGCCGCCTGACCAATCCCGCGAGTGCCAACACCTGGGCACCGCAGCCGCCGACCAGCCGGGCGTGCTGGCGACACATTACCGATCGGTGCGCGACACCACCATGCGGCTGGCCGAGCCACTCAGCGACGAAGACTGCCAGGTGCAGTCCATGCCCGACGCCAGCCCGACCAAGTGGCATCTGGCGCACCTGACGTGGTTCTTCGAGACCTTTGTTCTCGAACGCCACGAGCCCGATTTCAAGCCCTTCGACCCACACTTCCGGGTGCTGTTCAACAGCTACTACCAGGGCGTCGGCGCACAGTTCCCGCGTGCGCAACGCGGACTGCTCAGCCGGCCGAGCCTGGCCACGGTCAAGCGCTACCGGGCGAACGTCGATGAGCGGATGCAAGCCCTGCTGGCGCGTGCACCCTCGAACGGCAGTGACAGCACGGCGCTGCACACACTGATCACGCTCGGCCTGCACCATGAGCAGCAGCACCAGGAACTGCTGCTGACCGACATCAAGCATGTGCTGTCGTTCGGTGCCGCGGGATCCCCGCACCCCGTCGACGCGGTACAGGGTCTACCGCTGCGCTGGACCGCGTATGGCGGCGGGCTGTTCGATCTGGGGCACGACCCGAACCTCGATGGCGATTTCTGTTTCGACAACGAAACGCCTCGCCACCGCAGCTACACCGCGCCCTTCCAACTGGCCTCGCGCCCCATCAATCAGGGCGAGTGGCTGGCATTCATGCAAGATGGCGGCTACCAGCGGCCAGAACTTTGGCTGTCCATGGGCTGGGCGTGGGTGAACGACGGGCCCGGCGGCCAACCTCGCCGCGCCCCGCTGTACTGGCAACCACACGGTCCAGGAAATGCTGGCGCCTGGTGCACGCACACCCTGCAAGGTACGCTCGAGATCGATCCGCACACGCCGATGTGTCACCTCAGCTACTTCGAGGCCGACGCCTATGCACGTTGGGCTGGCGCACGCCTGCCCACAGAGACCGAGTGGGAGTTTGCGGCTCGCGCACTCAGCGCACGCGCTGTGGACCATGCCCACTTCGCCGACCGCGGCGTCTTCCACCCACTGCCACCGATCACAGAGGCCAGCGACGAACCGCTGCAGATGTTCGGCGACGTGTGGGAATGGACGCAGTCGAACTACAACGCCTACCCCGGCTACCGGCCGCTGCCAGGCGCGGTCGGCGAATACAACGGCAAGTTCATGTGCAACCAGTTCGTGCTGCGCGGCGGCTCCTGCGCCACGCCAGCGGGCCATGTGCGCGCCAGCTACCGCAACTTCTTTCCGCCCGAGGCCCAGTGGCAGTTCAGCGGGCTGCGGCTGGCGCGCGACGCTTGAGGCAACGCATCAGGCGTTCAGCACTGCCAGCACATCGGAGTGAAACTCCCGCTGGTAGAGGATGTAGATGACCCCCATCGTCGCCAGCACGAAAGCCAACGGCGACAGCAACCAGCTGACTGCAGCGAATGCGAAGTAGTAAGCACGCAGCCCGTCGTTGAAGGTCTCGGCCGCCATGCCGACCACCCGACCCGCCCTGTCGGCGAACTCGTCGCGCGAGATCGCCTGCTGCTCGAACTGCGTGGACTCGGGCGCCGACGCCACCAGCAGGGCGCCAAAGGTGTACTGCCGCATCGACCAGGTGAAGCGGAAGAACGCATAGACGAAGATGGCCAGCAGCAGCACGATCTTCATGTCGAGCACCAGCACCGAGGTGCGCACCGCAAACGGGATCTCACGCACCAACTCGCCGGCGTTGTTCGATCCCAGTACGGCGAGCAGGCCGCCGATGATCAGGATGGTCGTCGAGGCGAAGAACGACGGGCTGGTCGACAGGTTCTGGATCACGACACCGTCGACCACGCGCACTTCCCGATAGGTCGTCTGAAGCATCCACTGCCGCCGGATGCGGTTGGTCGACGCCAGGATCGACGGCTGCCGGTGGACCAGGCTGCGGGCGAACCAGGCGTAACCCACCCAGCCCGCGAAGAAGACGACCAGCGCCACCCAGTCATGCCAAGGCAGCAGCCGCAATACCGTCAACGCAATGTCCATGTCGCAATGTAGCAAGCGGCGCGGGCACGAAGCCCGCGCCGCTGCGCAGCCTGCTTACTTGTTGAAGCGCGCCGTCACCGCCGCAACGCGTTCGCCGAACAAGCGCGCGGTTTCGAGATCGCCCGGCAACATTTCGTCGACGCTGGCATCCGACGGCGTGGACGCCATCGCACCCGAGAACGACGCGACATAGTTGATGTCGTTGCGCGTGGCCGCCTTCGAGTTGCTCGGCATCAAGCCCGTGCCGACCCACACCATGCCGTGCTGCTGGCTCAGCGTGAAGAAGTAGTGCAGCGTGGACAGCTTGTCGCCGTTCATCGACGCCGAGTTGGTGAAGCCGGCAGCGATCTTGTCCTTCCAGGCCTGGGTGAACCAGGGCTTGCTGGAGGCGTCGGCGAACTTCTTGAACTGCCACGACACGCTGCCCATGTAGGTCGGCGAGCCGAACACGATGGCGTCAGCCGCATTCAAGGTGGCCCATTGCTCGGGCGTGAGGTTGCCCTCGGCATCGATGGACACCAGCTCGCCGCCGGCACCCGCCGCCACCGACTCGGCCATCTTCCGGGTGTGGCCGTAGCCGCTGTGAAAAACAATCGCGATCTTGGACATGTTCATCTCCTCAAAAATGAGTCAAAAAAGGGGGGCAAAGCGCCTGCCGGATCATCAGGCGGCAAGGTCGAACACCAGCACCTCGGCGTCGTGGCCGTCGCTCAGCACCAGCTGGCTTTCGCCACTGAGCTTCGCCGCATCGCCACCGGCCAGCACCTGACCGTTGACGCTCAGCTGGCCGCGCACCAGGTGCACATAGGCCTTGCGTTGCGGGTCGAGCGCCAGCTCGGCGCGTTCACCAGCATCGAACAGTCCGGCACGGATCGAGGCGTCGGCATGCACCGTCACCGACCCATCGCGGCCATCGGGGCTGGCGACCAGGCGCAGGCGGCCGCGCTTGTCCGCCGCATCGAACTGCTTCTGCTCGTAGCTGGGCTCGATGCCCTGGATGCGAGGCAGGATCCAGATCTGCAGCAGGTGCGTGGTGGCATCGGGCGCATGGTTGAACTCGCTGTGCTGCACGCCACGGCCAGCGCTCATGCGCTGCACGTCGCCGGGCAAGATGACCGCGCCGGTGCCCAGGCTGTCCTTGTGGGCCAGCGCGCCACTGAGCACGTAGGTCACGATCTCCATGTCGCGGTGACCGTGCGTGCCGAAGCCGGTACCCGGCGCGACGTAGTCATCGTTGATGACACGCAGATTGCCGAACCCCATGTGCGCAGGATCGCGGTAGTCGGCGAACGAGAAACTGTGGTGACTCTGGAGCCAACCGTGATCGGCATGTCCGCGGTCTTGGGCTTTGCGCAGTGTGAGCATGGGAACCTCCTGTGTGAGGCTTCAATGTAGGACCGTGGGCCCCGAGCGACGTGCAGGCGGACTTGACGCGAACGTTCAAATAACATGAAGCCTTATCCATTTCCCGGCCTGCCATGCCTCGCAATCTCCTGACCCCCGACGCGCTGACGATGATGGATGTCATCGCCCGCACCGGCAGCTTTGCCGCCGCCGCCCGTGAGATGGGCAAGGTGCCTTCTGCGCTGACCTACAGCGTGCGGCAGCTCGAAGACGCGCTCGACGTCTTGCTGTTCGACCGGCGTTCCGGCCAGGCCAAGCTGACTGCGGCGGGCATCGAGTTGTTGCACGAAGGACGGCGTCTGCTCGAACAGCTGGATGCGGTGGCCAACCGGGTCAAGCGCGTGGCCACGGGCTGGGAAACGCAGCTGACGATCGCCGTGGACGATGCGCTGTCGCGGCTGACGGTGTTCGAGCTGTGCGAGGACTTCTATGCGCTGCGCCCCCCCGCGCCGTTGGGTGCAGTGTCCGCGCCTGCGGGCGCTGGCACACGGCTGCGGCTGCGCACCGAAGTGCTCGCCGGCACCTGGGAGGCGCTGGTCGGCGGCCAGGCCGATCTGGCGATCGGCGTCACCCTCGACCACGCCCCGCCGGCGGGCGTGAAGGTCGAGCCGCTGGGCACGATGGAGTTCGTGTTCGTGGTCGCGCCGCACCATCCGCTGGCCGCGTTCGAAGAGGCGATCACCGACGCGGTGCTGGTGCGCCATCGCGCGGTGGCCGTGGCCGACTCGGCGCACCGCCTCGCGCCGGTCACGGTGAACCTGTTGCCCGGCCAGGACGTCTTCACCGTGCCGACGATGCAGGCCAAGCTCGAAGCCCAGCTGCGCTGCCTGGGTTGCGGCTTTCTGCCCGAGCCGATTGCCCGTGAACACATCGCCGCAGGCCGGCTGGTGGTGAAGACCGTCGAGCGCAGCCGCGCACCAGCGACCTTCAGCTACGCTTGGCGGGTGCCTTCATCCCGACAGCCGATCGGGGATCCGCGTGCGATGGACGCCGGCATGATTGGCGGCTCCGCGGTGGCCGGCAGCAGCGGCAAGAAGGGCAGCAGCCGCAGCGCACCGGTCGGGCTGGCACTGCGCTGGTGGCTGGATCGGCTGGCGCATCCGGAAACACGCTTGGCACTGCTGGAGCGGCACGCCGGCCCGCGGATGCAGGGGTTCTGAGCGCACGCTGAGAGCCTGCGATGCCCCGCCCGGTCGGCCGCTTTGCGCCCTCGCCCACCGGCCCGCTGCACGCGGGCTCGCTGGTGGCCGCTCTGGCCAGCTGGCTCGACGCACACGCGATGAACGGCCGCTGGCTGGTGCGCATCGAAGACGTGGACACGCCACGCTGCGTGGCGGGCGCGGACACCGTGATCCTTGCGCAGCTCGCGGCCTGCGGCCTGCACCCCGACGGGCCGGTGGTGTGGCAATCGCAGCGCAGTGCGGCGTACCGCGCGGCCCTACAGCAGTTGCAACAGCGTGGGTTGGCTTTTGCGTGTGCCTGCTCGCGGCGCGACATCGAAACGGCGTGGCAGGCCCTCGGGCAGGTGCGCAGTCGACATGGTGAACTGGTCTACCCCGGCACCTGCCGCCACGGCTTGAAAGGCAAGTCAGCGCGAGCGCAGCGCCTGCGCTGCGTGCAGGCCGATGGCAGCGATGTGGTCATAGCCTGGGCCGACCGCAGGCTGGGCCCGCAGACCCAGAACGTCACCCAGGCCATCGGCGACGTCGTGCTGCAGCGTGCCGATGGCCTGTGGGCCTACCAGCTCGCGGTGGTCGTCGACGATGCCGCGCAGGGCATCACGCACGTGGTGCGCGGCGAGGACATCGCCGACAACACCGCGCGCCAGATCCACCTGCAGTATCAGCTCGACCTGCCCACGCCGCAGTACCTGCACACGCCGTTGGTACTGGCGGCCGACGGCCAGAAGCTGTCGAAGCAAAACGGCGCCAGCGCCTTCGATGCCAGCGACCCGCTGACCGCGCTGCGCGCAGCGGGCAAAGTGCTCGGCATCGAGGCGCATGGCGTCACGGTGGCCGACTGGCTGGCCAGTGCGGTGCAGTTCTGGGGGGCGGCATTCGTGCCGGCATTCGTGGCTTCGGTACCCGCCCTCTCGGGCGCGGCCACTCAGTCGGCTGGCGACACAACCCCTGGCGACATCAGCGGGCTGGCCAAACCCTTGGCGTGAAGAGGCAAAGCCTGAAGCTGGCCCAGCCAAGGCATGGCGGATACACCCCACATTTGTTTTTGGGGCACCAGCTCGGCCCGCTCGTTCACGCAGCCCAGCCTCAGGTTCAACACCTTCGGCGCGTCTGCTTCGGTGGCATAGAGCTGAGTGCCGCAGTCAGCGCAGAACGCCTGCGCTCGGCGGTTGCCACTCTCCGCGACCTTGACGTAATGCTTCGCGGTACCGGACACCACCACGTCCTCCACTGGCGTCGGCAGCACCGCTCTGAAGGGTGCGCCCGAGATCTGCTGGCAATCCGCGCAATGGCAGAGCAGCACCTTACTGGGGTCCACGGTCGCCTTGAATGTGATGGCGCCGCAGTGACACTGACCGGTGATTTGCATGAGAGGTCCTGATGGAGGGTTTTGTGCGGCCTAAGGTTTGAATTAGGCCTCACTGACTTTGATATAAAAACAGGACTATTTCTTACGCCCTATTAATAAGTCGTCATAGCTTAGTGCTCGAACCCCAATCATCGGGGCAAACACTCGGGTTTGTTCGACTATTGCCTTTGCCAGACGCAAAGTTGGGTTTGGTACCTGCCTGTTCGTCATCTGATACAAATATATATTGGTTACCGGCTTTCCATATATCGGCTCAAGAGACATGCGAAATTTTTCGTGTAGAGCTGTGTCATGGTCCTTATCGTGAGCCTTTATCGCGCGGATAAAGTCCAAAAGAGGAGGCGTGCCGAAACTACCTTCGGGAGCCTCTTCCAAAGTCCTGATGGATCTCGGCTTCTTTGACTTTGTTGCTTCAGGCATGGGACATTATGAACAGTGAGTTTTCAGATCGATAGCAGAGCAAGAGCGTTTGTTGTGCCGCCTGACTACTGGCTTTCCCAGTATGCAGTGCTGCTTAACTCTGCGGGTTGCAGCTTAGCCGGCGCAACAGTGGGAATGGGTCTACTGGATGCGCTAAAAAAAGCGGTAGCCACTGTCAAGCTGATCTTGGCACGCTGCCGCATCTGCCGGCATCGTGAGCTCGATTCGGCGCTTCGGCGCCCCGGCAGTCAGCCGCGAGCGCCCGCCCCCACCGGCAGGCTCAACACAAAGCAGCTGCCGCCGCCTTCGCGCGGCTCGCAGCGCACGCGGCCGCGGTGGCGTTCAGCGATCTGCTTGACGAGGCTCAGGCCGAGGCCGACGCCTCCTGCGGTTTCGGCATGGCCGGGCAGGCGGTAGAACGGCTCGAAGATCCGCTCGCGCAAGGCATCCGGCACGCCACCTCCGCGGTCACACACCCGCACCTCGACCGCTTGCGCGGGGGTCTTCAGCATGATCTCAATGGGGCTTCCGCCGCCATAACGCTGCGCGTTTTCGATCAGGTTGCGCACCGCGCGGCGCAGCAGCCGCTCGTCGCCTTGCACGCTGGTGGCGCTGCCATCGACGGTCGCGCCGACGCGTGCGGCTTCCTCGGCAACGAGCCCAAGCACATCGACCGTCTCGTGGCGGTCGATGTCGCGCGCCGCGTCGAGGCGGCTGGCCAGCAGCACCTCTTCGACCAGCGCATCGAGTTCGGCGACGTTCTGGTCGATCTCGCGCTTGAGCCGCTCACGCTGCGCAGGGTCGGCGTCTTCGAGCATCGACACCGCCATGCGCATGCGGGCGAGCGGTGAACGCAACTCGTGGCTGGCGTTGGCGAGCAGCGACTGGTGCGAACGCACCAGCGTCTCGATGCGCGACGCGGCCTGATTGAAGCTGGCCGCCACCGCCGCCACCTCGTCGCTGCCACTCACCGCGACCCGGTGACTCAACTCGCCCGCGCCGAACTGCTCGACGCCTTGCCTCAGGCTTTGCAGGCGACGGGTGAGGCGGCTGACCACCGGCCAGGCCGCAGCCGACACCGCAGCGAACAGCAAGCCAAGCAGCAGCACCAAGCCCGCGCCACCTTGCCACGTGGGCGACAGAAAAGGCAGTGGCGGCGCACCCGGTGACCCCCGACCATCGCTGGGCCCCTTGCCGCGCCACGGCCGCATCACCCACAGGGTGCGCCCGTCTGCCAGCGGCACCGCATAGGCACGGTCGCGCGGGTCCGGGGGGGCGGTGGCGTCGTGCGGCTTCGCAGTGGCTGACTTTTGGCGTTCGGCGAACAAGGCAGAGGTGGCAATGCGCGCGCCATGCTGGTCGTCGAGGGCCAGCGGCAGACGCAGGCGCTGTGACCAGTCGAGCAGCGCGGTGGCTTGCTCCTCGGTTGGGGCCTCGTCGCCAGGGATTGAGCGCTCGATCAAGTCGCCCCAGGCCGCCATGCGCTCGGCCAGCACCGAATCGGCACGAATGCGCTCGCCTTCGATCTCCCGCTGAAACAGCCAGCCCGATGCGGTAGCGAACAACAACAGCACGAGCACGACCGTGAGGTAGATGCGCAGCGTGAGGGTTTTCATGCGGCCTCGGGCGCGTTCAGTGTGACCTCAATCTGCATCTTGTTTCTTGGCGAACACATAGCCTGCCCCACGCACCGTCAACACCCGGCGCGGCTCTTTCGGGTCGTCTTCGATCAGCGCACGAATGCGCGAGATGTGCACATCAATCGATCGGTCGAAGGCCTCCATCGGGTGACCCTTCAGCGCGTCCATGATCTGGTCGCGCGACAACACGCGGCCCGGGCTTTGCGCCAGCACCACCAGCAGCTCGAACTGATGGCTGGTGAGGTCGCAGGGCTTGCCATCCACCCTCGCCACGCGGGCGCCAAGATCCACCTCCAGCCGACCAAAGCGCAGCACCTCGTCGGCACCTGGGGGCACTGGCGCGGCGCGACGCAACAAGGCCTTGATGCGGGCCAGCAGCTCGCGCGGCTCAAAAGGTTTGGGTAGGTAGTCGTCCGCGCCGAGTTCGAGGCCGACGATGCGGTCCATCGGCTCGCCGCGCGCGGTGAGCATCAGCAGCGGCAACGCGCGGGTGCGCACATCGGCACGCAGCTCACGGCAAAGGTCAAGGCCGTCGCCATCGGGCAGCATCAGGTCGAGCACCACGGCATCGAAGGCCGTTGACGACGCAAGCGCAGGCCCTGCCAGCAACTGCTGGCGGCCGGCCGCCAGCGTGCCGGCGACCTCGACCTCGAAGCCCGCCGCACGCAGGTAATCGCCCACCATCGCCGACAGGCGGGTGTCGTCATCGATCATCAACAGGCGTACGGGCATCGCAGTGCAACGGCGTTAACTGGCAGGCCGCTGGCCGTCGTGGGCAGGGCCCCCGTGCCAGCGATGGCTTTTCATCCGCTGCGCCAGTGTCGCACGCTGCTCCGGCGTCAATACGCGGCTGATCTCCAGCATCGCCTGCAGGGTGCGGCGGCTGGTCTGATCGTGCTGTGCCAGCATCTCCTGGCGCAGTTGCTCAGCGGCGTTCGCATCCACCACCGGTGCGGTGAACAACTGCCGGCTGCGCTCGAACAAGCCACGCCCTGCCGCACGCTGCGCCTGCAGGTCCTTGGAGGCGGCCACAGCGATCTGCTTTACCTGCACCCGCTGCGCATCGGTGGCCTGCAGCTTGCCGAGGATGCGATCGACTCGACGCTCAATGCGCTCGGGCGAGCCCCCGAAGAGCCCTGGCCCGAAGGGTCCCGAGCCGGACATGGCCGCGTGATGTCCCGAGCGTCCGCCGTGCGGACCGTCGGCCCAGGCGGCCGCGCCGAATGCCGTGGCCGCCATGGCGATCAGCCCGACCATCGCCCATCGTCCGGCGCTCTGCTGAAGCACTACTGATTTGAATTTGCCGTTTTGTGCCTGTGCCATGACATGCTCCTGTTCAACCTGGTTCGAACGCCGAACGGCATCGATACCTGAGGCCATGCTGGTCGGCTCGGGTGAAGTGGCGGTGGCTGGGCGGTAAAGATCTGTGAACGCCGCCGGCAGCGGCGCGCTTGCCGGGGGCTATTTGGTCGAGACCGGCGGCTCGTGGTGGCCCGAGAAAAAGGCGCGCAGGTGCTTCAGGATCAGGTTCAGATCCAGCGGCTTGGTCCAGTAGCCATCGACACCGCTCTGCTTGGCCAGCTCCTGCTGCTGCGGCAGCGCGTCGGCCGTGACGGCAATCACATGCATCAGGCGCGTGCCGGGGCTCTGGCGGATCTGCCGCACGATGTCCAGGCCCGACATGTCGGGCAGGTTCATGTCGGTGAGCAGCAGTTCGGGCTGTTCTGCACGTGCGAGCTTCAGCCCCTCGGCTCCGGTGGACGCTTCGAGCAGGCGCCAGTTACCGAGCCGCGCGAACACCTCACGCATCAGCATGGCGTTCACCGGGTCGTCTTCGATGTAGAGCGCGGTGCCGCCCACGGCCTCGATCCAGTCGGTCTGGGCCGGCATCGCGTCGGTCGAATCCGGCCCGCGCCGCGAGCCCTTCGCCTGAGGCAGCGTGACGGTGAAGCACGAACCGGTGTGCGGTGTGGAGGTGACATCGATGGTGCCACTCATGCCCTGGGTCAGCTCACGGGCGATGACCAGCCCCAGTCCGGTGCCCTCGATCTGTGTCTTCTCGGCGCCCACGCGATTGAAGGGCTGGAACAGCTGATCGAGTTGCGACGGCGTCATGCCCACGCCCGTGTCCTCGATGCGGAGCTGCACCTTGGTGTTCCCCAACGGCTCGACGGCGATGGTCACCTGCCCGCCAGTGCGGTTGTACTTGATGGCGTTGGACAGCAGGTTGATGAACAGCTGGTCCATGCCGCGGCGATCGGCCTTGGCATACAGCCCCATCTCGTGCCCGACGAATTCGACCCGTACCGCGCGCTCCAAAGCCAGCGGCTGCAGCAGCGAGATGCCGTTGGACACCACTTGATTGATCGACACCGCCTCGCGCTGCAACGAGAACATGTGCTGCTCGATGCGCGAGAGCTCCAGCACGTCGTTGACCAGGCTGAGCAGCCGAGTGCCCGAGGTGCGTATGGTTTGCACGCGCTGCTTCTGGATGCCGGTCAGCGGCTCCTTGCGGTCGCCTTCGAGCAGTTGCGCGAATCCGAGGATGCCATTGAGCGGCGTGCGCAACTCATGGCTGATGCGCGACAGCAGTTCACTCTTGCCGCGATTGGCTTCCCGGGTTTCGGCCATTTCTTGGCGCAGCAGTTCCAGCGCCCGCTCTTCGGTGATGTCGCGGCAGACGCCGATCAGCACCGGCGTGCGGGTCCGCTCCCGTGTGGCCTGCGCGCGGGTGACAAATTCGATCTGACGTGAGTCGCCGCCCGGGGTGACCACGCCCAGCACCTCACGCTGGATGCCGCCCGACACCGCCGCCAGGCTGATGAACGCCTGCGCGCGCTCGCGCTCTGCCGGAGCCAGCATGTCCAGCCATTGTCCGAGCACGAACGAAGTCGATGAATCGACAGCCAGGCCGTGGACGGCGCAGGCATTGCGGTCCAGCGTGATGGTGGCGGTCGACAGGCTCAACTCGAAGATGCCGATGCCAGCCGCCTGCGAGGCCAGCTCCCATTGCTGGCCAGCGCGCGCGATCTCGGCCGCGGCGCGCTCCGACTCGGTCACGTCGGCGGCGAAGCCATGCCACAGCACACTGCCATCGGGCATTCGCCGCGGGCTTGCGAATCCACTGACCACCCGCTGCCCAGCCTGCGGGAGCTGCACGCGGAAGGTCTGCGACCAGGGCTGATTAGCGGCCGCCGCCGCCTCGATCTGCATCGCGAAGCTTTTGCGATCGTCCGGGTGCACGCGCGCGACCAGCGCCTGGCCGTCCTGGGCCAGCTCCTCGGGCGTCAGCTCAAACAGCTGGCGGATGCTCTCGCTGGTGTAGGGGAAGTAGCCAGTGCCGTCGGGGCGGGTCAGGTACTGGTACAGCACCCCCGGCACGTGCTGCGCCAGAAGTCGCAGCGTGTCGGACACCTCGCGCTCGTGGCGCTCGACACCAATGCGATGCGTGACATCCTGCGCCGTTCCCCGGTAGCCCTTGAATTGCCCATCGCTGCGGAACTTGGCGATCGCGCTGTAGGAAATCAATCGATCCCCCAGCGGCGTGGGCTTCAACACCACGACGCGCGCAAAGGACTGCATGCGGTCAAGCACCTGAAGGAAGCTCAGCGTCGGCTCGACCACGCGGCCGGCACCGTCGCGTATCGGAGAGTCCGGCGGTTGACGGCCCAGATGGCCGGCCGCCGTCAGGCCCGTCAGGTCTTCAAATCGGTCAGACAGCCAGGTGTAGCGATGGGCGGAATCGGTTTCCCAGAGCCAGTCGCTGGACGCCGAGGCGAAATCGAGCAGCCTGCGCTCGCTGATCTGCAGCTTGAACACGATCTCATGGCTGGCTGCCGCTTCGGTGGCGCCCAGGGCCAGATCCCTCAGCCACTGCTGTTGTTCGGGGCTCAGTGAACGCGGCCGCTGGCTCATCACGAGCAACATGCCCAGCAGTTCACCCTCGAACTCGATCGGATGCCCCGCATAGCTGCGAACGGCCGGTGCGCCGCTGACCAGCGGGTGGCGCTCGAAGCGCGGGTCGGCCAACGCGTCGGGCACCTCGAAGGTTGCGCCGCCGCGCAGGCCATGCGCGCAGAACGACAGATCGAGCGGAATGTTCAAGGACGCCATGCCCAACGGCGCCTTGAACCACTGTTGCTGCTCGCCCACCAGGCTGATGGCGGCGAACTCGCTGCCGGTGAGTTGCGCTGCGCTGCGCACGAAGAGCCCGAACACCGAATCGGGCTGCGCCGACAGCAGTTGCAGCTTCCGCCGCCGATCCGACAGTGGTGCTGCGCCAGCGTCAAAGGCGGCCTCAGGCATGAGGCCTTGCCACCTTTGAAACACCCCTGCGATGGTTGTATCGCGCTGCCAACCGCACCATGCCTGCTCGCCTTGCGCCGACTACCGTGGATCGGCCCGCGTCGCAGTGTAGTGGCAGCCGTGCGCACCCTCTCCGCGCGCCCGCGTGGCCGTTGGCATCCGCACCACAAGCGATGCCGGCACAGGGCAACAAAAAAGCCGCCGAGAAGAACCCGGCGGCTTCGACGCGACGATCTGGATCGTCAGACCTTGTCGATGATGTCCTTGAGCTTCTCCTTGGCATCACCTTGGCCGGACTGGATCTTGCCGGACAGCTTGTCCAGCTTGCCTTCGACCTCCAGGCTCTTGTTGCCCGTGGCCTTGCCGGCCACTTCCTTGACAGCGCCCTTGACCTGTTCGACGCGACCCTGGATCTGATCCTTGTTCATGTGAATCTCCTGTTCAAGTGGATGAAAGCATCGGCAGCTCCCGCCTTGCGGCTCGGGCCCCGACCGATGAATCCACTGTGCCGAAGCGGCGTTTGATGATCTGTCAGGGTGCGGCGTGGCCGTCTGTAGGACGACACCTGCGCCGCAGTCGCGCTGCCAGCGCACGCACCTCTGTGTCGGGTGCGGTGCCGCCGAGGTGTGAATCGCCTGCGACTGCCGCTTGCACCAGTCGCTTGAGGGTCGAGACATGCGGCGTGACCGTGCCGAAGAAAAGCACCTCGTCTCCGCGAGCGATCAGCAGCGTGGGGAAGTTCTCCACTTCCACCGCACCGACCAGTTCGGCCTGGTCCTCAATGTCGATCCAGAGCGCTTCGATGTCAGCCCCGGCGTGCGCGCTGATCGCGCCGTCGAAGTCGGCACGGTAGCCGCGACAGCTGCCGCACCACTCGGCACACAGGCAGGCTACGGTGAGGCGCAGCGGCGAGGAAGGCGCGACGGCAGTCATGCGCGGTGGCCAACGCCGCGTCGCGGACACGCGGGTGAGTAGCGATACACCGTCACATCAACCGCCGACTCGCTTGACGGTCATGCCAACAGCCTGCAGCCGCTGCACGATCCGGTCGCGGTGCTCGCCCTGAATCTCGATGACGCCGTCCTTGACCGTGCCACCCGAGCCGCAGGCGGCCTTCAGCTCACGCCCCAGTTCAGCGAGAGCCTCCGCTTCGAGCCCGAGTCCGCGCACCACGGTGACGCCCTTGCACTTGCGGCCCTGGGTTTCGCGAGACACCCGCACGATGCCGTCGCCGGCTGCGATCGGCGCCTGCATCGTGCAGGCGCACTGGTCAATGGGCCTTCGGCAAGACGGACACATGCGCCCGCCGTCGGTCGAGTAAACCAGCCCGCCGGCGAGGGTGCGACTCTTCATGGTGTGCTGTACATCCGAGATCAATACGCTGCATTGAACGCAGCGCCGGAGCGTACAACAGCTCGCCAGGGTCAGGCGCTTGCGCGAAAGCGACGCCCGACCATGCGATGGCGATCAGGCGGATTTGGCCAGCCAGCGCCGAGCAAAAACGCCGACCAATCCCGCAAAAAACATGGCGTACGTTGTCGGCTCCGGAATCGAGGATGCGATCCGGTAATCGGTACCCGAAGCCGCTGTCAGCGTCAGGCCATCTTCCAGCACCAGATCGCCGATGGTGGCGGAGTTGAAGAAATCGGTGTTGACCCAGTCATCCCCATTCACAGAGAGCTCGACATCCAGCAGGTACTGCTGTCCTGCCACCATTTCGAAATCGACGATGGACAGAACTTCGTCGAACTCGCCAATCCGATCGCCGCTCGACAGTTGCCAAAATGACCTTCTGGGAGCACAAAAGGGGTTGCAGACGATGTCATCCAGTGACCACAAGTTCACACGCAATCCCCAGCTCCCGCCGCTTTCTTGGCGTTCAAAGCCAGGCTCGATCGACCCGGTTGTCACATGGCTGAGCACCCCTTCAACACGGAAGCTGGTGGATAAAAGCCCCCCGGTGTCCGCCGTCCAGAGTTCGCGCCAAGTGCTGTACGCATTGGCAGCGGTGTAAACGTAGTAGTACTCCTTGCTGTCTGGTTCTGTGGGGTCTGTGAGGTAGTAGCCGACGCCCGACCCTGTGGAGCTCGCACGCACGCCATTCACGCCGTAATCGGATCGCGCCGCTGCCTGGGCGGTGCCACTTGCAATCGGACCCAGCACAGGGCCGCCCAACTGCATATCTGCCGTACGTGAACCGGTCACCACAGAAGCGTCTGACGCGGAGTCCTCGAACAACTCCGTCTTGATCTGCATGCTGCCGACATCGTCGACTTGAGCGAAGACGTCTATCGAGCTCTCCAAGCCCGGCGCACAGTTGGCACGCAAACCCCCGGGGCACGGGTAACTGATGCGTTGGGACAGCGCGGACCCTGCCGTGGCCATGAGCAGCAATGCCACGCCGGCGGTCCGGGCGATCGCGAGCCCGGAAACGGAGGGAATCGATTGGTGCCAGGACGATTGCGCGCAGGTAGCCATCTTTGTCTCCTCGTGGTCGCAAGTGAAGGTCGCACGCACACACGCCGGCTCGGCGAGAAGTGGTCAGGTTGTGATCGGCCCATTCAAAGGCCAGACATCAACGATCCGTGAAATTTTCCCGGCCGCGTCAGAAAACGCAACCCCTTGTTTCGAGGGTGAGGTAGACACCTCGCGCGCAGACACTGGTCGGCCATCAGGCCAAGCCCAGATGGCAGCACAAGCCCGATCTCAACGCACCATAATCATGCGCTGGCGCACCGTTTATGGGCTTATTTGAGCGACCACGGCAGTCTGGTGATCGTGCTTCCACAACGACAACAACGAGAGACACGCATGCATTTCAATGAGGGAACCCGTTCGGTATTACTCGCGGCGGCCTTGGCTGCCATGTCGACACAGGCCACTGCCGGAGCCCGGTACGACTTCGGCGACGACCAGTACGTGACCTTCGGCATCGGCGCGCGCTACACGTACACCCATGCCGAACGCCCGTCCGCCGACGGTGGGGGTCATGTCAACAACCCGAACCTGGACAGTGCGCGGCTGTTCTTCGGCGCCTCGCTCAACAAGTACGTCAAGGCCACCTTCAACACCGAATGGGACGGCACGACGGAACGAATCCGAAAGCTGGACATGTACGCCCAGTTCGAATTCGCGCCCGAATTCAACATCTGGGCCGGCCGGTTCGTGGGGCCGAGCGAACGCGCCAACATGGCCGGGCCGTACTACTCGGTCGGCGGCGGTTACTGGCCCTGTGTGTCATCCCGCTACGGCTGCAACGGCGGCACCTACGTGGCACGTGACGACGGTGTGGCGGTCTGGGGCAACGTGGCCGAGAGCCGTCTGGGCTACTCCATCGGTGTGTTCGAGGGCCGCAACTTCGGCATCGGCGCGCTCAACCGGTTTCAGGCCGACCGGGCCGGCCTGAAAACTTCCAACGATCTGATGTATTCAGGCCGGCTGCAATACGATTTCTGGGACCTGGAGACCGGCTACTTCAGCACGGCCGACCACCTGGGCAAGGCGGACATTCTGGCCATCGGCATGGCGTTCAGGCACCAGAAGAACGGCGTGATCACCCTGCTCGGCACGGGAGACTACGACAGCTACAACCTCGACTTTCAGCTGGAGAAGAACTTCAAGGGCTCTGGTGCCTTCGGGCTCGAAGCGGCCTACTACGACTACGACACCGATGGCTTGGTGCGCAGCGAGCAAGGCAAGGCTACTCGGCAGGGGTGTCGTATGTATTCGAACGCGAGGTGGGCTGGGGCCGCTTTCAGCCCTTCGTGCACTGGCAGCGATTCGATGCCGACAACGACGTCACGACCAAGCAAATCGACTTCGGTCTCAATTACGTGATCGCCGAGCAAAACGCCATGGTCACCGCCACCTACTCACGCAACAAGGTGGATCAGGGTGGCGAAAATCTGAGCCGATTCGTCCTCGCGTTGCAGCTTCAGTACTGACGCAAGCGCAGGCGCCGCGCCCAGTCGCCTGGGCGGCGGCGCAGCGTCAGACGACCAGGGCGGTGGCGAGCGCCTGTGCCGTGGCGCGCGAGTCGATCATCAGGTTCAGATCGATGGCGCCCACCCGCATCACCAGGCGCCGGGTTTCACCAGTCGCATCGAGCGGCAACACGTCGAGACTGCTTGCAGGCAGTTGAACACCATCGGCGAGATCGACTTCGGCGATCGGGCGCAGGTCAGTGCGCTTGGGGGCGCAGGCTTCGGACGACTCCATCAGCGCCTGCAGCAACTGCCGCAGCATGATGTCGTCCAGTTCGAGATCGAGATCACCGTCAGGCAGTTGCAGTCGAATGGCGAAGGCCTTGCCGTCGTTCGAAGGCCACGCCATCACGATGCCCTGGAGCGGCTTGGGATTGGGTCCGGTGTTTTCCATGGGCAAGACTGCCGCGTGTTGCGTGACAGGTAGGAGTGGTTGATTGCCCAACATCGTGCCACGATCCTCGACTGCGGGGACTCACCGTTAACCCGTGAACGAGGGCGGGCATTCGTCACTGGGTGACGATCTTCTTCGCGTACTCGGTGACCTCCTTCGGCACGAAAGGCTCAGGGATCTCGATGCCGCGCTGGCAGGCGGGCCGCGCTGCCATCAGATCGATCCAGCGCTTCAGATGCGGCAGGTCGTCGACGGCGACGCCGGCCCAGTCGTGCAGGTGCACCCACGACCAGTGCGCGATGTCGGCGATGCTGAAGTCATCGACCAGGTATTCATGGTCCTTCAGGCGGGTGTCGAGCACGGTGTACAGCCGTTTCGTTTCCTTCTGGTAGCGCTCGATCACCGACGGGATCTTTTCGGGGAAATAGCGGAAGAACACATTCGCCTGGCCCTGCATGGGCCCGACGCCGCCCATCTGGAACATCAGCCACTGGATCACCTGCGAGCGCGGCTTCATCGCCTGCGGCATCAACCGGCCGGTCTTCTCGGCCAAATAGATCAGGATGGCACCCGACTCGAACACCGCAAAGTCGCCCTCGTCGCGATCGACGATGGTCGGGATGCGGCCATTCGGGTTGAGCTTCAGGTACTCGGGCTGCTTCTGCTCCTGCAGGCCCAGCTTGATTGGGTGCAGCGTGTAGGGCAGGCCAAGCTCTTCGAGCGCGATGGAGGCTTTCCAGCCGTTGGGAGTGGCAGAGGTGTAAAGGTCGATCATGGGTGGCCTGTGGGGTTGGAACGGTAGCCGGGACAGCGGATGCCATCCGTCGAAGCGATGAACTCCTTCGTTATACCCGCCGAGGGTTCGCGTGGCTCAGCCGGCGGGCGCCACCTGCACCTGGTCGCGTCCGGCGCCCTTCGCGGCGTAAAGCGCCTCATCGGCGGCGATGACGAGTGAGTTCATCTCCTGGGTGGTCGTCGGCAGCGCTGTGGCCACGCCGACGCTCACCGTGACCGCGCGCAGCGGCCAGATGGCATTGGCGACGGCGCCGCGCACGCGCTGGGCCACTGCTTCGGCGGCCGTGGCATCCGATTCAGGCAGGATCACCGCGAATTCCTCGCCGCCATAACGCGCCAGCAGATCGTGTTCGCGCAACGCGCCGCCGATCAGCTTGACCAGACGCATCAGCACCAGGTCGCCGGCCGGGTGGCCGAAGCGGTCGTTGAAGCGCTTGAAATGATCGACGTCGATCATCAGCAGACTCAGGGGCCGCTGGTGGCGAGCCAGCCGCTTCCATTCGGCGTGCAGGCGCAGGGTGAAGGCACGGCGATTGGCCGTGGCAGTCAAGGCATCCGTCAGGTTGCGCTGCTCGGAGGCCAGCAGGTTGCGTCGCAATTCCAGCTGCACCATGGTCTGCCGCGCCAGCGCCTGCAGGGCCGCCTGCTGGCCTTCGGTGAGCGATTGCGGCTTGCGGTCCACCACGCACAGCGTGCCGATGGCGTGCCCTTCTGGCGTGACCAGCGGTGCCCCCGCATAGAAGCGAACATTCGGCCCTCCGGTCACCAACGGGTTGTCGGCAAAGCGGCTGTCCTGCGTGGCATCGGGCACCAGCAGCAGCTGGTCGGGGTGCAGGATGGCGTGCGGGCAAAAAGCCAGCTCGCGCGGGAGTTCCGTGGCCTCCAGGCCAACGCGCGACTTGAACCACTGTCGATCCGTCTCGATGAGCGAGATCATGGCCATCGGCGTGTTGCAGATCATCGCCGCCAGCATCGTCATGTCGTCGTAGCTCTGCTCGGACGAGGTGTCGAGCAGCTCGAACTCCATCAAGGCCGCGATGCGCTCGGCCTCGTTGGCGGGCAGGGGCGCTGCCCGCCCACCGCCCGCCCCTGCCGCGCGAGGCGCGGGCGGTGCGTCGGGGGTGCCTATGTCTTCCGTCGCCATCGCCATGCTCCTGGTCTGTCAAACACACTGTCGAACGCTGTTCACAGGCATCGACGGTGCCCTCCCACAACGCTGCCGGTCAGTTCACGAAGTTCATGCGCGGCCTACTCAGCCGAACACGATGGTGCGGTGGCCGTTGACCAGAATGCGATCTTCCAGGTGGTTACGCAAGCCACGCGCCAGTACCGCCTTTTCGACGTCCTTGCCGCAGCGCACCAGGTCTTCGATCGAATCGCTGTGGTCGATGCGCATCACGTCCTGCTCGATGATCGGGCCTTCGTCCAGGTCCTCGGTCACGTAATGGCAGGTGGCGCCGATCAGCTTGACGCCTCGGTCCCAGGCCTGGTGGTAGGGCTTGGCCCCGGCGAAGCTGGGCAGAAAACTGTGGTGGATGTTGATGATCTGCCCCGGGTACTTGCGGCACAGCGACGGCGGCAGGATCTGCATGTAGCGCGCCAGGACCATCGTATCGGCGCCGCTGGACTCGAACAACGCTTCCAGCTTGGCAAAAGCTTCGGGCTTGTTCTCCTTCGTGACCGGGATGTGGTGGAAGGCAATGCCATGCCATTCGACCAATCCGCGGAAGACCTCGTGATTCGACGCGACACCGACGATGTCGACATCGAGCTCCTTGCTCTGCCAGCGAGCCAGCAAGTCGTACAGGCAATGCTCTTGCGTCGACACCATCAGCAGCACGCGTCGCTTTACCGCGCTGTCGCTGGTGCGCCAGTCCATGTCGAACTCGGCCGCCAGCGGGGAAAAACGGTGCCGCAGCTCGGCGTGATCGAAGGGCAGCGAGTCGGCCTTGACCTCCAGGCGCATGAAATAGCGCGCCGAATCGGCATCGGCATGCTGATTGGAGCTGAGGATCCAGCCCCCCAGATCAGCGAAGAAGCCCGTGACGCGGGCGACGATGCCCACGCGGTCGGGGCAAGAGAAAGTCAGCGTGTAGTGATGGGGGCGGCTCATGGCGTCGGTGAGAATTGATTGAGTATCCTTACATGTTTTGCGCCATCGTCAACTCGCCAAGAACGGCTTGAAACCGTTGCATTTGGCGACTTGCCGGCATTCCGCTTGCATACAGGACCACCCACGGATCGGTGAAGCCCTGTTGCAACACCCACCCGCTCCTATCCATTGCAGCCAAGGCCGCCCGATGACTCACAGCCCGATCCGCTCGATCCTGATCGCCAACCGCTCGGAGATCGCGATCCGCGTGATGCGCGCCGCCTCCGAGATGCGCATCCGCACGGTGGCGATCTACTCGCAGCAGGACCGCCAGGCGCTGCACCGCTTCAAGGCCGACGAAAGCTACATGGTCGGCGAAGGCCAGAAGCCGCTGGCCGCGTACCTCGATGGCGAGGACATCCTGCGCATCGCCAAGCACGCTGGCGCTGATGCGATCCACCCCGGCTACGGTTTCCTGTCCGAAAACCCCGAATTCGCCGACGCGGTGATTGCGGCCGGCATCCGCTGGATCGGCCCATCGCCTGACGTGATGCGCACGCTCGGCAACAAGGTCGCCGCGCGCCATGCCGCCGTGGCCGCCGGTGTACAGGTCATGCCCGCGACGCCGCCACTGCCGCTGGATGTGGCCGAATGCGCGAAGCTGGCAGCAGGCATCGGTTACCCGGTGATGCTGAAGGCGAGCTGGGGCGGCGGCGGTCGCGGCATGCGGGTCATCGAGAACGAAGGCGAGCTCGCTGCATCGCTGCAGGCCTCGCGGCGCGAGGCGCTGGCCGCCTTCGGCAACGACGAGGTGTACTTCGAGAAGCTGATCCGCCGCGCGCGCCATGTCGAAGTGCAGATCCTCGGCGACACGCATGGCAACCTGGTGCACCTGCACGAGCGCGACTGCACCGTGCAGCGGCGTAACCAGAAGGTGGTCGAGCGTGCGCCGGCGCCGTACCTCGACGCCGCAGGGCGCGCCGCCCTGTGCGGCAGCGCGCTGCGGCTGATGCGCTCGGTCGGCTACACCCATGCGGGCACGGTCGAATTCCTGATGGATGCCGACGACGGCAAGTGCTACTTCATCGAGGTCAATCCACGCATCCAGGTCGAGCACACGGTGACCGAGATGATCACTGGCGTCGACATCGTCAAGGCACAGATCCGCATCACCGAAGGCGGCCACATCGGCGTGACCGAAGGTTCGGCCGAAGCAGCGACCGGCCTGCACCCGACTGGTGTGCCGCCGCAGGAGAAGATCCCGCTGAACGGCCACGCGCTGCAATGCCGCGTCACCACCGAAGACCCGGAAAACGGCTTCCTGCCCGACTACGGCCGATTGGCCGCCTACCGCAGCGCGGCGGGCTTCGGCATCCGGCTGGATGCCGGCACGGCCTACGGCGGCGCGGTCATCACGCCCTATTACGACTCGCTGCTGGTCAAGGTCACCGCCTGGGCCCCCACGCCCAATGAAACCATCCAGCGCATGGACCGCGCACTGCGCGAGTTCCGCATCCGCGGGGTGTCGACCAACCTGCAATTCCTCGAGAACCTGATCAACCACCCGACGTTCGGCAACGACGTCAAGGGCGAGCTGACCACCCGGTTCATCGAGAACACACCGGAGTTGCTGGCCTTCGCCGCGCGGCGCGACCGCGCCACCAAGCTGCTGCGCTTCCTCGGCGAGGTGGCCGTCAACGGCAACCCCGAGGTCAAGGGCCGCACGCTGCCCGCGCTGCCGCTGCCCAAGCCGGTGCTACCGAAGATCGATGCGGCTTCGCCGATTCCGGATGGCAGCCGCCAGCGCCTGCAAGCGCTCGGCCCTGCCGGATTTGCGCAATGGATGCTGGCGCAAAAGCAGGTGCTGATCACCGACACCACGATGCGCGACGCGCACCAGTCGCTGCTGGCGACCCGCATGCGCACCGCCGACATGCTGCCGATCGCGCCGTACTACGCCCGCGAGCTGTCAGGGCTGTTCTCGCTCGAATGCTGGGGTGGCGCAACCTTCGACGTGGCCTTGCGCTTCCTGAAGGAAGACCCGTGGCAGCGCCTCGCACAACTGCGTGCGCAAGTACCGAACGTGCTGTTCCAGATGCTGCTGCGCGGTTCCAACGCAGTGGGCTACACCAACTACGCCGACAACGTGGTGCGCCACTTCGTGCAGCAGGCGGCAACGAATGGCGTCGACCTGTTCCGGGTCTTCGATTCTCTGAACTGGGTCGAGAACATGCGGGTGGCCATCGACGCCGTCGTCGAGAACGGTGGGCTGTGTGAGGGAGCGATCTGCTACACCGGCGACCTGTTCGACGGTGCTCGGCCCAAATACGACCTGAAGTACTACCTCGGCATCGCCCGCGAGTTGCAGAAGGCCGGTGTGCACCTGCTGGCGATCAAGGACATGGCCGGCATCTGCCGCCCCCGCGCAGCGGCGGCGCTGGTGAAGGCGCTGAAGGCCGAAACCGGGCTGCCGGTGCACTTCCACACCCACGACACCAGCGGCGCGGCTGCGGCCTCGGTGCTGGCCGCGATCGAAGCCGGCTGCGATGCGGTCGATGGTGCGCTGGATGCCATGAGTGGCTTGACCTCGCAGCCCAACCTGTCGTCGATCGCGGCCGCGTTGGCCGGCACCGAGCGCGACCCGGGCCTGTCGCAAGGCGCGCTGCATGCGGCGTCGATGTACTGGGAAGGCGTGCGCCGCTTCTATTCGCCGTTCGAGTCCGAAATCCGCTCCGGCACCGCCGATGTCTACCGCCACGAGATGCCCGGCGGCCAGTACACCAACCTGCGTGAGCAGGCCCGCTCGCTCGGCATTGCGCACCGCTGGACCGAGGTATCGCAGACCTATGCCGATGTGAACCGGCTGTTCGGCGACATCGTGAAAGTGACACCCACCTCCAAGGTCGTCGGCGACATGGCGCTGATGATGGTTGCCAGCGACCTGACCCCTGCCGAGGTGACCGACCCGGCACGCGAGGTGGCTTTCCCGGAATCGGTGGTGTCACTGTTCAAGGGCGAGCTCGGCTTCCCGCCCGATGGTTTCCCGGCTGCCCTGAGCCGCAAGGTGCTGAAGCTGGCCGACAGCGACCAGCCGCCGGTGCCGTACCGGCCTGGCGACCGGCTGCCACCGGTCGATCTGGAAGCGGCCCGCGCCAAGGCCGCCGCAGACTGTGAGCAGCCGATCGATGACCGCCAGCTGGCCTCGTACCTGATGTACCCGAAGCTGATGCGCGACTTCTGCGAGTACACGAAGCTGAATGGCGACACCTCGATGCTGCCGACGCCGGTGTTCTTTTACGGCGCGCAGCCGCAGCAGGAGCTGGCGGTCGAGATCGACCCGGGCAAGACGCTGCTGGTCGCGCTGCAGTCGGTTGCGCCCGACGGCGACGTGGCACAGAAGGTCCAGTTCGAACTCAACGGCCAGTCGCGCACGGTTCGTGTGCTGCGCCCTGACGCGGGCGACGCCGCCAAGGGCCGCCCTGTTGCCGATCCGTCCAACCCGATGCATGTCGCCGCACCGATGCCAGGCGGGATCGTCAGCGTCGCGGTCAAGGTGGGCCAGCGTGTGAGTGCCGGCAGCACGCTGCTCGCGCTGGAGGCGATGAAGATGGAAACCCATGTCGCTGCCGAGCGCGATGCCGAGATTGAGGCGGTGCTGGTCGCCCCGGGCGACCGGGTGCAGGCGAAGGATCTGCTGATCGTATTGAAGGCGGTGGGCTGAGGCGAGCCAACTCCTCACAGCTCAAAAGCGGAGGCTTCGATGAAGTACCAGATTATTTTTTTAGGTATTTCGATGTTGCTCAGTGGATGTGCGACTGTGCCGTCCACCAAGGGTGAACTCATACAGGCAAGTCCAAGCAGTCAAAAATATTGTTATTCGGAGCCATTAGCGGAAGTAACACAGCGACTTCGGTCGTACCTTTCCGCCTGCTATCGCCCCATGACGGTGAGTGGGTCGACTTTCGCCGCCGGAGTCATCATCCCTATTCAATCCAATATCGACTGGTCTGTGGAAGAAGAAGCGATAGCCTCAGGGACGAGATTTACAGTCAAGGGTCTTGGTAAATATGTCCTGTCAGCACAAGTGACGGGGCCGGAGCCAACCTGTTCAACGACCTTGCAGGCCTTTGCAGGCAACCAAGTTTGGACCAACAGGTTCGAAACACTCGATAAGGTGGCCAGAAACGAAAAAGCGGAGTGCCCGTACTGAAAAGTCCAGACCGACGCATGGGTTGGTTTCAAATGCGTCGATGGTCAAGCCTGCGGCCTGGGGCTTTGGCCCTTGAATGAACGCCTGGTCCCTCAGCGCGTCCAGTCCTGCAACACCAGACCGGCCACCTGGGCGAACGCCTGGTCGCTGGACACCAGCACCGCGTCGACGCTGAGTGCATGAGCTGCGATCAACAGGTCGAGCGGAGCTAGGGTTTTGCCCTTGCTCGCCAGGTCGGCCCGAGTGGTGCCATAGCGCTCGGCCGCCTGGTGATCCCACGGGAGCACATCGACCCGATGCAACAGCTCTCGCACCACCGCGTGCAATCGTTCAGCTGTGGGGCGCCGGGCCAGTCCGAACAGCAACTCGCCCTCGGTGATGCTCGACATGCACAGCGCCGCCATCGGCACTGCGATCACCCGTTGCGACACCACCGGATGCGCTCGGACCAAGTAGCTCACGGTGTTGGTGTCGAGCATGTAGCGGGTCATTCTTGCCAACCATCGAACGGGTCACGCTCCTGCGCTGCTTGCTTGCGTTCCTTGGCGTCGAGGAAGCCTGACGAAGCATCTTTCGATACACGCTTTGCCGCCGCGAAGAAATCATCCCACGAGGTGGGGCGGCGCGACAGGATGATGTCGCCAGTCTCGGCGTCCCGGCGGATGAACACCTCCTTGGCGTCGAAGCGGAAGGCGACCGGCAGGCGAACTGCCTGACTGCGTCCGTTGATGAAAAGTTTGGCAGTTTGGCTCATGGTGACACCTTTGCTGAATGATAGATATCAAAGCATATGCCAACCCACTGAATCTCGCCAGTGCTGGCACGAAAAGACGAGCGCATCGTCGGCGTGAAGCGCAAGACCGCCAGCACGCTGAGGCCAGTGATCTTGCGCGCTCAGGCCACTGCGCGCGCACCTGGCTGCCTAGCATGGTGTGACGGATCAGCACCCTGACCGTGCGGCCTACAGCGGCCATCAACACACCGGAGACCACCATGCCATTGATCGACATCACCTACCCAAAAGGCGCCCTGGGCGTCGACGCACTGAAGACCTTGGAGGCCACGCTGTGGTCGACCGCGCTGCGATGGGAAGCCATCGAAGCGACCGCGTCCAACGCGACCGTCGCCTGGGTCTACCTCGACGAGCGCCCACGGCAAAGCGTCAGCGTCGGCGGACGTCCGCTGACGCAGAACGTCTACCGAATCAACGTTCGCGTGATGGCTGGCTTCATGGACCAGAAGCGCATTGACGGCCTGGCGCGCGAGCTGACCGATGCGGTCCTTGCAGCCGACGGCACCCCAGGAGACGGCAGCGGCGCGCGGGTGTTTTGCGTCATCGAGGAAATCCCGAGCGGTTGCTGGAGCATCGACGGCACCACGTGGACGACGGTGTTCACAGCGGGCCATCTCGGCCTTGACAAGCGGCGCGTCGAAGCGATGGGCCGTGCCATTGCCGAGCGACCGCGCATCGAGGTGATCGCGGAGCCAATCTGAATCCCACCAACCGATAGATGCCACGTCGACGCGTCGCACATTCGCGAGGCGTCGACCCGGCAAGGAGACCCAGCGGTGCACATCAAACCGAAAGTAAAGGAAGAAGCGATTCATCTCAGCGATCTGGCGTGGAAAGAATTTCCACCCACGCTGTCGAGCGGCGGCATCCGCTGGAAGATGCTGCACGCGTCGCCCGAAATGGGCGCGTGGACGGCCATTTTTGATTGCCCGGCCGGGTCGTCGTTCAACCCGCACTTTCACGTCGGGCCGGGCGAATACCTGCTGACGAAAGGACGCATGGATGTGCGTGGTGGCAGCGAGCACGGCGGTGACACGGTGCTCGCGCCCGCCTATGGATATGAGTCCGCCAACGCCCGTCACGACCAGACACAGTTCCCTGTCGACAGCGAGTTCTACATGACCTTTCTCGGCCCGCTGGCGTTCATCGACCCAGACGGCACGCCGATCGCGGTGGTCACCTGGGACGAAGCACAGCGGGCGTACGCGGGCTGATCGAGGCCGCCGCGCGAAGTTCGCGCGGTGACAGCCCGAACTTGTTCTTGAAGGCGCGGCTGAAATGCGGCGCCGACACGAAGCCCCAGCGGTAGGCAATCTCGCCGATGTGGTGATGCCGGTACGCGGGGTCTAGCAACGCGTCCCGGCATCGCTGCAGGCGCTGGTCCTGGATCCAGCCCGACACCGTCAGGCCGCCACGCTGAAACAGCAAGTGCAGATGGCGCAGCGACATCCGGTGCGCGGCAGCGATCCGTACCGGCGTCAGATCGTGATCGTGCAGGTTTTTCATCGCCTGCATCTGCACCTGCCGCAGCATCGCGACACTGCTCGCGCGACGGCCGACCGACGGCTCTGGGGTCAGCGCAGCGGCCAGCAGATCGAGCGTCCAGCGGTTGACGGCGTGGCACATGCCGATATCGAGCGCATCGATCTGACCCGACAGCGCCAACAGGTGCGCCGCCAGCAGCGAGCCAGCACCCGAGCGCGCTTCAAGCTTGCCGCCTGCCGGCAGGTGCTGACGTTCCGGCAGATGCTGGCGTAGCCTCGACCACGGGATGATCAAGGTCAGCTTGCGCAGCCGGTCCATCACCTCGAAATCGATCGCCTGATCAGTCGTCCACACCACCATGTCGCCACGCTGGAGTTCCAGCTGGCCACGGGTGGTGTTGAAACGCTCGCGGCCTTCCATGACGAACTGCACGCCCACGACACTCTCCCCCTCGTGGCGCAGCTGCTGTGGCGTTCGCTGGCCGATACACGGGTCGCAGACGCAATCGACCCAGCCGATGCCGTCGAGCTCGCGGCGCTGGATCTGCGCTTGGAAGTCCGTCGGCAAGCGGCTCGGCACCTGCCAGTCGCGGTAGTGGTCGCTGAGCACCTGTTGCCAGGCGTCGGTGCGATCGCTGGCTGCGACGCTGTTCAGATTCCACCACGGACCAGACGCAACGGACGGAGCATGAGCCACCTGTGGGATGCCGAGGGTCACAGGCGCCGTCATGACGATATCCGCGTCAGCTGCGCGATCAGGCCTGGTACACGCCCGGCTCGGCCGACAGCCCTTGCTTGACTTGCCGAGTCATGTCGTCTGCCAGCACTTCTTCCGCACCGGCTTCCAGTGCGTCCAGCGTGCGGCGCACCAGCTCGTCGGGCGACATTTTTTCCACTTCGAAGCCATGGGTCATGTCGGTGTCGATATAGCCCATGTGCAGACCCAGCACCTGCGTGTGCTGAGAGCGCAACTCACGACGCAAGCCGTTGGTCATCGACCAGGCTGCCGACTTGCTGGCGCTGTAGACGCCGATCATTGGCACGCAGATCCAGCTCGCCACCGACAGCACATTGACGATGGCGCCTCCGCCGTGACGTGCGAGCACCGGCGCGAAGGCCTGGGACAGGCGCAGCGGGCCAAAGAAGTTGGTTTCCATGTGCGCGCGCGCCGAGTCGATGGCATCGGCTGCCATGAAGTCCCCCAGGACGGCGATGCCAGCGTTGTTGATCAGCAGCGTCACGTCACCACAGCGCCGCGCGGCCGCGGCCACATCTTCCGGCTTGGTGACGTCGAGCTGGAGGGCTTCGACACCGGGCAGCGTGATGCTGGCAGGGTTGCGCGCCCCGGCGTAGACCTTGCGCGCACCGCGCGCCAAGGCAGCCCGGGCAAACGCGAGGCCGATGCCGCGGTTGGCGCCGGTGATCAGTACGGTTGCATCATGGAGCTTCATGGTGAGGGTCCTCAGGGTGGTGCTGCAATGCAGCGATGGTGAGCGATCCGGAAACACGGTGAACGCCATACTTCCGAGCGCAGAAATCAGTGTCTTGGCGGCGAACACCTCGATTCGGCTTCATGGCGCCGTTCGATCGAATTGCGCGAGCAGCACGTCGCGCGTGGCGGCCAGCAGTGCCTTGCCTTCGGCGTTGTCGCCCAGCGCTCGGGACAGTTGCAGCGCGCCAACCAATTGGCTAGCGATAAGCGGCGCGTTCGATGCCGGGACATCGGCCGGAAGGCTTTGCGCCACCATCGCGATCAGGCCGCGCACACGCTCTGCTGCGGCCTCGCGCACGCCGGGCGACTGCCGAGGAATCTCCGACGCCAGCGCGGCGACGGCACACATCTTGTCGGATGCGCTGAGATGGCGTTCGGCCAGATAGCCTTCGACCAGCGCACGGAACGCACTGGCACCCTGCTCGCGCCGTGCCTCGACCTCTTTCGCGACGCGCGCCACGCCCTCCTGGCCGGCGCGTTCGAGTGCCTCGGTCAGCAGCGCGTTGCGCGAAGCGAAATGGGCATAGAAGCCGCCGTGCGTGAGCCCCGCCTCTTTCATGATGTCGGCAACACCCACCCCATGAAAGCCGCCGCGACGGATCGCTCGCGCCGCCGTGGCGACGATGCGCTCGTGGGTCACTTGCTTGCGGCTGGGGGCGGCGTCCATGAGGAGAGTGTATCGGCACATATGACGATCATCATATATCTCAGTGTGCCTCATCCCAATTCGACCCCACACCCACCTCGGCCAGCAACGGCACCTTCAAGGCAGCGACGGACGCCATCGCGCGGGGAATCGCTTCGCGCGCCCAGGCCAGTTCGGCCTCGGGCACCTCGAACACCAGTTCGTCGTGCACCTGCATCACGATGCGGGTGGCACGGGCTTCCGCGTCCAGCAGCTTCTGCACCGCCAGCATCGCCAGCTTGATCAGGTCGGCCGCCGTACCCTGCATCGGCGCGTTGATCGCCTGTCGTTCGGCGCCGGCCTTGCGCGGGCCGTTGCCGCCGTTGATCTCGGGCAGGTAGATACGGCGGCCGAACAGCGTCTCGACGTAGCCTTTGTCCTTTGCCGAGGCCCGCGTGTCGTCCATGTAGCGCTTGACGCCGGCGAAGCGATGGAAGTAGCGCTCGATGTACAGGGCTGCGGCGTTGCGCTCGATGCCCAGGCTCTGCGCCAGCCCGAACGCGCCCATGCCGTAGATCAGGCCGAAGTTGATCGTCTTCGCATAGCGCCGCTGCTCGGAGGTGACCGATGCCGGGTCGATCGCGAACACCTCGCTCGCAGTCGCGCGGTGCACGTCCATGCCCTCGGCGAAGGCTTTCAAGAGGCCCGGGTCCTCGCTGATGTGGGCCATGATGCGCAGCTCGATCTGCGAGTAGTCGGCACTCAGGATCACATGGCCTGCCGGCGCGATGAAGGCCTCGCGCACCTTGCGGCCTTCGGCCGTGCGGATCGGGATGTTCTGCAGGTTGGGCTCGTTGCTGGCCAGCCGGCCGGTCACGGCCACCGCTTGCGCGTAGTTGGTGTGCACGCGGCCGGTGTGCGGGTTGATCATCAGCGGCAGCTTGTCGGTGTAGGTGCCCTTCAGCTTGGCCAGGCTGCGGTGTTCGAGCAGCCGCGCGGGCAGCGGGTAGTCGGCTGCCAGCTCGGCCAGCACTTCTTCGTCGGTGCTGGGAGCGCCAGTGGCGGTCTTCTTCTTGATGGGCAGGCCGAGTTTGGTGAACAAGATCTCGCCGATCTGCTTCGGGCTGCCCATGTTGAAAGGCTGGCCGGCCAGTTCGTACGCTTCGGCTTCGAGCGCCACCATGCGTTCACCCAGCTGCTGGCTCTGCGCCGCGAGGCGTGCCGGGTCGATCAGCACACCCGTGCGCTCGATGCGTTGCAGCAGCAGCGCGGTGGGCAGCTCGATGCGCGCATACACGTCGCGCAGGCCCACCTCGGCCTCGATCTGCGGCCACAGCGTGCGGTGCACGTCCAGCGTCATGTCACTGTCTTCGCTGGCGTACTCGGCCGCCTTCGCGATATCGACTTGGCTGAACGGAATCTGGTGCGCGCCCTTGCCGCACAGGTCTTCGTAGCTCAGCCCTTGGCGGCCCAGGTGGCGCTGCGCCAGGCTTTCGAGGCTGTGCGGCTTGTGCGCTTCGAGCACATAGCTCTGCAGCATGGTGTCGTGCACATAGCCGCGCACCTGGATCCCGGCGTTCTGCAGCACATGGGTGTCGTACTTGATGTTCTGCCCCAGCTTGGGCGCTGCCTCGTCTTCCAGCCACGGCTTCAGGCGCGCGAGCACCTCGACCACCAGCAATTGCTCGGGCGCATCGGCATAGTCGTGCCGCAGCGGGATGTAGGCCGCTTCGCCGGGTGTCACGCTCAGCGAGATGCCGACCAGCTGCGCCTTCATCGCATCGAGCGAATCGGTCTCGGTGTCGAGCGCAGTGACCTGGCCCGCGCGCGAAGCGGCTCCAATCTTCGCAACCCAGGCATCGAGCGCGTCGCGCGTCAACACGGTGTCGTAGTGGTGCTCGACCGGGTCGGTAGACACCGGCACGGCATCCACCTTGCCGATATCCGCATCGACGCTGAACAGGTCGGGCTCGCCGGACGATGCCCGTGCCGCACGCTTGCGGGGCGCCACGGCCGACGTGGCAGCCTCGGCAACGCCCAACGACGCCTCGATCTCGCGCAGCCAGGTCTTGAAGCCGTAGCGCGCATAGAAAGCGCGCAAGGCCTCGCGATCGGCCGGCTGCAAGGCCAGCGCATCGAGTCCCGGCCAGCCTGCCACATGCCCGGCCAGATCGCAATCGAGCCGCACCGTAACCAGGCGCTGCGCCATCGGCAACCAATCGAGCGCCCGCCGCAGGTTCTCGCCGGCGGCGCCCTTGATGCTGTCGGCGGCTGCGACCACACCCTGCAGCGAACCGTGTTCGGCGATCCACTTGGCGGCGGTCTTCGGGCCGACCTTCTCGACACCGGGCACGTTGTCCACCGTGTCGCCCATCAGCGTCAGGTAGTCCACGATGCGCTCGGGCGGTACACCAAACTTGGCGCTGACCCCAGCCACGTCGAGCCGCTCGTTGCTCATCGTGTTGATCAGCGTGACCCGCTCGTTGACCAGTTGCGCCAGATCCTTGTCGCCAGTGGAGATCACGACCTGATGCCCTGACTCGGCCGCCACCCGCGCCAATGTGCCGATCGCGTCGTCGGCCTCGATGCCGGGCACCACCAGCACCGGCCAGCCCAGCAGGCGCACGACCTCGTGGATCGGCTCGATCTGCTGCACCAGCGGCTCAGGCATCGGGCTGCGGTGCGCCTTGTAGGCGGGGTACCACTCGTCGCGGAAGGTGGGTCCCTTGGCATCGAACACACACACGGCGTGTTCGGGGTTCACGTCCTTCAGCGCGCGCTGCAGCATCGCCACCATGCCGTGGATCGCCCCGGTAGGCACGCCCTCCGGGCCGCGCAGATCGGGCAGCGCGTGGTACGCGCGGTACAGGTAGCTGGATCCATCGACCAGCAACATCACACGGGAAACAGGGGCAGGCACTGAACTCATCCGGCCATTGTGCTGGCACGGCCCAGCGGGATGCCTAAAATGAATCGATGAGCATCCGACTGAGTGCACTCACCGTTCTTGGCAGCCTCTGCTGCGCGCTGGCCCTGTCGGCGAGCGAGCCCGTGCAGGCCGCGGGCGCGGTTCCGCCCCCGCCGGATCTGAGCAAGCTGCCCGCCCCGCCCCCCGTGGCGGCACCGACCCCGACCGAGCCGACACCTGCCGTATTGCCCCCAGAGCCCCAGGCTCAAAGCGGCCTCAGCTCGGAGCCCGGCGTCCAGGAAACGGTGGTGGAGGACGACGGCGCGCGCATCGACGAACTGAAGGTGCGCGGCCGCTCCAAGCGCATCGTCGTGAAGCCCAAGGCCGCCCCGGCTTACGAGATCATCCCCCCCGGAACCGGCGCTGACATCAGCCAGGGCGCGCGTGGTTCCAATGGCGCCGTCGGCAAGCGGGTCTGGCCCGTGATGTCGTTCTGAGCGCGCTGTTTTCCGGATTGCCCCACTCCTCTTCCCGTTCCTGCTGCGATGGCCGTCTACACCGAAGTGCCGTTCGACGCGGCCGCTGAACTCGTCTCGCGCCTGGACATCGGCCAACTGACGGTGCTCGAAGGCTGTGCGGGCGGCATCGAGAACACCAACTACTTTGCCGACACCAACCAGGGCCGCTACGTGCTGACGCTGTTCGAGCGTCTGACGGCGGACCAACTTCCGTTCTACCTGCGGCTGATGAAACACCTGGCCCAGGGCGGCATCCCGGTGCCCGACCCGTGCGCCAACGCTCAGGGCGACATCCTCCACACCTTGTGCGGCAAGCCCGCTGCCGTGGTCGATCGCCTCCGGGGCAGCAGCCGCCTGGCGCCCGATGCCGGCCACTGCCAGCAAGTCGGTGACATGCTCGCCCGCATGCACCTGGCCGGCGCGGGTTTCGAGCTCCAGCAACCCAATCTGCGCGGGCTCTATTGGTGGATCGACACGGTGCCGGAGGTGATGCCGTTCCTGACGGATACGCAACGCGGTTTCATCGAATCCGAACTGGGCTTCCAGGAGCGGCTGGCCGTTTCACTGGCCTACGCCCAGTTGCCGCGCGGCCCGATCCACGCCGACCTGTTCCGCGACAACGTGATGTTCGACGACAGCGACGAACAGGCCGGTGACCGGCTCAGCGGCCTGTTCGATTTCTATTTCGCCGGCATCGACACCTTCATCTTCGACATCGCGGTGTGCGTGAACGATTGGTGCATCGACCTGGACAGCGGCCGCCTCGACGAAGACCGCGCATCGGCACTGGTCACGGCTTACCACGCGGTGCGCCCGCTCAGCGGCGACGAGCAGCGCCTGTTCCCGGCGTTTCTGCGTGGCGCCGCCCTGCGCTTCTGGATTTCTCGCCTGTGGGATCTGCACCTGCCGCGCGACGCGACGATGCTGACCGCCCACGACCCCACCCACTTCGAGCGTGTGCTGCAGCAGCGCTCGGCGAACCCGTGGCGGCCGTCGTTGCCACCGGCCCCACCACGAGCCGCCGCGCCGGACACCCGATGAAATTACTGACCGTTCCTGCTGGCCGCGGTGTGTTGTGGGTGCGCAGCGGGTTTCGCGTGTTTTTCGCGAAGCCTCTGGCGTATTCCGCACTGTTCGCCGCTTTCCTGTTCGGCGCGCTGCTGCTGTTGCTGGTCCCGCTTCTGGGCGCACTGCTGATGCTGGCAGCACTGCCCTTGGTGTCGCAGGGCTTCATGATCGCCACCAAGGGTGTGCTGGCGGGTCAGACGCCGTTGGTCAACGTGTTCATCGAGCCGATCCGGGATCGGCGACCCCAGGCGATCATGATGCTGAAGCTGGGCCTGATCTACGCGGCGGGCAGCCTGTTCATCATGTGGTTCAGCGATTGGGCAGATGGCGGCACCTTCAATGCCTTGCAGGAAGCCATGACCAGCCAGACGGCCGACACCGAGCGGCTCGAAGTGTTGCTCGCCGACCCCCGGCTCTCGACGGGCATGCTGCTGCGCCTGTTCCTCGCCAGCTGCCTGGCCCTGCCGTTCTGGCATGCACCCGCACTGGTGCACTGGGAAGGCCAGAGCCCTGCGCAGGCACTTTTTTCCAGCACGATCGCCTGCTGGCGCAACAAGGGAGCGTTTGCCGTCTATGCGCTGACGTGGTCCGGGGTGATCGTGCTGTTCGCCGTCCTGATCAACAGCGTTTTTCTGCTGCTCGGCGCCGCCAAGCTGGTGCCGATCGCAGCCATGGCCGGGGGCCTGATGTTCTCGACGGTGTTCTACGCCTCCCTGTACTTCACCTTCAGCGACTGCTTCGAGGGGCAAGCGGCGGCTGAAGTCGGTACCGACGTTCCCCCGGCGTCCTGAGGTGGCTGATTCAACGGTTCAGGCCCCGCGCATCGCGGTGGTCACCGGCGCAGGCAGTGGCATCGGACGCGCCTGCGCGCTGGCCTTGCTCGAGGCGGGTTACACCGTGGTGCTGGCCGGCCGGCGTGCGGCAACGCTGCACGATGCGGTGCATGCTGCGGGGGTCCACGCCGCGCATGCGCTTGCGGTCCCGACCGATGTGGCCGATCCGGTCTCGGTCGCGGCCCTCTTCGATCGCATCCGTGACGACTACGGGCGACTCGATCTGCTGTTCAACAACGCGGGCGTCGGCGCACCGGCGGTGCCCATGGAAGATCTGACGATCGACCAATGGAAGGCCGTGGTCGATATCAACCTCACCGGGGCGTTCCTCTGCACGCAACAGGCCATCCGGATGATGAAAGCGCAGACGCCACGTGGGGGTCGCATCATCAACAACGGCTCGATCTCTGCCCAGGCGCCGCGGCCGCTCACGGCCCCGTACACCGCCGCGAAGCACGCCATCACGGGTTTGACAAAAGCCACCTCGCTGGACTGCCGAGCGCACGACATCGCCTGTGGCCAGATCGACATCGGCAATGCCGCCACCGAAATGACCGAACCGATGGCGGCCGGCATCCTGCAGGCCAACGGCAGCCTGATGGCTGAACCGCGAATGGACGTGGCACATGTCGCTGCCGCGGTCGTGCACATGGCGAGCTTGCCGCTGTCGGCCAACGTGCAGTTCATGACGATCGTGGCGACCACCATGCCCTACATCGGGCGCGGCTAGAACAAAAGGCCGACCCCGAAGGGCCGGCCTGAACGGCTACGCCTGGTTCACGACCATCGGCTTGGTCGGATCGAAACCGATCACACCGCCGTCGTTGCGCGTGATCATCACCGTGGCCGACCGTGGTCGCGCCGATGCGCCGCCTGGACCGTAGCCCGCATTGCCTGGCCAGTTGCTCTCGAACGGGCCATTCAGGGTGGTGGGCGTGAGCGCGACCGTCGCGGGCACGGCACCGGCGCGGCCGGTGTTCTCGCCCGGGTGCTGCACATTGATGAACAGTGCCTTGCCGTCCGGCGACTCGGTCAGGCCGGTGATCTCGGCACCGAGCGGGCCGACGAACAGACGTTTCAGAGTGGCATCGGTCATCTTGCGACCGGCGTAGGTGCGCTGGGTCACCGGCAAGCCCGCGGCGCGAACGGCGGCGTCGGGGCTGCCATTGGCCAGGTTCACCACATCGACCGCACCGCCATCACCGTAGCGGCCGGGGATGGCCGCGAGCAGCATGGCATTGCTCTGGTCGGTCAGCGTGTTGTCGTCGGTCTGGATGTACAGGATCCCGGTGACCGCGCTGAACCAGCAACCATCCGGCTTGGACAGGTCGTTGTTGGCTGACAGGCCCGACAGGTTGACGTTGGCCTGGTAGTTGACATCGTCGAAGCCTGCATCGGCGGCGGCTTGCGCGCCGAAGAGGAAGATGTCCCAGCGGAAGGTCAGCGCACCCGCATCGTCACGATCTTCACGGATGCGCACGATGTGGCCATTGACGTTGCCGCGCTGGTTGGCCACCGCTGCGCCCTGGCTGGTCGCGCCCTTGGGGTCGGCCCAGTAGCGGGGGTTCGAGGCATCCAGCGGTGGGTTCGGCACGTTGTTGCCGCTCACGCCCGTGTTGCCCCGGTTCGGGTTCTCGGTCATGGTGATGTAGATCTCACCATTGGCCGGGTTCACCGCCGTCCACTCGGGACGGTCCATGCGCGTGGCGCCCACGGCACCACCGGCCAGACGGGTGTTGACGCAGATGTCGGCCAAATCTGCAAACTGGTAGCCCTCTGGGTTTTGCGCCGAGACCGGGACACCGGCTTGAATCTTCGGGTTGGCCAACGTCAGGGGTTCCCACACTCCGGTGCCGTCGGCGTTGAAGACCGCCGCGTAGATGGTGCCGCGATCCAGGTACTTGTCACCCACCGCCAGGCCGCCACGGCGGGCGTCGACCGGGTTCCACTTTTCTGCAGTGACGTACTTGTAGACGTACTCGTTTTGCGAATCGCAACCGATGTAGAAAGCCAGCGGACGGCCCGGCTTGGGCAGGCTGCTCCAGGCGCCTTCGTTGGCGCGGCGACCCATCGCGGTGCGCTTCTTCGGGCGCGACAGCGGGCTGTAGGGGTCGATCTCGACCATGTAGCCAAAGGTGTTGTGCTCGTTGCGGAAGTCGTCGGTGGCGGTGGCACCCGTCACGCTGATGTTGAACCGTGAGTACTCGGTGGAGGTCGGGTCGGCAGGGACCACGCTCGACCAGCGGCGTGAGGCAAAGCCCGCCGTGCCCGGGCGCATGCCATTGCGCAGCAGCTGGGTGTTCTCGCGCTGCGGACGGTTCAGGTCGTCACCCGCGTTGCGAACAAAGTACCCGGCCCAGTTTTCTTCACAGGCGAGGTAGGTGCCCCAGGGCGTGACGCCGTTACCGCAGTTGTTCAGGGTGCCGCGGCAGATCACGCCCGTGGGCGAGAACTTCGTCTTCACGTAGCTGGAGGCACGCGCCGGGCCGGCGATGTCCATCAGGGTGCGGCCGGTCACGCGGTGGTTGTAGCGCGAGGGCTTGTGGGTGGCGAACTGACCACCGACCTTGCGAACTTCGACCACCGAAACGCCGTGCGCATCGATCTCCTTGATGACTTCGGCTTCAGGGCGCGGGCCCGCCGATGTGCTGAGGTTCGTCTCGCCTTGCGGATGCAGGAACTGCGCCGTGCCGGTGATGTTTTCGTGGTTCACCGCGAGCAAACCGCGCTGGTTGCCATTCGGGTCGCGCACGTCGACCGTCGGGTGCAGACCGAAGTAGTTCATGCCGTCGTGGTGGTCACCTGCGCGGCGGGCATAGTTGGTCTCGCTGCCATCGCCGGCATAGGCGGGCACCAAGGGGTCGAGCGAGTCGCCGGTGGCGTAGATCACGGTGGCGGTGTAACCGGCAGCCACTTGCACGCCGTCGGCGATCGACTTGGCGACCGGCTCGAAATCGAGCACCAGTGTCGAGCGGGCGCGGCCCGGCGGGTTCGCCTGCGCCTCTTCGCTGCTCAAGGCCAGCGAGCCGAGGCCGGCCACCGCCATCGCGCCGACACCGCTCTTGATGACCTGGCGACGGCTCAGACGAGCGGCGACGAGTTCATTGAAGTGGGTGGTCGTGCTCGGGTTGTTGTCCTGGTCGTCGGGGTCGGCGAGTTGAATGGGGGTGTTGGGGTTCATGTCCATGTCGTGTCCTGGGGTAAGGGTGTGTGGGGCGGTCGATGGATGGCCGCTTCAATCGTTCGATTGGCGGCGGGCGGCAACGAAGCCCAGCGCGCAGAGGCCGGCGAGCAACATCGCGTAGGTACTGGGCTCGGGGACGGGTGCCAGCGCCGAGGCGGAGTACACGCTGACGCCGCTGTCGAGGTAGGTGGTGATGGCAGCGTTGGTGGTGTTGGTGTAGCTCAGGGTGATCAGGTCGGCATCACTCAGGTTGTAGTTGCCGACCAAGCCCGTCGCGTCGGGGCCGCCAACCGTGTTCTCAACCAGGCCGCCCCCGCTGACTTCGAGCAGGCCGGTCGCGAAGCCGTAGAACTCGCCGACGCTGTAATTGGCGGGGAAGGCCGGGTTGCTGCCCACCGCGGTCAGGAACAGTGCGCCCTGGAAGGTGACCGATGCGCCGGCATCGAGCGTGAAGTACGAGCGGCTGAACGCCGTCGCCGAGGAGGTGCCCGAAGTCGGCACCAGCGCGAAAGCAGAAAGGCTGCTGAAGACTTGCGACGGGCCGGTGAACGTCTGCGCATTGGCGACCGTGGTCGTGCCGGTGCTGACGGCCGCGGTCGATGGCACCGCCGTGCCAATCGCGAAGTCGTTGCCTATGCTGGCGGGGCCATAGGCCGGGTTGAACACCCCGGCCGCTTCTTCATAGCCGGTCAAGTCAGCGGCAACGATGTCGCTGCTGGCCGACGATGCCAGCTCAGGATCGACCGACCAGGCGAAGCCGCCCGTGGACAACACCGAGAACGACAAGAACGCAGAAGCCGAGCTATTGGCATGCGCCGAACTGGCGGTGAAGGAGATGGCGAGCGACAGCGCGCTGGTCAGAAGCGTTTTGGAGAATTTCACTTTGAGTGCCTCAGGTGAAAGTGGTGGAAGACTGCTGAGGCAGAAATGCCCTGGCAACTGGCAGACGACCGTGGTCACGCGCGGCGCCCCTGTCAGATCAAGACAAGAACACGGCTGTGCAACCGATCTGCGACGGATGCTGACGGCGCTCGTTGACAGCCGTGTGTCAAGACCAGCAGCTACAACGGGAGCTGCCGCCGTATACATTCCCGTCACTTCCAACGCGAGCCCACCATGTTGCCGACCCGACGCCAGTTCGTGAGCGCCACCTGCGGCGCCGCGGCACTGGGCTGTACTTCACTCGGCTGGCGCACCGCATTCGGCGCGCCGGCGGTGCTTGCATCACCAGCGACGCGCGCTGAGGTCCCGCGCTTCGACCTCGGCATCGCCTCCGGCCACCCGCAGACCGACAGCGTGGTGCTGTGGACGCGGCTGACGGGGGACGATCTTCCCGATCAGGTCGAGGTGCGTTGGGAGGTGGCGCACGACGAGGCGTTTCGGCGCATCGCCGCCCGCGGGACCGAAACGGCGCAGGCCAGTTGGGCACACAGCGTGCACGCCGAACCGCGCGGCTTGCAGCCGGGACGCTGGTACTGGTATCGCTTCCAGGCACTCGGCGACCGCAGCATGGCGGGCCGCACGCGCACCGCACCGTCGGCCGTTGCCGCCACGGGAGCGGCCGACCCGCTGCGCTTCGCGATTGCGAGCTGCCAGCGTTATGAATCGGGCCACTACGCCGCCTGGCGTGATGTGGCAGAACAGTCGCTCGATCTGGTGATGTTTCTCGGCGACTACATCTACGAATCGGCGTCGCGCCCCGGCGGACCTCGACACCACGACGGCGGCGTGGCACGCACCCTGGCCGATTACCGCGCCCGCTACGCCACCTACAAGCGCGATGCCCACCTGCAGGCCGCCCATGCCAGCGCGCCGTGGCTGATGGTGTGGGACGACCACGAGGTAGAGAACGACTACGCCGGGCTGCAGAGCCAGCACCTGGATGCCGATTTCACGACGCGCCGCGCGGCGGCCTACCAGGCCTACTGGGAACATCTGCCGTTCCCGAAGGCGGCCCGGCCACGGCTGGGCGTGCGTGGTGCCACGATGCCCATCACCGGGCGGCTGGACTGGGGCACGCTGGCCCGCATCCACCTGCTCGACAACCGCCAGTACCGCGATCCGCAAGCCTGCCCACGGGCGGGCCGCGGTGGCTCGAACACCGTGGCGTTACAAGACTGTCCTGCCTTGCACGACCCACGGCGCAGCCTGCTCGGCGCCGAACAGGAACGCTGGCTGGCCAGCGGCTGGGACCTGCGCCGGCCGTGGAATCTGGTGGCCCAGCAAACGCTGATGGCCCGCCACGCCTGGAGCGATCCCAGCGCAGCCGCGGGCGTGGGCGCCACCTACTGGACCGACGGCTGGGACGGCTACGCCGCATCGCGCAACCGGCTGCTCGGTACCGTGGCGGCACGTCAGGCGCCAGGGGTTGTGGTGCTCGGGGGTGATGTGCATGCCCATGTGGTGGCCGACCTGAAAGCCGACTTCGACCGCCCCGACGCACCCACCGTCGCCACCGAGTTCTGCGGCAGCTCGATCGCCAGCAGCGGACTGCCGCAAGACCGCATCGACGCGTCGCGCCCGTTCAACCCGCACATCCACTGGAGTCGCAGCGATCAGCGCGGCTGCATGTTGTTCACCCTGGACGCCAAACAGCTGCAAGCGGCGCTGAGGGTGGTTGACGACGTGAACGATCCGGCCAGTGCCGTGCGCACCGCCACCAGCTTCATGGTCGATGCCCAGAAGCCCGGCGCCGTCGCCACATGACACGGCGGTGACATTCGCAGCCACAATCAGTGCCCTTCCTCGCAGCATGTCCCTCCCCACATGTCACCAACACCCACCCCCACGACCCGGCCGCACCGCAACGCACCTGCCCACCTGGTGCACCTCCGCCTGAAAGCGTGGGTGGACGAGATCGCGGCGCTGACCGACGCGGCCGATGTCTACTGGTGCGACGGCTCGCAAGCCGAGTACGACCGGCTCTGCGAGCAGCTGGTGGCCGCTGGCACCATGAAAAAGCTCAACCCCGAGCTGCGCCCCCGCAGCTACCTGGCCACCAGCGACCCCAGCGATGTGGCCCGCGTCGAGGACCGCACCTACATCTGCAGCCCGCGCAAGGAAGACGCCGGCCCCACCAACAACTGGATGGCGCCGGCCGAGATGCGCGCGCTGCTGCAGACCGGTCGTTCCGATGGAACGCCCGCGTTGTTCCGCGGCGCGATGAAGGGTCGCACGCTGTATGTGGTGCCGTTTTCCATGGGCCCGCTCGGGTCGCACATCTCGCACATCGGCGTCGAGCTGACCGACAGCCCTTATGTGGCCGTGAGCATGCGCACCATGACGCGCATGGGCCGTGCCGTGATCGACCTGCTGGGCACCGACGGCGAATTCGTGCCCTGCGTGCACACCGTCGGCGCACCGCTGGCCGCCGGCCAGAAAGACGTGCCCTGGCCGTGCAACACCACGAAGTACATCGTTCACTACCCCGAGACGCGCGAAATCTGGAGCTACGGCTCGGGCTACGGCGGCAATGCGCTGCTGGGCAAGAAGTGCTTTGCGCTGCGCATCGCCTCCACCATGGGGCGTGACCAGGGCTGGCTGGCCGAGCACATGCTGATCCTGGGCGTGACCAACCCGGCGGGCAAGAAGTACCACGTGGCCGCAGCCTTCCCGAGCGCCTGCGGCAAGACCAACTTCTCGATGATGGTGCCGCCGCAGGGCTACACGGGCTGGAAGGTCACCACCATCGGCGACGACATCGCGTGGATCAAGCCGGGAGCCGATGGCCGGCTCTATGCCATCAACCCGGAAGCCGGCTACTTCGGCGTGGCCCCGGGCACCAACCACCAAACCAACCCCAACTGCATGGACTCATTGAAGTCCGATGTGGTGTTCACCAACGTCGCGCTGACCGACGATGGCGATGTGTGGTGGGAAGGCATGACCGACACCCCGCCTGCGCATCTGATCGACTGGCAAGGCCGTGACTGGACACCGGCAATCGCGAAAGAAAACGCGGTGGACGGCAAGCCCCGGCCCGCGGCCCACCCGAACGCGCGCTTCACCGTGGCCGCAGGCAACAACCCGGTGCTCGATCCGCAATGGGACAACGCCGCTGGCGTGCCGATCGACGCCTTCATCTTCGGTGGCCGCCGCTCGACCACCGTGCCGCTGGTGACGCAGGCGCGCAGCTGGGTCGAAGGTGTCTACATGGCCGCGACCATGGGCAGCGAAACCACCGCGGCCGCAGCCGGCCAGCAGGGCGTTGTGCGGCGCGACCCGTTCGCGATGCTGCCGTTTGCCGGCTACAACATGGCCGATCACTTCCAGCACTGGCTCAACATCGGCAACAAGTTGTCGGCCAGCGGCGCCACGCTGCCGCTGATCTTCTGCGTCAACTGGTTCCGCAAGGGCGCCGATGGCAAGTTCGCCTGGCCCGGTTACGGCGACAACATGCGTGCGCTCGAATGGATGCTCGGCCGCGTCGACGGCAAAGCGGGCGGCGAAGACAACGTGTTCGGCGTCAGCCCACGCTACGACGACCTGCGCTGGGACGGCCTGAATTTCAGCCGCGAGCAGTTCGACAGCGTCACCCGCATCGACAAGGCAGACTGGAAGCGGGAACTGGTCTTGCATGCAGAGCTGTTCAAGCAGCTCGAATACCATTTGCCGCAGGAGCTGCCGGCGACGATGGCACGCATCGAACAACGCCTCGCGGTCTGACGCTTTCTTCAAGGACCCGGCATGGCCCACATTCATTTCATCGGCGGCGAAAAAGGCGGCGTCGGCAAGTCGCTGGTGTCACGCCTGGTGGCGCAGTACCTGATCGACAAGGAACTGCCTTTCCTCGGCTTCGACACCGACCGCTCGCACGGCGCTCTGTTGCGCTTTTACTCAGGCTTTGCATCGCCAGTGCTGGTCGACCGCTATGAAGCGCTCGACTCGATCATCGAGGCGGCCATTGAGCAACCCGAGCGCCGCATCCTGGTCGATCTGGCCGCGCAGACGCACGACCCGCTGGTGAAGTGGATGGACGAATCGGGCGTGCTCGACATGGCCGGCGAATCCGGCTTCACCATCACCTACTGGCATGTGATGGATTCGGGCCGCGACTCGGTCGATCTGCTGAAGAAGCTGCTCGACCGCTTCGGCGCGCGCCTCAACTACGTGCTGGTGCGCAACCAGATGCGCGGCGACGATTTCAGCATGCTGGAACACTCGGGCGAGCAAGATCGCGCGCTGGGCTTCGGCGCCCATGTGGTGTCGATCAAGCACCTGAGCGACAGCATCATCCAGAAGATCGATGCGTCGAGCAGCAGCTTCTGGGCCGCGCAGCACGATGCCGACAAGTCACGCACCGGCCTGGGCATGATGGACCGCCAGCGCCTGAAGATGTGGCTGCGCGACGCCTACCAGCAGATCGACAGCGCGCCGGTCTGAGGGACGACGGCCAGGGCGGTGAATACCCACCGTTGCGACGGCCTGAAGCGGCTGGCAGAGTCGCATCGAGACGCGCCACCTTTTGCACGAATTTGATGGTGTTGAACCGGCGTGTGCCGGCTGGATAGTCGTTACCTGACAAAGGTTTACCGTGGTTTTTATTGACCTGATTAAACGGCAACGCCCAGAGTTAAGCAGCAGTGCGTGCTGCATAAACTAGTAGTTAGGCATGGCATGGACGCACTGCACCTTGGATCTCAGTCCCAGTTCGTTCGCATCTCTGTCCCCGCCTCCTTCTCCGGTGAGGGTTGGGCACAGGTCACCTTCGAGGTGGCAGACCAATGTTTCCGCGGCAGGGTGCAAGCGTTTCTCGAGCGCTCCGACTTCGAGCGCCTCTTGCAAGGCTTGGCGCCTTTGTACGAGTCCCTCGCAGGAAGTGCCGAACTCTCACCGCTTGAGGCCCAGGTGAGCGTTGTCTTGTCCGGTAATGGCCGAGGCGCCATTGCAGTGGCGGGTTTCGCCATGGCTCACGCCGCGTTTGGTAGCAAGCTTCAGTTTGAGTTCGAGCTCGACCAGACATACTTGCCTCCCTTCATCGCCGGACTGCAAGCGCTTCTTGCCAAGAGTGAGGGCAGCCATGCCTAACCATTCGGTCAAGCGGACTTGCCTACGGCAAGCCGCTTACCTCAAACTACAAGGGCTTCCCCCGCTGTCAAGCAAAGCCAGGCCATGACGATTCGCGCCAGCGAATCATCATGGAGTGCATTGACTGAATACCGATCGCGTGCCGAAGGCGTTGACTATGTAGCAAGGTGCGGACTGGCGAAACTACAAACGGTCATTGATGCAGCTTGCGTGCTGCGGACCCTGATGAAAGACGCGCGCGGGGGCCTCATTCGTTAGTCGAGGACAGCAAGCGCTGCCTCCTTGAGCTAAACAGGCACTCCCCGCGCAGGTCCAACCTTGAACTCATCAACGCTGGCCGTCACGCGGCGGTGGAAATCGTTCTTTGTGGCGCGTCTCCTCAAGCGCGCGTGGTCAGGTGGTCAGCCTGCTCAGGCGGGCATCGTGAAGCGCTCACCCCGCGCTAGCACCGCCCAGGCCATGCGCGCGTTCTTCGCGGCAATCGCCACCACCGCGCGCCAGTACCCCCTGCGCTCGGCCAGCGCCACTGCCCATCGGCTGATGCCATCCGTCTTCAGCTTCGCTGTGTTCAGCAAGGCCTTCGCCCCCATCACCAGCAGAGAGCGCAGGTACGGGTCACCGGCCTTCGTGATGCGCCCCAGCCGCGCCTTGCCACCCGAGCTGTACTGCCCTGGCACCAGCCCCAGCCAGGCAGCGAGCTGACGTCCACACTTGAACTCATGACCATTGCCGATCATCGAGACCAGCGCGGTGGCCATGGTCTCGCCGACACCGGCCAGACGCATCAGCCGCCGAGCCCGCTCGTCCTCACGGGCCATCTGCGCGATGTGGCGGTCGTACTGAGCGACCCGGTCATCGAGCCGATGCACCTCGCTGAGCAGGTCACCGATGACCAGATTCGATAAACCTGGCAAGTCTTCGAGCCGAAGCGCCGCCTCACGCCGCACCGTGGCGGCCTTCAGCGGCAGCACGATGCCGAACTCGCTGAGCAGACCACGGATGCGGTTGAGGGTGGCCGTGCGTGCTTCGACGAACGCCTGGCGGGCACGGTGCACGCACAACTGCGCTTGCTGGGCCTCGGTCTTCACCGGCACGAAACGCATGTTCGGGCGCTGCACCGCTTCGCAGATCGCAGCAGTATCGGCCGCATCGTTCTTGCCGCGCTTGCCCGAAAGCCGGTAGGGCGCGACGAACTTCGGGGCCATCAGGCGCACCGTGTGGCCGTGGGCCATGAACAGTCGCGCCCAGTGGTGCGCGCCGGAGCACGCCTCCATGCCGATCACGCACGGCGGCAGCGCAGCGATCAGCTCGTGCAGCCGAGCGCGAGGCACGCTCGGGCGTACCTGCTCGGGCTTGCCTGACTCGTTCACCCCGTGCACTGCAAAAACATTCTTGGCGAGATCGATGCCGACGTACAGAATGGCCATGGGCTTCCCCTTCCGGATGAGTTGATGAGATTCGCACCCCCATCGTGG
>LNEY01000003.1 GCA_001464195.1 Burkholderiales bacterium Ga0077547
CTCCCTCGACCGTGAAACCCGCGCCGCTGTCGATACCGCGACTGCCGCATTTCACCTGAATCGACAGCCTCAAACACTTCGGTGTTGGGCGGTTTACGAGTCGGGACCAATCAAGGCATTCAGGGTGCATGGGCGCCTGATGTGGCCCACTTCAAGGCTCCGCGAACTGTGCGGAGTTTCGGCATGAATAAGGCCCCGAACAACTTGCCGGCTGCCGGGGCCTTGGGTGAGCAACTGACGTTCATCGACCCGCCTGAATTTTCGCCTGGGCTGCCTAATCGCGCAACGCTCGCCGACCGCCTGCTGGCTGAGTTTCTGAAGGGTGAGAGCTTCATTCATCCGGAGTGGCAGGACATCACTCAGTCCTGGCGACTGGCTGCGACCGTTCAGCAACTCAAGGACCTCGACTGGCCGGTGCTGTCACTGCCGGAAATGGCGCCGACAGCGCACAAGCCCGACCGCACCATCTCGCGCTATCGCTTGCCGCAAGAGGCCATCGCTAAGGGCCGCGAACTGATGCGGGGTGCGCGATGAAGACACGCACAAAGCAATTCATCGTGACCCTTGCTTGCTGGGGATGGCTGCCGCCCGCCGTGGCCTTTTGGATGCTCCGCACCTTGAGGCTGTCCGATGCGTAACGGCACCCCGTACACCTCACAGGACGCTCGCGAAGCGCTCCAGTTTCTGGACCCGGGGACCGACCGGGAAAGCTGGGTGCGAGTGCTGATGGCCGGCAAAGCAGCCGGCTTGTCGGAAGACGACGCCATTAGCTGGAGCGCAAACGCGCCGAACTTCAAAAGCGAGCGAGATGTTGCCAGCGTGTGGCGCAGCATCAAGCCGGAGGGCGGCATCGGCGCGGGGACGTTGATTCACATGGCCCGCGCAGCCGGCTGGAAGGGTCAGCACGGCCCGGAAAGCACTCACCGGCACATCCGGCCTAGTCGGCCCGTCAGCGTGCCCCAGACGGCCGATGCGGGCCGCCGTGCTCTATCCCCTGCCGACGCATGGGCAGCCTGCGCAACCGCTACAGCATCGCATCCGTACATCGTCGCCAAGCAAGGCCGCTCCGATGGTCTGCGAGTAGTGAAGCAAGGCTATCGAGCCGGGTGGTTGGTGGTGCCGGTGGTGCCACTGGGCCAGACCGAGCCGGTGAGCTTGCAGTACATAGCTCCGCCCGACGTTGCTGCAAAGCTGAAGGCAGAGGGCAAGCCCGGCAAGCAAAACCACAAGGACGCGCCGATGGCTGGCGTGTTCATCGTGGGCGAACTGGAGCAAGGCGGGACGGCCTACCTTTGCGAGGGCATCTCGGCAGCTTGGGCCTGCTGGCGTGCGACAGGCCGCGCTGCTGTCGTTTGTTTTGGCTGCGGACGGGTTGGCAGGGTTGCCGCCGAACTGCGCCAGCGTGACGCATCGGCGCGGCTGGTGCTGGTGCCTGACGTGGGCAAAGAGAAGGACGCCGAAGCCATCGCCCGCGAAGTAGGCGCTCTGTACGTGACGATACCCGAGGGCTGGCCCGTCAATTCAGACGTGAACGACCTTGCGCAGCGTGACGGGGACGACGTGCTCGAAGTGCTGCTCTCGAATGCGCGTGAACCCTCAAAGCCCGAACCGCGCTTCAAGCTGCTGGGCAGTGCCGACCTCCACGCGCTGCCACCGCTAGCGTGGTGTGTCCGGGGTGTGCTGCCTGCGCTGGGCCTTGGCAGTGTCTACGGCCCCAGTTCATCGGGAAAGTCATTCCTGACCCTGGACATGGCCGCTGCGATTGCCGAGGGCCGCGAATGGTTCGGCTACCGCGTGAACGCCGCACCCGTGGTGTATTGCGCCTTGGAAGGTGAAGCCGGGTTTCGGCTGCGCGTGGAAGCATGGGAGCAAGCGAACCGCCGCAAGCTGCCCGATGGCCTGCGCCTAGTGCTGCAACCCTTCAAGCTGACCGAGCCGCAAGACGTGGCGGACATGGCCGCTGCCGTGTGTGGCGCTGGCAATGGTGCCGTCACCATCCTCGACACCTTGAACCGTGCCGCGCCAGAGGCAGACGAAAACGCATCGGCAGACATGGGCCGAATTCTTGAGGCTGCCAAGGAACTGCAACGCCTCACGGGTGGCCTAGTGGTGGCGGTTCATCACAGCGGGAAAGATGCGACCAAGGGCCTGCGCGGACATTCATCGCTGTTCGCTGCATTGGATGCTGCCGTAGAGGTGACACGCGACGGCGACCGCAGGCAATGGAAGGTGGCGAAGGCCAAGGACGGTGCCGATGGTGAGGCACACCCCTTCAAGCTGCGAGTGGTTGAACTGGCACCCGACAGCGACGGCGAGCCGGTGACATCGTGCGTGGTGTGTCGTGATGAGAGCGCCACCGAGGTCAGACAGGTGAAGGTGCCGCAGGGTGGCAATCAGCGCCTTGTGTATGAAGGCATCCGCGACCTGTTCAAAGGTGGATTGACCGGCAAGCCTGGAGCCCCACCGCTGCGCCCCTGCATCGAATTGGAGGCCGCTGTCAGCGCTGGTGCGAGCCGCCTGACCTGTCCCACCGACAAGCGGACATCACGCGCCAGAGAGGCGATTACGGGCCTTATTGCGCGTGGTGTGTTGGGCCTGAATGAGGGGTGGTTATGGACTGCATGACCTCACGCCGAAATTCTCCAGAAACGCCGAAAACGGAGACTCTCGACGCCGAAATCCTCCCCTCCCCCTATAGGGGAGGAAGGACGGCGGCTGCGGCGACAGCAAACCTTGTGTTTGGACTCACAGCGGTAGCCCCTCGATGTGGGCGTGCTTCAGGTGGCACCCAGTGGCAGGCCCTCCGATGAGCGCCGACCTTTTCGGCATGGAGCAATCGACGCCGCGCATCCTCGACCGCAAGGAAGCCGCCGCGCTGCTGGAGGTACTGCAAGCCCTGCGCACGCATTCCGCCGTCGCGTGGTGTGAGCGGATGAACTCCGGTGCCGCCCGAATGGGTGCCCGCTTTGTGCGGTTCGGCTGGCCCGGCTGTCCCGACGTTTTGGGGCAACTCAAAGACGGCCGCCTTTTGGGTGTGGAGGTGAAGGGGCCGACCGGCCGACTGCGCCCCGCCCAGGTGCTGTTTCTGGAGCGCATCCGCGCTGCCGGAGGCGTGGCCTTCATGGCTCGCGATTGCCGCGACGTGCTGCGCGAGGTTGAAAAACAATCAAAGGAAATCAAACCATGATGAATGAATCGACAGCGGACGACTTCGACGCTGCTTGCATGCGCATACAGGCCGCTTCGCACATGGTGGCGACCGGCTACTCGCTGCCAGAGTCGGCGCGGGGCCTGCTGCGGGCTATCGCTGCTGACGCGGGGTTGCTGTTTCAGTTCGGCCAAGATGCCGACCGACGGGCGAACGGCGAGGACTGGACGCAATGACGAAGCCGAAGGCATCAAGGACGGCACGCGGCACGTCCTACACAAACGCTACGTTCCGTATCGCCTTCGAGCCGGGCAGCACTCCCGCCGATGTTGCTGCCACCGTAGCGCAAACGCTCACACTGCCTCAGACCAATGCAGCAGCGGTACTAGAGAACTGGCAGAAAGACACGCACGACGTGAACGCGCTTGCCGCTGAATTAGGCAGGCAGGTCGAAGCGGTGAATGGCGGTGACCTTCGACGCGCAGAGGGGATGCTGATTGCCCAGGCGCACACCTTGGACGGCATCTTCACGAGCCTCGCGCGCCGAGCAACGAATCAGGAATATCTCAAGCAGTGGGACACGTACATGCGCATGGCGATGAAGGCACAGAACCAATGCCGGATGACGCTCGAAACGCTGGCCGCCATCAAGAACCCGCCCGTGGTCTATGCCCGGCAAGCGAACATCAACAACGGCGGGCAGCAACAGGTGAATAACGGGACAGCGCCGAACAGTACGCCCGCGAGCGCGCATGCGGGAGAAAACGCTTTTGAGCCGAACGAACTATCAGGGGGCAGCCATGAGCTACTTGCGGACACCAGAGCATCGACGGCAACAGGCGGAGCGCATCAAGACGTGGAAGCCGTGGGAGCAGTCAACCGGCCCGCGAAGCGATGAAGGGAAAGCAGCAGCGTCTCGCAATGCGTGGAAGGGGGGACACCGAGAGGTGCTGCGTGAAATCTCGCGGGTGCTGAGTTCGGCCGCTGCCATGCAACGCTATCGTGTACGGTGAAATCAAGAGTGGAGAGGTGGCTGCAATGTTCGTTCGTTTCTTACTCGGCATGTTGGCCGCTGTTCCGGCATTTGCCCAGCAAAGTGGCTTGGCCGGCACGATGGAGGTTGAGCACCAACGCCAGCAAAGTCGGGGCGAGCTGGAAGGCTGTTCGATGGTCTTCCGCGTTGCGTTCAATGACAACGTCTACCGAAAAGGACAACTTGTCTTAGTGGCTGGCAACTTCACTTTTTACGTCCGTGACTCGACATCTGCGTTCTTGACCCTCAAAGCTGGTTTGAAGGACGTAGGAGCGGCGCAGGACAAGGTCGAGGCACCAGCATTTGCCTACCTTCAGTCGAAGAAGGCCACAACTGCCAAGACCAAGGCAGTGGCTACTGACTCGGACACCCCGGGCTTTCGAATGTGGGTCATGCCAGCGGATACAAGCGTGTCCCAGTTGCTGGCGGATGTTTTGGAGGGAGAGTCTGTCACGCTAGGGATGACACGCAAGGGCGGGTCAGTAGACCTGCTGGTCCCGCTAGACCTGATGACGGCCTCAACCACGATTAACCCTGACGGGACGGCTTCCCGTCAACGTTCAAGAGAAGCCGTGGAGTCGTTTACAGACTGCTTTGTCGAAGTTGCGGCCAAACTGAAGCAATAGGCTAGCCGTGAGCCGTTTTGGCGCTGGATGCAAGAAATCGTCTTACATCCACCGTTACATCGGCTGCCAGAAAGAGAAAGGGGTTAGCAGTTCCTAACCTGCTAACCCATGTCATTCCTTGGTGCCGGAGAAAGGAATCGAACCCTCGACCTTCTCATTACGAATGAGCTGCTCTACCAACTGAGCTACACCGGCGCAGCCCACGAGTATAGCCGGGAGCCCCCTGGCTAGGCCGTCCAGCCCGCCTCCTGGTGGTAGCGGGTGACACGTTCGACCTCGTTCTTGGAGCCGAGCATCACGCTGACGCGCTGATGCAGTGTCTCGGGCGCGATGTCGAGGATGCGTTGCTGCCCGTTGGTGGCTGCGCCGCCGGCTTGCTCGACGAGGAAGCCCATCGGGTTGGCCTCGTACATCAGCCGCAACTTGCCGGCCTTGCCTGGCTCGCGCTGGTCCCAGGGGTAGATGAACACGCCACCGCGGGTCAGGATGCGGTGCACGTCGGCCACCATGCTCGCAATCCAACGCATGTTGAAGTTCTTGCCGCGCGCGCCTTCGGTACCCGCCAGGCACTCGTCGATATAACGGCGCATCGGTGGCGCCCAGTGGCGCATGTTGCTCATGTTGATCGCGAATTCCTGGGTGTCTTCAGGAATCTGCACGCCGTCTTGCGTCAGCACCCAGGAGCCCTGCTCGCGATCGAGCGTGAACATCGCGACGCCGTCGCCCACCGTGAGCACCAGCGTGGTCTGCGGTCCGTAGACGCAGTAGCCCGCTGCCGCCTGCTGACGGCCGGATTGAAGGAAATCGGCCTCGCTGACCGGGCGCCCGGAGTCGTCGCGCTTGAGCACCGAGAAGATGGTGCCGATGCTGACGTTGACATCGATGTTGCTGGAGCCGTCCAGCGGATCGAACAGCAGCAGGTATTCGCCCTGAGGAAAGCGGTTGGGCACGACGTAGACGTCTTCCATCTCCTCGCTGGCCATGGCTGCCAGGTGACCACCCCATTCATTGGCCTCGATCAGCACCTCGTTGGCGATGATGTCGAGCTTCTTCTGCACCTCGCCCTGCACGTTCTCGGTGTGGGCACTGCCCAGCACGTCACCGAGCGCACCCTTGTTGACGCTGATGCTGATGCGCTTGCAGGCGCGTGCCACCACCTCGATCAGCAGCCGCAGTTGCGCCGGGATGTTGCCGTGCTGGCGTTGCTGTTCGACCAGGTACTGCGTCAGGCTGATTCGTTTGCTCATGCTTGCTCCTTCAACTGGCCAACGCCCGTGACACGATCTCTCGCACGTCGCTGGACAGGTCGGGCTTGGCCGCGACGCGGCTGATGGCCTGGTGTGCTGCGCTGCGGTAAGGCTCGGCCAAGCGACTCCAGCGATCCATGATGCGAGCGACACGCGCAGCCAGCTGCGGGTTCGCTGCATCGAGCTCGAGCACCCGGTCGGCCCAGAACGCGTACCCTGCAGCATCGGCGCGGTGAAATGCGGCTGGATTGAGCATGCACAACGAAGTGATCAGGCTGCGCGCGCGGTTCGGGTTGCGGATGGAGAAGTCCGGGTGCTGAAGCAGCTGTTGCGCCCGCGCGAACACCCGACCCTCGACCTCGGGCGCAGTGGCCTGCAGCGCGAACCACTTGTCGATGACCAGTGCCTCGCCCTTGAACAGGGCATGAAAGCGCTCCAGTGCGGGCTCGGCCAGTTCGGCGTGGGCATTGACCAGTGCGGCCAGCGCGCCGAGGCGGTCGGTCATGTGGGCGGCGTCCTTGAAGCGCTGGTAGGCGCGGCCGGGCCAGACCGCATCGCCCTGCGACACGGCATCGAGGCACAGCATCGACAAGGCCACGTTGGCCAGTGAGCGTTTGCCGGCGGACACCGGATCGGGCGTGTAGGCGCCTGCGACCTGGTGCTGTTCGTAGGCCCATGCCCAGTCATCACGCAGCGCGGCTGCGAGTTGCACGCGCATCGCTTCGCGGGCACTGTGGATGCGCTGCGGATCGACCACTGTGAGCTTCTCGGCCACATAGGCCTCGCTCGGTGGCGTCAGCAGCAGGTCCTTGAAGGCCGCGTCCAGCGTTGGATGGCGCAGGATCTGGCGCATCGCGGTGAGAAAGGCGTCATCGAGCGTCAATTCACCATCGCCGCGGGTGGCCGCCAGCAGACGGTTGAGCGCGAGCCGCTGGCCAGCTTCCCAGCGGCTGAACGGGTCGCTGTCGTGCTGGAGCAGCACCAGCAGGTCAGCGTCGGTGAGATCGTCAGAGAGGATCACCGGCGCCGAGAACCCGCGCAGCAACGACGGCACCGGCGCATGGTCGATGTCTGTGAAGGTGTAGCGGCTGTGGGCGGCATTCATCACCAGCACGCGGTGGTGGCCGGTGGCCTCCGCCTCGCCATCGAGGCGCAAGGGCAGGGCGGCACCGTCGCGAGCGATCAGCCCCATGGCCAGTGGAATGACGAAGGGCTCCTGCCCCGGCGCCAGCGACTGCTCCATCGTGAGGGTGTAGCGGCGCGCCTGCGCATCGAAGTGCCCGGTCGCAGTAAGGCGTGGCGTGCCGGACTGTGCGTACCAGCGCTTGAAGGCGACCAGGTGCTCAGCCAAGGCGCTGCCCGGGTTGGCATCAGCGATCGCCTGCGCGAAATCGTCGCAGGTGACCGCCTGACCGTCGTGGCGCTCGAAGTACAGCGTCATGCCGCGGGCGAAGCCGTCGCGGCCGACCAGCGTCTGCATCATGCGAACGACCTCGGCGCCTTTTTCGTAGACGGTGGCGGTGTAGAAATTGTTGATCTGCTGATAGCTGTCGGGGCGCACCGGGTGGGCCATGGGGCCCGCGTCTTCCGGGAACTGCAGCTGTCGCAGCTGCCGGACATCCTCGATGCGCTTGACCGCCCGGGCGCTCTCGCTGCCCGCCATGTCCATGCTGAATTCCTGGTCTCGGAAGACGGTCAGGCCTTCCTTCAGGCTGAGCTGGAACCAGTCACGGCAGGTGATGCGGTTGCCGGTCCAATTGTGGAAGTACTCGTGGCCAACCACGCTCTCGATGCCGGCATAGTCGACGTCGGTGGCGGTGGCGGGCGTGGCCAGCACGAACTTGGTGTTGAAGATGTTCAACCCCTTGTTCTCCATCGCGCCCATGTTGAAGTCACCGACCGCGACGATCATGAAGCGGTCGAGGTCCAGCGGCAGCTTGAAGCGGGCTTCGTCCCACACCACGCTCGCGATCAGCGAATTCATCGCATGCTCGGTCTTGTCGAGGTCGCCTCGGCGCACATACACCTGCAGCAGGTGATCGCGCCCAGCGCGCGTGCGCACGTGCTGCTCGCGGGCGACCAGGTCGGCCGCCACCAGCGCGAACAGATAGCTGGGCTTGGGGAAGGGGTCGTGCCACACGGCCTGGTGCTTGCCACCGTCGAGGTCGCTCTGCGAAACCAGGTTGCCGTTCGACAGCAGCACCGGATACGCAGTCTTGTTGGCGCGCAATGTCACGCTGTAGACCGCCATCACATCGGGGCGATCGAGGAAGTAGGTGATGCGTCGGAAGCCCTCGGCCTCGCACTGGGTGAACAGGCCGCCGTTGGAGGTGTACAGGCCCGACAGCTGCGTGTTGCGCTCGGGGGCGCATGTGTTGCGGATTTCGAGCGTGAACGGACCCTCAGGCATGTTTTGCAGGCTGTCGAGCACCAGCAGCCCGTCCTCGTGGCGGAACGACACGCTCTCGCCATTGACCAGCACCCGCAACACCGACAGGTCTTCCCCGTGCAGCTTGAGCGGCTGCGCCGTAACGGCCGGATTGCGTTCGAGCTGCATGCGGCTCGTCACCAGCGTGCGCGCCGGGTCGAGGTCGAAGGTCAGGTCGACGGTCTTGATGCAGAACGCCGGCGCGCTGTAGTCCTCGCGGCGGATCAGGGGAGCAGTGCCTTCACGCATCACACACCTTGCTTCAAACTGGCTTCAATGAATGGGTCGAGGTCGCCGTCGAGCACCTTCTGCGTGGCCGACACCTCGTAGCCGGTGCGCAGGTCCTTGATGCGGCTCTGGTCGAGCACGTAACTGCGGATCTGGTGGCCCCAGCCGACGTCGGTCTTGGTGTCCTCGAGTTTCTGCTGCTCTTCCATGCGCTTGCGCATTTCGAAGTCGTACAGCCGGGAGCGCAGCCGCTTCCAGGCCACATCGCGGTTGCTGTGCTGGCTGCGGCCGTCCTGGCACTGCACCACGATGCCGGTCGGGATGTGCGTCAGGCGCACGGCGGAGTCGGTCTTGTTGATGTGCTGGCCGCCCGCACCCGAGGCGCGGAAGGTGTCGGTGCGCACATCAGACGGGTTGATCTCGATCTCGACCGTGTCATCGACCTCGGGGTAGACGAACAGGCTGGCGAACGAGGTGTGGCGACCGCCGGCCGAATCGAACGGGCTCTTGCGCACCAGGCGATGCACGCCGGTTTCGGTGCGCAGCAGACCAAAGGCGTACTCGCCCTCGACCTTGATCGTGGCGCTCTTGATGCCGGCGATGTCGCCAACCGTCTCGTCTTCCAGTGTGGCCTTGAAGCCCTTGCGTTCACAGTACTTGAGGTACTGGCGCAGCAGCATGCCGGCCCAATCGCAGGCCTCGGTACCACCGGCACCCGCCTGGATGTCGATGAAGCAGTTGCTCGGATCGGCCGGGTTGTTGAACATCCGGCGGAATTCGAGCTGGGCCACGATTTCCTCGAGCTTGGCCGCGTCGGCTTCGATGGCCAGCAGGCCGTCGAAGTCGCCGTCGGCCTTCGACATGTCGTACAGCTCGGTGTTGTCGGCCAGGTTGCTGTTGAGGTGGTCGATGGTCTGAACCACCGCCTCCAGCGTGCGCTTCTCACGCCCCAGTTCCTGAGCCCGTTTCGGCTCGTTCCAGACGCTGGGGTTTTCCAGTGCCGCGTTGACTTCGTTCAGCCGCAGTGCTTTGCGGTCGTAGTCAAAGATACCCCCGAAGGTCGACCGTGCGCTGGCTCAGGTCGGCCAGACGATTGCCGATGGCATTGATGTGTTCGACGTCCATGGAGTGACAACCCTGTTTAAATTTCAGGGTTCGATTCTCTCATGCGACCCTTCGCCTGGAGGCGCACGCTGCCCAGCCCACACACGGGAGACTGACCGATGCCATGGACCGACAGACACGAAGCGCACTGGCGCGGAAACCAGAGAATCACTGCACTGCTGCTAGCGATCTGGTTCGTGGTGACGTTCGTGCTGACGTTCTTTGCACGGGAGTTGAATTTCAGTTTTTTCGGCGGTCCGTTCAGCTTCTGGGTGGCCGCGCTGGGCACACCGCTGGTGTACGTCATCATCGTCGCCTATTACGCTCGCTACATGGAACGACTCGATCGCCAGCACGGAGTGGCAGAAGACCACCAAGATTCCGCATGACCCCAGACGCTTCTGAATCGTTCTCCATCCGCGCCGCCGAACTGCGCGACGTCACCGCCATCGTTCAGCTGATTCGCGAACTGGCGGACTTTGAGCACCTGAGTCACCTGTTGCAAGTCACGCCCGAGAAACTGCGCCCGCACCTGTTTGGCGAACGTGCGCTGGTGGAAGCACTGGTCGCCGAGAGCCAGGGCGAAGTGGTGGGATTCGCCTTGTTTTTCACTAATTTCTCGACCTTCCTGGCGCAACCCGGGCTGTACCTCGAAGACCTGTATGTTCGGCCCGATCAGCGAGGGCGCGGTGTCGGCGAGGCCTTGCTCAGCCGCGTCGGCCGCCTGGCCGTGGAACGCGAGTACGGCCGCTTCGAATGGAGTGTGCTGGACTGGAATGCCCCGGCCATCCGCTTCTACGAAAAGATGGGCGCGACGGTGATGCCCGACTGGCGCATCTGCCGAGTCACGGGGGATGCGCTGCAGCGCTTCGCGGTCTGAGTGCATGACACGTTAGCCTCGCCGCAAAGCCTGAAAAATCCCGATGAGCCGAAAAGAACACGCCTCCGAAACCCCTGCGACTCAGCTGCTCAAGCGCCGCGCGGTGGTCTACACCGAGCACCTGTACGACTATGTGGAGAACGGAGGCACGGCGGAGTCCTCCCGGCAGCTCGGTGTCGACGAGCACCATGTCGTGAAGACGCTGGTCATGGAGGACGAGCGCGCGCAACCGTTGGTGGTGCTGATGCACGGTGATCTGCAGGTCAGCACCAAGAACCTCGCGCGTCAGATCGGCGTGAAGAAAGTGCAGAACTGCAAGCCTGAGGTGGCGCAACGCCACAGCGGTTACCTGGTCGGTGGCACCTCACCATTCGGCACGAAAAAGGCGATGCCCATATACGTCGAGGCGACGGTACTGGAGCTGCCGCGCGTCTACATCAATGGAGGACAGCGCGGCTATCTGGTCGGCATCGACCCGAAGGCCCTGGTCACCTTGCTGGGCGCGCGCCCGGTCCAGTGTGCGACCGGCGGCGCCGTGGTGGCGCAGGGGCCGTTGAAATCGCAGCGCTGAGTCAGCCACGGCGAGGCGAGGGCGCAAAATCAGGGGCTGTCACTGACTGATCTGCCCACAACGCATCCTGCATGGCGAACTTTTTCCCTCTCATGGCCGCGCTGGCGGCCTACCTGATCGGCTCACTTTCCTTCGCGGTACTGGTCAGCCGTGCGATGGGGCTCGGCGACCCCCGCAGTTACGGTTCGGGCAACCCCGGCGCGACCAATGTGCTGCGCTCGGGCAACAAGGGTGCTGCTGCATTGACCCTGGCCCTCGATGCGCTGAAGGGTTTCATGCCGGTGTGGGCCGTTGCTTCCTTCGGCGGGCCTTGGGGACTGGGCGAGGGCACTGCAGCCCTGGTCGGCGTGGCGGCATTCCTGGGTCACCTGTGGCCGGTGTTCTTCGGCTTCAAGGGTGGCAAGGGCGTGGCCACGGCGGCGGGGGTGTTGATGGGCCTGAACCCGTGGCTGGGCATCGCCACGCTGCTGACCTGGCTCATCATTGCGTACTTCTTTCGCTATTCGTCGCTGGCCGCGCTGGTGTCGGCGCTGTTTGCCCCGTTCTATCAGCTGCTGATCTGGGGCCCCGGGCCGACGGCGATCGCCGCAGGCGTGATGGGGGTGTTGCTGATCTGGCGACATGCCGCCAACATCCAGAAGCTGCTCAACGGCACGGAAAGCAAGCTGGGGCAGAAATCGAGCTCATCGCCGCCGGCAGGCCCGCCTCGGGGCGGTGCGAAGCGCTGACGATCCCACTTGCTGAGGAATCCCATGCCATGTCCCAGAGCCTGAAGCGTTTTCATGTGGGCGACCGGTTGTCCGAGATGGCCGTGTTCCAGAACGTGGTGTATCTCGCAGGGCAGGTGCCCAGCGATGCCACGCAGGACATTGCCGGTCAGACACGTCAGGTGCTGGCCATGGTGGACCGCCTGCTGACCGAGGCCGGCACCGACAGCGCGCACATCCTGATGGCCCAGATCTACCTCGCCGATCTGGCTGACTACGACGCGATGAACGCCGTCTGGGACGACTGGGTGCCCCCGGGCGATGCGCCGCCGCGTGCCACGGTGCAGGCACGCCTGGCCAAGCCGGACTGGAAAATCGAGATCGTCATCACTGCAGCTGTTTCAGCGGGAGCCTGAGCCAAGATGCCGACCGAGCCCACCCCCACACCCGCCCTGCTGACACCCTTTCGCCGCCGCTCCTGGCTGCGCCCGCTGCTGATCGCACTGGCTGTCTGGGTCCTGTTGCAGAGCTGGCAGTCGTACAGCGCCCGCCAATCGGGCGTGTCGCTGGCGGCGCTGGCCAAGCCCGGCGACATCGTGATGCTGTCGTCCGAGACCTGCGCCTATTGCAAGACCGCGAGCCGGTTCATGACCGAGCACCAGATCCCCTTCAGCGAATGCTTCATCGAAACCGATGCCGCTTGCGCCGAAAGCTATCGCGCGCAACAGGCGCCGGGCACGCCGACACTGCTGGTGCGTGGTCAGAGGCTGGTCGGCTTCGACCCCCAGCGCATCGCCCAGGTGCTGGGCGGCGCCTGAGGCGCGGCTTTTTCCCGCGCGATGCGGCCGAGTCAGTCGGCGTCGGTCTGCAGGCCCAGCAAGGAGGGGTCGCCACGCCCCAGGCGCACCAGCACCGGCGTGTCGCCGGTCAGGTCAACCACGGTGGTCGGCTGTGCCGCGCACGCACCGGCGTCCACCACCGCCTGCACCCGTTTTTCGTAACGCTCGCGGATGTCGTCTGGGTCGTTCAGCGCGTCGGTCTCGCCGGGCGGGATCAGCGTGGTTGCGACCAGCGCCTCGCCATACACCGCCAACAGCTCCTGCAGCATCTTGTGGTCCGGCACACGCAGGCCGATGGTTCGCCGTGACGGGTGCGAGATGCGGCGTGGCACTTCCTTGGACGCTTCGAGGATGAAGGTGTAGGGCCCTGGTGTGCCCAGCTTCAACAGCCGGTACTGCCGGTTGTCGACGCGCGCGTAGCTGGCCAGTTCACTCAGGTCCCGGCACAGCAGCGTCAGGTGGTGCTTGTCATCGACACCGCGGATGCGCCGCAGGTTGTCGACCGCCGCCTTGTCGTCGAGCCGGCACACCAGGGCGTAACTTGAATCGGTAGGCACCGCCGCCACACCGCCATCGTGCAGGATCTGCGCGGCCTGCTTCAGCAGACGCGACTGTGGGTTGTCGGGGTGGAGTTCGAAGTGCTGGGACATCGGCGGATTGTCGGCGGGGGCGTCAACGACGCTTGGCAATGGGCGGTTTCTGGTCGATCACAGATAGATTGCCTTACGACGTAAGCCAAAATAAAATATGGTGACTTATCGTCTGCCTGGAGAATTGAAATGTCTACCTTACTTGTCTCATCAAAAGGCCAGATCGTTCTCCCTGCGGCGCTGCGGCGCCGACTCGGCATGGGGGCGGGCGCTCAGATTGAAGTATTCGAAGAGTCGGACGGCCTGAAACTGCGAGTTGTCCGCTCCGTGGCCACTGTTGATTTGAGCGGAATGGCAGGCATGGTGAAGGCGAAGTCGCGCGGCTCACCTCGCCGGTTGGAGGATTTCGATCCGGCATCGCTGCTAGCTCGTTTGCGCAAGGGCCAGCCATGAGGGCGCTGGACACCAACGTCCTGGCTCGTTTCTTCATTGACGACGCTGACGACGTCCAGGCCGTCAAACAGCGGCCTGCTGCCGTCGTTGCCATGTCCGAACGGGCTTTCGTGTCGGTTACCGTGTTGCTTGAGTTCGAGTGGGTGATGCGCGGGTTCTACGACCTCTCGCAGAAAGAAATTTCACGCGTTCTGCGCGCCCTCAGCAGCATCGAGCACCTCACTCTGGAAGACCGCGGCGCGGTCATGGCAGCGCTCGACGCCTTCGATCAGGGACTCGACTTTGCCGATGCCCTGCATCTGGCGCGCAGTTCACGTGCTTCGGAGTTTGCGACGTTCGATCAACGGCTGGCCAAGCGGGTGAAGCGTGCTGTGGGCATTGCGATCGCACTGCCCGTCGAATTGCTGGGCTGAATGATGTGTCTGCCGCCGATGGCGCTCAATCTACTAGGGGACGTGTTTACTAGCGGGGCTCAAATATTCCTTCACTTCGGAGCCGGTGAACGACTCGCCAGTTTGAAGATGGACGATGCGCACGGTTTTCTTGAAGGAGTAATTTCGCATTTCCCCAATGTCGAAGTTCCAAGCCTCGAAGAAGCCCTCGGTCCGTGAGTTTCCAACAATGGCGATGTTCACCGGGTACGTCTCATCCGGTTCAGCACCGACCCAAGTTGACAGGTACTCCAACCTGTATGTCGGCTTGCTGACCGTTACCAGGCGACCGTCTTCCATCAGGTGACGAGTCTTCCCGTCGTCGAGTTGCACAGATTCAACGGGCTTGCCGTTTGGCCACTCATGGCCTGAACTGATCTTGATTGAGAAACTCGATTCCACGGCGGATCATTTTGCTGCTGGCTTGTGTGATCTAACTTTGGACTCAGTCATCCAAACTTCCGCGGATCATCACTCGAGGGAGCGCCCGTAGGATGTGTCAAACGGAACGCTGCACCCGGTCCATCAGCGATTCCCACACCGGCGACAGCCGCACGGGCAGTGCGGGCAGGGTGCCGAGGTCGGTGCGGCTTTCTTCGGGGCTGTGGAAGTCGCTGCCACGTGAGGCCAGCAGGTCGAGCTCGATGGCCATGTCGGCGTACTTGGCGAAGTCGGCGCTGGTGTGGCTGCCAGTCACCACCTCGACACCCTGACCACCGTGGGCCTTGAATTCGGTGAACAGCGCAAACTCCTCGTTCACGCTGAACTTGTAGCGACCCGGGTGCGCGATGACGGCGATGCCACCGGCCTGCTTGATCCAGCTGACCGCGTCGCCGAGCTTCGCCCATCGATGCTCGATGAAGCCCGGTTTTCCTTCGACCAGGTACTTGCGAAACACCTCGTGGGTGCTGGCGCAGTAGCCGGTTTCCACCAGGTAGCGGGCAAAGTGGGTGCGAGCGATCAGTTCGGGGTTGCCGGCGTAATTGAGCGCGCCTTCGAACGCATCGGGGATACCAACCTTTGCCAGGCCCGCGGCCATTTCGTGAGCGCGCAGGATGCGGCCATCGCGTGTGGCCGCCAGACCTTGCACCAGTGTCGGGTGGTCGGGGTCGAATCCGAGTCCGACGATGTGCACCGTCACGCCTGCGAACGTCACCGAAATCTCGACGCCACTCAGGTAGGGCAGCCCGATCGCTTGTGCGGCCAGGCGTGCGCGGTGCTGTCCGCCAACCTCATCATGGTCAGTGAGTGCCCACAACTCGACGCCGTTGGCCTTGGCGCGCGCGGCCAGTGCCTCGGGCTCCAGCGTTCCGTCGGACACGCAGGAATGGCAGTGCAGGTCGGCGTTGGTCCAGGCGGAGGGGTTCACCGGCGGATTGTAGGCAAGGGGGTTGTGGCACCGACCAGCCGATCCAACGCGCCGCAGGGGCATCGGCGCACTGCTTCACGAACCGCCACGTGCGGCTGCGATCAGCGTTCGATGCGGATCAGCTTGCCGCTGTCGGTCAGCAGGTACAGCCAGCCATCGGGTCCCTGTCGGACGCAACGGATGCGCTCGCCCAGGTTGGCAAACAGCCGCTCGCGCGACACCTCTGTCGCGCCGCTCAGCTCCACCCGCCACAAGGCTGTGCCTGCCAGCGCACCGAGGAAGGCGTTGCCTTGCCATTCAGGAAACCCCACCCCGGTATAGAACACCAGACCCGACGGTGCGATTGACCTGGGCACCCAATACGACACCGGCTCGATGTAGGTCGGCGCGTGCGTGCCGCCGCCAATCCGGCAGGCGGTGCCGACCGGGGCGCCGTAGCTGCAGCCATAGCTCTTGATCGGCCAGCCGAAGTTGCCGCCTGGCATCACCCGGTTCAATTCGTCTCCGCCCTGCGGCCCATGGTCGACCAGCCACAGCTCGCCGGTGGTCGGGTGCAGTGCGGCGCCTTGCGGATTGCGATGGCCGAAGCTCCAGAGTTCGGGCCGCGCAGATACGCCAAGGTGGGGGTTGCCGACGGGCACGCTGCCATCGCGCTGGATGCGTACCACCTTGCCGAGGTGCGTGGTCAGGTCTTGTGCCGGACTCCATTCTTCGCGCTCGCCCAGGGTCACGAACAAGGTCTTGTCGCTGCGAAACACCAGCCGCGAGCCGAAGTTCGCTTTGCCAGACACCTTGGGGAGCTGCCGGAAGATCACCTGCACGTTGGTCAACGCCGTGCCCGACAACCGACCCCGCGCTACGGCGGTGCCGCTGCCGCCCCTGCCCGCTTCCGAGTAGGTCCAGTACACCCACGGATCGGTCTCGAAATCGGGGTCGATCGCCACATCCAGCAGGCCGCCTTCCTCGTCAACCGACCCCACGGCGGGTACACCACTCAACGGCGATGACACCGTGCTGCCGTTGGCACCGACGATGACGAGGGTGCCGCTTCTTTGCGTCACCAGCATGCGGCCATCGGGCAGGAAGGCCATGCCCCACGGAGACGACAGTGCGCTGGTCAACACCACAGCGCGCCCGAGGGCTTGCGGGTTCGGTGTCGGCGCGGCATTGGCCGAACCATCACCGCTGCCGCACGCCGACATCCCGACCACGATGGCGGGGCCGGTGGTGGCCAGCGCGGCCCATTTCCACGCGATGCCGATCAGCGCTCGGCGATGGCTGTCAGCAGGTGCGGCGGCGGGTGTTGGCAACATCTCTGGATACAACATCGCGGGGTGCGACATGGAAGGTCCTTCTGGCTCGTTGCGAGTATGGCGGGTGGGCCACGATCTCCCCTGCGCTGGGCGTTGCCAGGTGTGTCGGTCGCCAGCCTGCGGCGCGCGGGTCGCATGGGTGACACGGGGTGCACCGGTCACCTGGGGGCTGTCGGTCGATCGTCCACCGCTTGCGCTGCCTCCACGATCATTTGCAGCCGCTGTCGGCCGTTGTACTCGTCAAGGCTCAGCCGGTAGGCCAGCGTCACCCGCGACGGCAGCGGATCGACATGGCCGAACCAGATCGCGTCGCGCAAGGCGCCCGCATGCCTGATGCTCAGCTTCAGGTGTTTCTCGCCGACCAGCCGCTGGCTGATGACCTCGACCTCATCGCTGAACAGCGGCGGCTCGAACGAAGGCCCCCACACCTGTGCGTTCAGCGCTTGCACGGTGTCGAAGTTGAAATGTTCAATGCCCAGCGGCCCGTCGCTCAGCAGGCGGCGCTCCAGCGTCGCAGCATCCAGCCCCTCGCGCGCGACCTGCTGGAATGCGGCCTGGAAGGTGGTGAAGTCGGCCTCATTGAGCGTGCAGCCTGCCGCCATCGCGTGGCCGCCGAACTTCTTCAGCACCCCCGGGTGGCGCTTGCTGACCAGGTCCAGGGCATCCCGCAAGTGGAAGCCTTCGATGGAGCGTCCCGAGCCCTTGAGCAACCCGTCCTGTCCGCGCGCGAACACGAAGGTCGGGCGGTGCACCTGTTCTTTCAGGCGCGAAGCCACGATGCCCACCACGCCTTCATGAAAGTCGCGGTCGTAGATCGCGAACGCGGGCGGGATGGACTGCGGGTCATCGTGCTTTTGCAGCAGGGTCGTCAGCAAGGATTCCGCCTGCTCGCGCATGCCGGATTCCACCTGTCGCCGTTCGCGGTTGATCGCGTCGAGCTGCTGCGCCAGCTGAGCCGCCCGCGCGGGGTCATCGGTCAGCAGACACTCGATGCCGAGCGTCATGTCCGACAGGCGCCCGGCCGCATTGATGCGCGGGCCCAGCGCAAAGCCGAAGTCGAAGCCTGCGGCACGTGACGCATCGCGCCCGGCGGCAGCAAACAGGGCCGCGATGCCAGCTTGCATCCGACCTGCCCGGATGCGTTTCAGACCTTGCGCGACCAGCCGTCGGTTGTTGGCGTCGAGGCGCACCACGTCGGCCACCGTGCCGAGCGCCACCAGGTCGAGCAGCGCATCGAGCTTGGGCTGTGCGGGGGCCGAGGCGCTTCCGCTTGAAGCATCGGCATAGACGCCCCGCGACCGCAGCTCGCTGCGCAGTGCGAGCAGCACATAGAAGATCACACCCACCCCCGCCAGGTGCTTGCTCGCGAAGCCGCAGCCCGGCTGATTCGGGTTGACGATCACCTGCGCCTCGGGGAGCACGATCTCGCCATCCACCTGGGCCGGCAGGTGGTGGTCGGTGACGATGACGGTGAGGCCGTTGGCGCGTGCGTGAGCCACGCCTACAAGGCTGGCGACGCCGTTGTCGACAGTCAGCAGCACCTGCGCGCCCTGCGCCAGCGCCAGATCGACGATGGTGGGCGTAAGGCCATAGCCGTGCACCGCGCGGTCGGGCACCACGTAGCCCAGCCGGTCGGGTGCCGCCCCCAGCAGCGCGAGGCCGCGCAGGGCGACCGCGCAGGCGGTGGCGCCATCGCAGTCGTAGTCGGCCACGACGCACAACCTCAGCCGGTCGCGCAGCGCATCGGCGAGCAGCGAGGCTGCCCTGGCCGCGCCCAGCAGATCAGACGGCGGCAGCAGTCGCGCCAAGCCGTCGTCGAGTTCATCGGCGCTGCGTACACCGCGCGCTGCGAAAAGCCGCGCCAGCAAGGGCGGCACACCAGCCTGCTCAAGCGACCAGGCGCTGCGCGGAGCCGCGGGGCGCAAGGTCAATGTGGGCGCACTCATCACAAGGCACTCAGCACGGCGTGTGGCTCTACCGTCTTGAAGCGGTCGATCAGTTGCTGCCACAGCGAACGCGGGGCCGTGTCGTAACGCTGCCAACCGCGTTCGCCGCACAGGGTCATCGACATCGGCTCGCCTTGTGCGACGCGCGAGGCCAGCGGCGCAAGCACCTCGGCATCGAGCGCGCGCCACGCATCGGCCCAGGCGACCCAGTCCTCGGCGAGCAGGGGCGCGCGCAATCGATCGTCCACCGTGATCACTGCGGCGGCCGCTTGCGCCCGACCGCAGCCGCTCAGCCAGAACGAGTTGACGGGCAGATCGCCGCGGGCCTCGCGGGCCTCATTCACCGGGTGCTGGTGCAGCAGCATCTGCACCTCGTTCTGCAACCGCCGCACCCAGCGCGTGTGCGCCAGCTGTTCGCCCGGCGCCTGTGGGTCGCTGCGCAGCCACAGGTCCACGTTGCGCCCGATCACCCGGTCGATCGATGCGCAGGGCACATCGGTCAGGTACTCATGCACCAGGTACCAGCGCAGCGGTGCGGCCCAGGTCAGTGCGCCCTGGTCGTCGTCGAAGAGGGGGTGCACCGCATCGAACAGCGCGCGCGACTCGTCGACCGACAGCGCGAACGCGGTGGGGTCGGCCAGCGTGATGTGTTCGCGCCCGATGTGCCAGTGCACCGGCGTCAGCAGGCCGCAGGGCGCCGTGCCGGGATCGCAGCCGTCGGCCTGCGCCTGCAGCGCGGCCCAGGGCCAGCGCCCGTCGCCGCCCTGCCAGCCATGGGCCATTGCAAGCGCGTGCTCGTGTGGCGGCGACAGCGTGTACTCATCGGCAATGTGCGCCGGGCCCGCTTGCAGCACCGAGAGCAGCCGACTCAGGTTCGGCAGGCTCAGGTCGCGCAGCGTGTGGATGCTGGCGTCGGACACGGCGCTGGCGTGGGGGATCAGGAGGTGCATCGCGGCCTATTGTCCCGCCGCTGAGAGGCAGGCGGCAGTCATCCTGTCTTTCGCGCCCGGGCGAAAATGTAGCTCGCTGTTCATGGCGTGAACCCATTGCTGTCCCCGACTTGAAACTCTCCGACGCCATCGACATGGCCATCCTGGCCGCCCTGTGGGGTGCGTCCTTCATGCTGATGCGGGTCGTCACCCCCGCCTTCGGCCCGATACCGCTGTCGGCGGTGCGTGTGATCGGTGCCTCGCTGTGCCTGCTCCCGGTGCTCGCGCTGCGCGGCGAGCTCCCGGCACTGCGCAGGCATTGGCGCCCTCTCGTGGTGGTCGGGCTGACGAACTCGACGTTGCCGTTCATCTGCTTCACCTACGCGGCCCTGTCGATCACCGCGGGAATGTCGGCGATCTTCAATGCGGCGGCGCCACTGTTCGCTGCAGTGATCGCCTGGTGGTGGTTGCATGAGCGGCTGTCTCCACAGCGCGTGGCCGGCCTGGTCATCGGGTTCGCCGGCGTGGTGTGGATGGTCTGGGATCGGGCGAGTTTCAAGCCCGGAGGCACCGGGTGGGCGGTCGTGGTCTGCCTCGGGGCGCCGTTGCTGTACGGCGTGTCGGTCAGCTACACCAAGCGCTACCTCACCGGGGTGCCCACGCTGGTCGTGGCCACCGGCAGCCTGCTGGCGGCGTCAGTGCTGCTGTGCATCCCCGCCATCATCTGCTGGCCCTCGGCACCCCTGTCGATGGCCGATTGGGGTGCCGCCGCGTTCCTGGCGCTGGCCTGCACCGCGCTGGCCTATGTGCTGTTCTTCCGCCTGATTGCCAACGTGGGCCCGGCCCGCACGATCACCGTGACCTTCCTGATCCCGGCGTTTGCGATGCTGTTCGGCACGCTCTTTCTGGACGAGGCCCTGACGCTGACGATGCTCGGCGGATGCGCGGTCATTCTGACCGGCATCGGCTTCGCCACGGGCATGCTGCGGCTGCCGATCCGGCGCTGAGCCCGCGCCGTCAGCGCGGCGCGGCCTCGGTGCCTGCGCTGGCCGTGGTGGGTGCTGGAACCGTCCAGCCACCACCCAACGCGCGGTACACGGCGACCAGCGAGGTGGCGTTGGCGGTGTCGGCCTGGGCCAGCGCATCGCGAGCTGCCAGCAGCTCACGATCGGCGTCGAGTACGGCCAGGAAGTCGGTGACGCCCGCCTCGTAGCGCAGTCGCGCGAGCCGAGCCGCTTCCGAGGCGCTGCGTTCGGCCCGCGCCAGGCTCTCGCGCCGCTGCGCGTTGCGGCTGAACTGGGCGAATGAACCCTCGGTCTCTTCCAATGCCGTGGCCAGCGTCTGCTCGTAACTGGCCAGTGCCTGCAGCGTGCGTGCCTCGCTGGCCTTGATGCGGGCGCGGACGCGGCCGAAGTCGAGCAGGGTCCAGGAGATACCCGCACCGATCGAGTAGCGGCGCGACTGGCTGTCGGTCAGGTCGGCGAGTTTTGTCGAGGCCAAACCGAGCAGTCCGCTGATGCTGATGCTTGGATACAGCTCACCCTCGGTCACGCCGATCTCCGCAGTGGCCGAGGCGAATTGGCGCTCGGCTGCGGCGACATCGGGGCGGCGTGCCATCCACTGCTGCGGCGTGCCGACGGGCAGGGCGGCCAGATCGGTCACCGGCAGACCGGGCAGCGGTGCAGGAGTGGTCAACCGAGCGCGCAGTCCGGCCGGTGGTTGCGCAGTCAGTGTGGCGAGGCGGTAGATGCCGAGGTCGATCGCTGCTTGCAGGCTGGGCAGCGCGGCTTCGGTGCTGGCGGTGAGGCTCAGTGCGCGCTCCAGGTCGAGCTGCGTGCCGCGGCCGGCATCGAGCCGAGCCTGCGCAATGGTCAGCGATTCACGCTGATTTGCCAGCGAGGCCTGCGTGACGCCGTAGCGCAGCTGCAGCCCGCGCACTTCCAGGTAGTTGCGCGCAACTTCGGCCGCGACGCTGGTCTGTGCCGCACCCAGGCTCGCCAGGCTGACGCCGACCAGCGCGCTGGCCGACTCCTTCGCGCGGCGTTCCACGCCGAAGAAATCCAGCTCCCAGTTCGCCACGAAGCCCGCATCGAAGTTCGCACCGGTGCGCTGGCTGCGGGTCGACTGGAAGACCGACGAAGGAGGTGACACCGATCGTTGCGCGTTGGCATCGAGGCTGATGCTGGGCAGGGTCTGGGTGTCGATCTCGCTGCGGTTGGCGCGCGATTCCTGCAGCCGCGCCTGGGCGATGCGCACATCGCCGTTGGCCTGCAAGGCGCGTTCGACCAGTGCGCTCAGCTCTGCGTCGTTGAAGCCGCGCCAGAAGGCGGCGATCTCGGAGCTCACCGGTTCGCTGTTGACCTTGGCCGCACCTGCGCCAATGAAGCTGGTGTCGAGCGTTGCAGGCGGAGCCTGGTAGTCGCGCCCGACCCAGGCGCAGCCCGATGTGAGCATCGCCAGCATCAGTGCCACCGACGCTTTGGCGCACGGCCTCTGCTTGAAAACGGGTTCACGCATGGCTGTCTCCGGTGGCGCCTGCAGACAGGGCGGGCGGCGGGGGTGTTGGCGTGCGACCAGCGTGGTGCAGCTTGGCCGGCGACAGCTTGCGCAGCACCGCATAGAACACCGGCGTCAGGATCAAGCCGAACACGGTGACGCCGATCATGCCGCTCATCACCGCAATGCCCATCGCCTGTCGCATCTCGGCCCCGGCGCCTGTGGACAGCACCAGTGGCACGACGCCGGCGATGAACGCGATCGAGGTCATCAGGATCGGGCGCAGACGCAGGCGGCACGACTCGACCACGGCCTGTACCGGTGTGCGGCCCTGCAACTCCAACTCACGCGCGAACTCGACGATCAGGATCGCGTTCTTGCAGGCCAGCCCCACCAGCACCACGAACGCGATCTGCGTGAAGATGTTGTTGTCAGCCGGCATGCCCAGCAGCCCGCTGATCCACACCCCCGTGACCGCGCTCAAGATGCACATCGGCACGATCAGGATGATGGCCATCGGCAACGTCCAGCTTTCATACGTGGCAGCCAGCACCAGGAACACCAGCAGCACGCACAGCGGGAAGATGTAGACCATCGTGTTGCCGGCGATCTTTTCCTGGTAGACCAGTTCTGTCCACTCGTAGGACATGCCGCGAGGCAGCGTTTCCTTCAGGATTTTTTCCATCTCGGCCTGTGCCTCACCCGAGCTGAACCCGGGCTTGGGCGCGCCGTTGAAGTCGGCGGTGTACAGGCTGTTGTAGCGGCCCACGGCGGCCGGTCCGAAGGTCGGCTCCACCGTCATCATGGCGCCCAGCGGCACCATGGCACCGGCGCTGTTGCGGATCTTCAGGTTGCTGATGTCTTCCGCCTTCGCACGGTAGTTGGCATCGGCCTGCACGATCACCTGGTAGGTCTTGCCGAAGCGGTTGAAGTCGTTCACGTACAGCGAGCCGAGGTACGTCTGCATCGTGTCGTAGATGTCGTTCAGGTTGACACCCATCTGCTTGGCCTTGGTGCGGTCCACGTTGGCGAACAGCTGCGGCACATTGATCTGGTAGTTGCTGAAGGCCTGCGTGATGCTGCTGTTGGGGTCGCCGTAGATGCGCCCCATCAACTGCTGCACCACGCCATTGAGCGCGGCTTCGCCAGCGCCCTCACGGTCCTGCACCTGCAGCTTGAACCCCCCGGCATTGCCGAGGCCACTGACCGGCGGCGGGTTCAGCACGAACAGGAAGGCGCCCTGGATCGCGCCCAGCTTCTGGTTCACCTGCCCGACGATGGCGTTCGCGCTGGTCTGCGGCGAGGTCCGGTTCTCGAACTCATCGAGGCCGAAGAACACGATGCCTGAGTTCGATGCCGCGGTGAAGCCGTTGATGCTCAGGCCCGGAAACGCCACCGAGTCGCGCACGCCGGGGATCGACAGCGCGATGTCGCTCATCTCGCGGATGACCTTGGTGGTGCGCTCCAGACTGGCACCATCGGGTAACTGTGCGATACCGATCAGGTACTGCTTGTCCTGCTGCGGCACGAAGCCAGGAGGCACGCGGGTGAACATGAACACCGTCAGCCCGAGCAGCAAGGCGTAGATCACCAGCGAGATCGATTTGCGCTTGACGACGGTGGTGGTGACCATGCCGCTGTAGCGGCCTGCGTTGCGGTTGAAGAAGCGATTGAACCAGGCGAAGAAGCGGCCGAAGATCGCATCGATGATGCGGGTCAGCCGGTCCTTCGGCGCATCGTGCGGCTTCAGCAGGATGGCGCTCAATGCGGGCGACAGCGTCAGCGAATTGAATGCCGAAATCACGGTGGAAATCGCGATCGTGACCGCGAACTGCTTGTAGAACTGCCCTGTGAGACCGCTCACGAAAGCGAGCGGAACGAACACCGCGCACAGCACCAGGCCGATGGCGATGATGGGCCCTGACACCTCCTGCATCGCCTTCACGCTGGCTGCGTGCGGACTCAGTCCCGCCTCGATGTTGCGCTCGACGTTCTCCACCACGACGATCGCATCGTCGACCACGATGCCGATGGCCAACACCAGCCCGAACAGCGTCAGCGTGTTGATCGAGAAGCCCAACAGCAGCAGCACCGCGAAGGTACCGACGATGGACACCGGCACCGCCAGCAGCGGGATCAGCGACGCACGCCAGGTCTGCAGGAAGATCACCACGACGATGACGACCAGTGCGATCGCTTCGAGCAGCGTGTGGATCACTTTCTCGATCGAGGTCTGCACGAAGCGCGTGGGGTCGTAGACGATCGAGTAACTCACGCCCTCGGGAAAGTCGGCCTTCAGTCTTTCCATCGCAGCGCGTACATCGGACGACAACTGCAGCGCGTTCGAATTCGGTGCCTGGAAGATCGCCAGGGCGGCCGCTTCCTTGTTGTTCAGCAGCGAGCCCAGCGCATAGGTGTTCGGGCCCATCTCGACGCGTCCCAGATCCTTGATGCGGATCACCGAGCGGTCGGTCGTGTCGGCCTTGACGATGACCTCGGCGAACTGTTGCTCCGTGACCAGCCGCCCTTGGGTGTTGATCGACAACTGGAACTCGGTGCCGGCAGGCGCCGGCGTGGCGCCGACCACGCCCGCCGCGACCTGCGCGTTCTGCTCACGCAACGCCGCGACCACGTCGCCCGAGGTCAGGTTGCGGGCCGCGAGCTTTTGCGGATCGAGCCAGATGCGCATGGCGTAATCGCCCGAACCGAAGGTCTGCACCGAACCCATGCCGGGAATGCGCAGCAACTGGTCGCGCACATTCAGCGCGGCGTAGTTGCGCAGATAGAGCGCGTCATAGCGGTTGTCCGGCGACACCATGTGCACGACCATGGTGAGGTTCGGCGAGCTCTTCTCGGTGGTCACACCGACCTGGCGCACGATCTCCGGCAAACGCGGCAAGGCCCGCTGCACGCGGTTCTGCACCGCGGTCTCGGCCGCCTCGGGGTTGGTGCCGATCTTGAAGCTGATGGTCAGCGTCATCGCGCCATCGGCGGTGGCCAGGCTGTTCATGTACAGCAGGCCTTCGACGCCGTTGAGCTGCTCTTCGAGCGGTGTGGCCACGGTCTCGGCGATCACCCGGGCATTGGCGCCGGGGAACTGCGCACGCACCACCACCTGGGGCGGCGTGACTTCGGGGTATTCGGAAATCGGCAGCGTGAAGATCGAAATCGCGCCAACCAGCGTGATCACGACCGATAGAACCGCCGCGAAGATCGGGCGGTCGATGAAGAAGCGGGAGATGTTCATGGGTGGGCCCTGTGCACCAGGCGAATCAGGGCTGGGTCGCCGAGGCCGCTGCGGACGCGGCGGATGCCGAAGGCGCCGCACCCGCGGCAGGTGCCCCAGGTGGCCTACCAGCGGGCGGTGTCGGAATCGGCATGCCGCGTTCGTCGGTCTCCGCCTGGATCGGTTGTACCGGCGCGCCGGGGCGCACCCGCTGCAAGCCGTCCACCACGACCAGATCACCGGCCTTCAGGCCCGACGTGACCACGCGCATGCCTTCGATCAGGGTGCCCAGTTGCACCTCGCGTGGCTGCGCGATGTTGCCTTCGCCGATCACGAACACCAGCTTCTTGCTCTGGTCGGTACCGATGGCGCGTTCAGGCGTCAGCACCGCCGGATAGGCGGCCCCGCCCGCCAGCCGGATGCGCGCGAACAGCCCGGGTGTGAACTCGCCCTTGCGGTTGTCGAACACTGCACGCATGCGGATCGAGCCGGTCTGCGGGTTCAGCTGGTTGTCGATGAAATCGACCTGGCCTTCGTGCGGGAAGCCGGGTTCATCGGCCAGGCCCATGTGCACCAGGCGCTGGCCCGGATCGCCCTTGCGCAGCCGCAGGAACGTCTGCTCGCTGCCGTCGAAGTAGGCGTACACGGTCTGCGTGGCCACCAGCGTGGTCAGCACGCTCTGGTCGTTGACCAGATTGCCCTCGGTGATGATGGCGCGCGACAACTGGCCGGCCATCGGTGCGCGCACGCTGGTGTAGCCCAGGTTCAGCTGAGCCACGCGTACCGCGGCTTCGGCAGCGGCGATGTCGGCCCCGCTGGTGGCAGCCCCTGAAGTGAGCTGGTCGAATTCCTGCGCTGAAACAGCCTTCGAATCGAGCAGTTTCTTGGCGCGTGCGAGATCGGCTGTCGCCAGCGCAGCGCGCGAGCGGGCGGACGTCAGTTGCGACTGCGCCCGCGACAGCTCCGCCTGGAACGGCTTGGGGTCGATCGTGAACAGCAAGGCGCCTTGTGCCACCCGCTGTCCGTCTCGGAAATGCACCTTGTCGATCGTGCCGCCGATGCGGGGCCTGATCTCGACAGAACGGGGCGCCTCGAGCCTGCCGGTGAACTCCTCGATGTCGGTGACGGTGCGTTGCACGGCTGCGGCTACCGTCACGGGCGGGGCGCCGGGTGGCCCACCTGCAGGGCCGGGCTTCGAGCATCCGCTGACAAGGGTCAACAGCAGCGTGGCAGCGACGCCCGCCAGGGCGAGGGTAGAGCGCGAGGTGTCGGTCTTCATGGGCGCTTGCGAGCAGTGAACCGGTCTGGCGCTGGCCCGACCTGGATCGAGGTTGTGGAAGCGCTCCCGCGGGTCAGGACGGCGCTGTGGGGGAGAAATACGGGTGGATGACGGGTTTCTGCTCACCAGCCCCGCCGGTGCGGTGGGTCAGAGATCAGTAACAACCCGTAGACGATAACCAAACTTGCGCGATCCTGCTTGGCAGCGCTCAGCGCAAGCACTGGCGCGGTCAGGTGCGGCGGAACACCAGATCCCAGACACCGTGGCCGAGCTTCAGCCCGCGGTTCTCGAACTTGGTCAGAGGCCGGTACGCCGGCCTGGGGGCGTAGCCGTCGCCACCTTCAGTGGCGGTGTTGACCAGGCTGGGTTCGCCCGTCAGCACCTCCAGCATCTGGACGGCGTACGGTTGCCAGTCGGTGGCGCAGTGCACATAGCCACCGGGTGCAAGGCGTGACGCCAGCAGCGCGGCAAACGCGGGCTGGATCAGGCGCCGCTTGTGGTGCTTCAACTTGTGCCATGGGTCGGGAAAGAACACGTGCACGCCCGCGAGCGAGGCAGGCGCGATCATCTGCTCCAGCACGTCGACCGCATCGTGGCGGACGATGCGAACGTTGGTGAGGCTGCGTTCCCCGATCAGCTTCAGCAGCGCGCCAACGCCCGGGCCGTGCACCTCGATACCGAGGAAATTGGTCTCCGGCAGCGCGGCCGCGATGGTGGCGGTGGCGTCCCCCATGCCGAAGCCGATCTCAACCACCAGCGGCGCGCTGCGACCGAAGGCCGCCGTGGCGTCCAGCGGCTGTGGCGCGTACGGCACCAGGAACCGCGGCCCCCAGTCGTTCATCGCCCGCGTCTGACCCGGGCCCATGCGACCCGCGCGCAGCACGAATGATTTGATCGGGCGATGCGGCACCGCCTCGTCGGTGTCGAGGTTCGGCGAGAGGTTCTTTGAACTCATGGACAGGCGCGCGACGGGCAACAAAAACGGCCCAGAGAGGGCCGTTGTTCGGAGACATGTGATGGAGCGGGTGAAGGGAATCGAACCCTCGTATGAAGTCGGGTAGGAAGGATACCTCGCGGCACCCCTCCCCCCTAAGAACCGGACGTGCAGGTTTCCCCGCATCCGGCTCAAGCAGCCTGAACCGCCCACCCACTCCGGGTTCGGCGGCCGCTGCAAAGTTTACTCACTCGGATCATTCAGGACCAACGTCGAGTTGGCCGCAGGCGTCAGGCGTCGCCTGAGGGCTTCTTTGTCCGGATGATCGAACAGGATCGCCCACATCAGCCGCCGTTCCAGCGCTTCCCGCTCGCCGTCGATGACGACGGGTTGCAGGTCATGCCGGGCCGCCCGGGCTTCTTCTTCACTGGCCATCGTTCTCCTCGTGTTTGTGAAGCTCACTCGTTGACATGGTGCTGCCTGTGGCAGTTCGGGTGCAGCAACTCAAGGTTGCTCATCTGATCCGACCCGCCAGCCGACCGCTTGATGACGTGGTGGATGTGCCACCCCGTCTCCTTCGTGATCTTCTGGCCGCACTTCGGACAGAACCCGTCCTGCCAGTACCACAACCATGCCAGTTTCCGGCGCCCCTTCAAGTCCGACTCCATCTTGCGCGCCAGGCGCGCGTCGAAGTAGTCCTCGTCGTCGGGGCTGTAGGGATTCCGGCTGCCATCCACCTTGATGTGCGGCTTCTTGTGGAAGCTCGCCAAGGTCAGCAACGCCTTGTCCTTCTCCGCGAATCGCCAGTCGCGACCCTTGATGCACCGGAAGTACCGGGCCTTGATCCACCGTTCACCCTTGTTCGGATGTCGGCGGCGGGCCCAGCGCCACAGCGCCCGCCAGATCGCATGGTCGGCTTTTGCAAACGTGCGCGTCGCCATCTGGCTTCGGTGATACCCAGCCCAGCCCCGTATCACCGGGTTGAGCTTGTCGATCACGTCAGCCTGCCGGCTCGTGCGCATGTCCCGCAGTGTCCCGCGGACCTTCGCCAGGAAGTTCTTGACGTTCTTCCTGGACGGCTTCGTCAACAGCATGCCGCCTTGCCAGCGGACCGTCCACCCCAGGAAGTCGAAGCCATCGGTCACATGCGTGACCAGCGTCTTCTTCTCCGAAAGCTCCAGGCCGCGCTCGCGCAGGAATTCCTGCACCAGCGGTTTGACCCGGTCCTCCAGCAGTTCGCGTGAACTGCCCGTGATGATGAAGTCGTCGGCGTAGCGAACGAAGTTGACCTTGGCCGACCGTGCCTCGCGCACCGTGCGGAAGAGCCCCGCCAGCACGTCTTGCAGGCCGTCCAATGCCAGATTCGCGAGCACGGGCGAGATGATCCCGCCCTGCGGTGTCCCGCTCTCAGTCGGGAAGAGGTTGTTCCCCTCGAAGTACCCGGCTTTCAGCCACTTGCGCAACACGCCTTTGTCCATGGGGACGTGGGCGATCAGCCAGTCGTGACTGATGTTGTCGAAACAACCTTTGATGTCCGCCTCCAGCACCCACTTCGGCGAGTGCTTTCGTCCAAGCGCATTGCGCACCTGCACGATCGCGTCTGCCGTCGAGCGCCCACGGCGGAAACCGTAGGAGTGGATGTCGCCGGTTGTCTCGGCGGTGGGGTCAAGCGCCAGCAAGTGCAGCGCCTGCATGGCCCGGTCGCGCATGGTGGGGATGCCCAGGGGGCGCCGATCACCGTTCGCTTTCGGGATGTAGACCCGTCTCATCGGCCGTGGTTGGTAGCCCTTGTGTTGCAAGGACTGCACGGCCTGCCACTTCTCGTCCGGAGTACTCCAGGTCTGCCGGTCGATGCCCGGGGTCTTGCGACCCTGGTTCTCGGTGACCCTTTTGACCGCCAGCGCTTTCGCACTGATGGAGCGGGTCAGGAGCTTCTGCAAACGCCTGGCCTTGCGCCAGTCGCCTGCCTTTGCTGCGTTCGCGATGCGTGCCTGCAGCCTGCCGACCACCTGATGCGCGTCCTGCCACGGTATCTCGTGCCAGTGCGACCAGTTGGTGGAGGCGACATCACAATCGCTTGCGTCCATATCAACCTCCGTTGAAATGGAGCGGGTGAAGGGAACAGTTCCAATCATCCAACCCGTTGATTGATAACGGATTTATCCCGTTCGCTCCTCGGGATATGGCCGCTTAGTGTACCGCAGCCGCTCGCTCGAACGCGAGGTACTTTCGCTGCCGTCCGGTGACGGCCAGCGGCAGCCATCAAGGTTCGCTCAAGTACGTGCTGGGCTCACCATTCGGTGCCTTGCTCATGCTCTTCACTCGCTTGATGAACCGCGCCAGCGGCTCGGAGGGCTCGCCACCGCGACGCACCAGGTAAGTCGAGAGGATCGGTGGCGTGCCCGCCAGCGGCCGTGTCGCAATGTCCGGCCGATTCAGCGCCTGCACCTGCGAAGCGATAGCGAAACCGATGCCGTAGCCGGCGCCCACGAGGGTCAGCATCACCCCCAGGCTGGTCACGTGGTCCACAACTTTCAGCGGCAGCCCGGCATCATCGAGCACCGCCTTGATCTGGTCGTGGCATCCCGAGGCCGCG
>LNEY01000004.1 GCA_001464195.1 Burkholderiales bacterium Ga0077547
ATCAAGCGCGACCTGAGCTCGATGGGCAAGTTCCTCTTCATCGGCATGATCATGCTGCTGGTGGCAGGGATCGCCAACTTCTTCATCCAGTCCAGCGCGCTGATGATCACGTTGTCGGTGATCGCCATCGGCATCTTCTCGGCGTTCATCCTGTATGACCTCAAGCGGGTCAAGGATGGCCTGGAAACCAACTACATCACCGCCACCCTGGGCGTCTACCTCAGCCTGTACAACGTCTTCCAGTCGCTGCTGGCGATCTTCGGGATCGCGGGCAGCAACAACGACTGACGATCGTTGGTTGGGCGAATCCACGGGGCCTTCGGGCCCCGTTTCATTTGAGGCCTCAAGGGCAACGGTCGAAGACCGCCAGACTCTCCACATGTGCCGTGTGTGGGAACATGTTGACCGCACTGGCGGCCGAAAGCACATAGCCGGCTTGGTGCACCAGCAGCCCAGCGTCGCGCGCCAACGTCGCCGGGTTGCAGCTGACATAGACGATGCGTTTTGGCAGCACGTAGCCTGGCGCCGCGGCGGGATCGGCGGCCACGTCTGCCAAGGCCTTCACTAGGGCGAAAGCGCCCTCGCGCGGGGGATCGACCAACCATTTGTCGGCATGCCCCAGCTCGGCCAGCGCGCGGGCATCGATCTCGAACAGATTGCTCGCCTTGAAGTGCGCTTTTGCCGTCAGCCCGTTCAACGCTGCGTTCTCACGGGAGCGCGCCACCAGCGCCTCGCTGCCTTCGATGCCGAGCACTTCGCGCGCGCTGGTTGCAATTGGCAAGGTGAAATTGCCCAGGCCGCAGAACCAGTCGATCACACGCTCGTCGGCTTGCGCCGCGAGCAGCCGCAGTGCACGGGCCACCAACGCGCGGTTGATCTGGTGATTGACCTGCGTGAAATCGGTCGGCTTGAAGCGCATCGTGATGCCGAACTCCGGCAACTGGTACGACAGATCGGTCACGGTCGGATCGAGCGGGTGCACCGTCGCGGGCCCTTGAGGCTGTAGCCACCACTGCACTTGGTGCAGAGCGCTGAAATCTCGCAAGCGCTGCAGGTCGGCGTCCGTCAGCGGTTGCAAATGCCGCAGCACCAGTGCCGTGGCATCGTCACCAACGGCGACCTCGATCTGCGGCAGCCGATCCCGCTGGTCCATGCCTTCAATGAGCCTGGCCAACGGTACCAGCAGATCGCTGAGGTGCTGGGGCAGCACCTCACAGCTGTCCATGTCGGCGACGTAGCTCGATTTGCGCTCGTGGAAGCCGACCAGCACCTTGCTCTTTTTCACCACATAGCGCACCGACAGCCGTGCGCGATAGCGGTAGCCCCAGGCTGGCCCTTCGATCGGGCGCAACAACTGTTCTGCCCTCACCTTGGCGAGGTGCCACAACCCGTCTTCGAGTGCGCGCTGCTTGCTCGCCAACTGAGCACCCGCCTGGAAATGCTGCATCTTGCAGCCTCCGCACGTACCGAAATGACGGCACTGCGGCACGACGCGCTGAGGGCTTTCACGACGCAGTGCGACCCATGTCGCCTGCTCCCAGTTGTTCTTGCGGCGGAAGACGCTGACCTGCACCTGTTCGCCGGGCAGCGCACCTTCGATGAACACCACCTTGCCTTCGGCGTTGTGGGCGACACCCTGGCCTTCAAGGTCGAGCGACTCGACGCTCAACCACTCAGTGCTCTCTGTCACCACGGTCAGCGCGGTGGCAGCAGCTTCGCTGGATCGATCGGCTTGCCCAACTTGCGAATCTCGAAGTGCAGTTGCACCCGTTCCGCATCGGTCGAACCCATCTCGGCGATCCTCTGACCGCGGCGCACGGCCTGGTCTTCCTTGACGAGCAAGGTCTGGTTGTGCGCGTACGCAGTCAGATAGGTAGCGTTGTGCTTGACGATCACCAGATTGCCGTAGCCACGCAGACCCGAACCCGCATACACCACACGACCGTCGGCCGCAGCCATCACCGGGTCGCCGGCCTTGCCGGCAATCGCCAGCCCTTTGCTCTTGACCTCGTCAAAGACTGTCGTCACCGGCCCGCTGGCCGGCCATATCCACGCCATTGCGTCATCGCCCTGCAATCCCGCGGGGGCGGGCGCCACCGGGGCAGCGGCGGCGGGTGCGGTTGACACCGCGCTCGCAGCGCTGTTGGTCGACGAAGCCCCTGGAACCGTACTGGGAACCCCGGAAGCAGATGCCAATGGTGCTGCTGGCGCCGATGCGGCGCGCGCCTCCAAGGGCTTGGGCTCGACCTTGGCGACAACGGCAGGTCGCGCTCCGATCGGCGTGGGATCAGCCCCTGGCGGCGCCACGCGCAACACCTGACCGACTTCGATCAGGTTCGGATTGTCGAGTCCGTTCCAGCGCGCGAGATCCTTCCAGTGCTGCCCGTTGTCGAGCGCAATGCGCACCAACGTGTCAGAAGGCTTGACGGTGTAGTAACCGGGCTTGTCAGGCGCGGACTGCACGCCAGCGACATCTCCGGCTGCAATCACCGACGCCTTGGAAGGCGCACTGCGCACTTCGACGGGTGCGCGGTGGCGGGACGAAGCGCATGCGCTCAGCAGACTCACCGTGATGATGATGGCCAATGCGCCCGACATCCGCCGCCGCCCCGCTTCGTACTTCGTTCTCATCCGCAGCGACACCTCGTTCATATCGAGCCTGATTTTAGGGGGACGAACTGCACGGCCTCGTGCTCGGTCCGCTGGTAGCCGGCTTCGGTTCGATCCACCACGACCAGCGTCTGCCGCTTGCCGCTGCCGACCACCGGTGCAATCAAACGGCCACCGACTGACAGCTGATCGAGCCAGCATATCGGCACCTCGGCACCGCAGGCCGCGGCGATGATGCTGTCGTAGGGTGCATTCGGTGCGTGCCCGAGCATCCCGTCGCCATACACGAGCCTCAGCTGTGGGAGCCGCAGAGACGCCAGATTAGCACTTGCTTTGTCGTACAACCCGCGTATGCGCTCGATCGACACGACCTGCCGCCCCAGACTGCACAAGATCGCGGCCTGATAACCGCAGCCCGTGCCGATTTCGAGCACGCGCCCGAGGTGTCCTGCGCGCCGCGCGTTCACGCCTTGCATCAACACATCGAGCATGCGCGCAACCACCGAAGGCTTCGAGATGGTTTGACCGTGCCCGATCGGCAGACTGGTGTCTTCGTAGGCCTGAGTCACCAAGGCCGCATCGACAAAAAGATGGCGCGGTACGTCAGCCACCGCCTGCAGCACTCGGGCATCGTGCGGATTGGCCAGGCGCAAGCGCTCGACCATGCGACGGCGAACATCGGCCGAGTCGAGTCCGAGACCCACGGCGGGGGCTCGCTCACTGAGGTCGCAGGCCACCAGCGTCTTCGGCGCGCGCACCATGCTTTCCAGCCGCAGAGGAAACTTGGCAGAACGGGCGGCACCCGAGCGCTTGTCGTCGGCGCGATCGTCGCTCACGGAGCGATCGCGCCGGCCAGCCACGACTGCCAGTCTGGCATGGCCTCGTGGTCGGTCAGGTCGACTTGCAAGGGCGTGACCGAGACACGCCCATGGGCCGTCGCATGGAAGTCGGTGCCCGCCCCTGCCTCGCGTGCATCGCCCGCCGGACCGATCCAGTACATCGTCTCGCCGCGAGGGTTCAGCTGGCGAATGACGGGTTCGCTGGCATGTCGACGTCCAAGGCGGGTCATGTTCACCGGCAAGTCCGCCGCGTCGGCCCGGTTGGGAATGTTCACATTGAGCAGGAACGGTCGGCGCGACGGTGGGTGTGCCAGTACCTGCTCAATGACTTTACGCGCCACCTTCGCAGCCGCATCGAGATGGGTCCAGCCCTTGTCCACCTGCGAAAACGCGATGGCTGGGATGCCGAACAGAAAGCCTTCCATCGCAGCCGCGACCGTGCCCGAATAGAGTGTGTCGTCGCCCATGTTGGCGCCCTGGTTGATGCCAGAAAGCACCAGATCGGGCCGGTGGTCGAACAGGCCAGTCAGCGCGACATGCACGCAATCCGACGGTGTGCCATTGAGGTAGTGGAAACCGTTGACCGCGGTGTAGGCAGACAGCGGTCGGTTCAGCGTCAGCGAATTGGACGTGCCGCTCGCGTTCTGCTCTGGTGCAATCACATCGATCTGTCCCAGACCCTCGCAGGCTCGCACCAGCGCAGCGAGCCCTGGAGCCAGATACCCATCATCGTTCGCAATCAACAGGCGCATTGCACTCATTGTAGAAGTGGGCTTGACTTCGCCCTGGCGCCATCAACTGCGATCGAGTCCAGGGGGCGCTCGCCGTACAAAAGCGGCCTGCTAGCATTCTTCCAACGCTGAAGATCAGGCTGCCACCATGCCCGTCAAAGTATTGATCGTCGAAGACAACCCGGTGGCTCGCAGCTTCCTGACCAAGGTAGTGCGCGAGAGTTTCAGCGATCAATTGATCATCAGCGAAGCGAGTGACCTCGAAACTGCCCGGCGGCGCATCAGCGAATCCACAGAGCGCAGTGAGCGCACAGAGCTCGAGGACCATCCAGAATTGAACCTGTTCAAGCTGGTGCTGGTCGATCTGGAATTGCCGGATGGCAACGGCATGGAACTGCTCGCCGAGCTGTCGAGCTACCCGGCCACGAAGATCGTCACCACCTTGTATTCCGACGATGAACATCTGTTCCCGGCCTTGCAATGTGGCGCCGATGGCTACTTGTTGAAGGAAGACCGGTTCGAAGTGCTCGTGGAGGAACTGCAAAAGATCGTGCGCGGACAGCCTCCACTGTCGCCAGCCATTGCCCGGCGCCTGCTGACGCACTTCCGACCCGGTGGCATCGCCAGCGCCCCAACAGCACTCAGCGGGCCCTCCGCATTCCAGAGCAGCCGCATGTCGGCGCAGGATCGGCAGCTGTCGGCCGAGCACGATCGGTTGACACCCCGCGAGAGCGAGGTGCTGACCTACCTGAGCAAGGGCTTCACCATCAAGGAGATCGCCAACTTGATGGGCATCAAGTGGTTCACAGTGAACGATCACATCAAATCGATCTACAAGAAGCTCAACGTCTCCAGCCGCGCCGAAGCAGCCGTGCTGGCGAGCAAGCAGGGGTTGGTCTAGGGCTCATCAGCGTCATGGGAGGCATCGCCGCTGCGTTCTGGGTGTATGCCGCACTCGCTCTGGTGGTCGTCGCGGCGGCCATCGCCGTGGTGCGTGTGTTTGCAGCAGGGCGACGTCGGCTCGTCAACCACACGCTGGGCACCCCAGCTGCCAGCCCGGAGCAGCTGTTCGAGCATCTGTTTCGCACCACACGCGAGGTTGAGAAGCACCCAGAACAGACGGGTCCCGCGCTGGCGCGCCTGCTCAAGGAGCTTTTCGATCCCTCCGAAGCGACGTTGCTGGACCAGCCTGCGACCCTCGCACACACTTTGAGCGACGGCTCAGCGATGCGGGTGCCCGTGCCAGTGATCGCCCGTTCTTCAGCACCGACCACGTCCATGTCCATCCTGTTGCGGCATGCCCAGCAGGGTAGGCGTCTATTCACCAACGACGACGCACAACTCGCAGAGCGGATCAGCGAACACCTGCGGCACAGCATCGCATTCGAGCAGGCTGTGGAGCAGGGTCGCAGCGAAGAACGCCGACGCCTCGCACAGGACCTGCACGATGACATCGGCGCACGGCTTTTGACGCTCATGTACAAGGCGCAGTCACCTGAAATGGAAGACTACGCGCGCCATACGCTGCAAGACCTGAAGACGTTGACACGCGGGCTTGCGGCCGCCAATCAACCGCTGGCACATGCGCTGGCCGAGTGGAAGGCTGATATCTCGCATCGGCTGTCCGCAGCACACGTCGAGCTGAAGTGGACCGCCACGCAGGACACCGATGTCGAGCTGTCGGTGGCGCAATGGTCGGCCCTGACGCGCGTGCTGCGCGAGCTCGTCACGAATGTCATTGCGCACGCGCAGGCGCGCACCGTCGAGATCGACGTGAAGCTGGTCAATGACCGACTGCTCGTGATCGTTGCCGACGATGGCACGGGGCACGCTCCGGCACAGTGGGCGCCAAGCCTCGGTGTGGGAGGCGTTCGCAAGCGCGTCAGACAGCTGGGGGGTGAGGTGTCCTGGCAGGAACGCTCACCACACGGCATTAGCTGCCGTGTCTGCGTCGAGCGCCTGTCTGCATCGCGTTGAATCGCGGGCGTTCAGCGGACAAACAAAAATCGGCCCCGCAGGGCCGATTTCGTCACAAGATATTGGGGTGGCTGATGGGGCTCGAACCCAAGCGCCCGGGGAATTGAGGGATCGTCATGGGGCGACTCTACGAGGGAAACTGGCCCCTGCAGAACCCCGTCGTTCCCCAGATTTATCCCAGGATTTATCCCAGACAAGCGGCGACTGATGGCCTGAGGCGGAGGCTTCGCTGTTGCGACCACCGGTCTGGCAATCACCTGATAGATCGTATTGGGTGATGTGCGGCCTTCAGTGCGCTTGCGCCTGCGGCCGGACTCGGGCCAGAAGCGGACCACCAAGTCTGCACGCCGAACCGGCCGCAGTCCCAGACATCGACGGTGAATGGCTGATCTCGCTCGCAGGCCCTGCGTAGCGGGGCTGCTGTGGCAATATGACTAGCACGAGCTCGCCAGCAAATTCAATCCGCCGCGCATGCGCATCCGTCCCGAATCTCCGGCCGACACGTCAGCCATCCACGCTGTCACTGAACGGGCCTTCAAAGAGGCCCCGCATTCCGATGGTACCGAGCCGCATATCGTTCGCGCCCTGCGGGCTGCTGGTGCTCTGGCGGTCTCCCTCGTTGCCGAGGAGGATGGGGTCGTGGTCGGACATGTCGCTGTTTCCGACGTCACCCTCACCGCCGGCTCTCTGGCTTGGTATGGGCTGGGCCCGATCTCCGTCGAGCCAGCTCGCCAGGGTCAAGGCATCGGATCGCTCCTGATGAAAGCCGCAATCCATCGCCTGACCGAACTGGGCGCGGCAGGCTGTGTCGTACTGGGCGATCCGGCGTACTACGGCCGCTTCGGTTTTGCCGAGCGTCCTGGTCTCGTGTACCCCGGCGTTCCGGCCGAATACTTCCTGGCCTTGCCTTTCGGCGCCTCCACGCCGCAAGGTGAGGTTGCGTACCACGCGGCATTCACGTCCGCGGGCGGATGACCGCCGGACGGCCCCAGCCACCCTTGAGACACGACTCGACTTGAGCTGTCCGCCGCGCGTCAAGATCTGCTGCATCTCCAGCATCGAAGAGGCACAGCTGGCGATCCAACACGGCGCGTCGGCAGTGGGCCTGGTCTCCCACATGCCCAGCGGGCCAGGGGTGATTGCCGACGAGCTGATTGCGGAGATCGCGGCATCCGTGCCGCTGCCGGTTTCGACGTTCCTTCTGACCGCTCTGTGCGATGCCGACGCCATCGCTGGCCAACACGCGGTCTGTCGCACCTCCACGATCCAGCTGGTCGACGCTGTCGAGCCGGGCGAGCTAAAGCGACTGAGACGAGCGCTGCCGCAGGTCAAGCTCGTGCAGGTCATCCACGTTCGGTCGGAGGCATCGGTGAGTGACGCGTTGGAAGTCTCTGCTTACGTGGATGCGCTTCTGCTGGACTCGGGCAACCCGTCATTGCAAATCAAGGAGCTCGGCGGTACCGGGCGCGTCCACGACTGGCAACTCAGTCGTCAGATTCGGGAGCAGTCGACCATTCCGGTGTTCCTGGCCGGAGGGCTGCGCGCATCGAATGTTCATGAGGCTGTGGTCGCCGTTCAACCGTTCGGCCTCGACCTTTGCTCAAGCGTTCGCGTTGACGGCCGTCTCGATGCCGCAAAGCTGGATGAGTTCATGCGCGCGGTTCAGCGCATCGTCTGATGCGCCATCCTCACTCCTGACAACGTGTGCGCGGGGCGAGCTGAGCGGAGACGGGGCCGACGATGGCGACCGCTTCCGCAATCGACGAGTGTCTTTGAAGGGTCGCTAGCGGCTATACGCCAGCAATGGTGTGGGCCACTCGCTCCGTCACGCGCTGCCCAGTCGCGAGCTTGAGGATCAACCCCATGGCAACCATCGCGCCGATCAACCGCCCCCATCGCCACGTCGTAAACCTGTAGCGATGGTTGACCCAGAAGGCTCGACGCAGGCGCCTGGCACTTGCCAGCGCAGCAAGCGCAATGACCATGGGTCCGACGATACCGAGCGGCCCTGGCGCCGCTTGAACGAGCATCACCCACGCCGCCGGCCATCCAACAGCGTCAACGGCCGCGAGCCAGCGCCGGCCGGGCCAGTAAGGCGCATCCGGTACGGGCTCTCGGGCAACCAGCAACCACATGGGACTTCGATGCATGGCGCGCGGGCGGGTTCAATCCGCCCGCGCGCGCGTCACACTGGCGGCTTGCGCAGTGGCACTGGCAGCCACCGCTTGCCGGCCAGCCGAGCTGCGGCGCACGCCACCAGCGCTTCCTTCTTCATCGCCTCGACGCCGCCGTCTGCCATGCCCGGGCCAGCCTCCTTCAAGGCTTGAACGATCTGCGACTTCGGAACGTGGTTCAGGTAGCTCGCCGCAGTCGGCTCCCACCAGTCAGCCATGTCGAGTGCGACCGCATCGGCCAGCGCATTGGCCTCGAACGCAGCACCCGCGCCCGGGAGGGCGTTGATCGTCAGCGCCGTGCAGAGCGCCAGCAGTTCGAGCAACTCGGCCTGTGGCAGCTCGACGAGCCAGGCCAGGCGCTCGGCGCGTGCTGCAGGGATACGTGCCGCCCAGGCCTGTCGCGCCAACTCGACCGCCTGCCAGGCGGTGCTGCCTTCCAGGTCGTCAGCAGCCGACTTGAGCGCGCCCGCGGACAACTGTGGCGTGATCTGCGCCACCGAACCCGAACCGCGATAGTCATCGCCGAAGGCGCGCTGCACGAAGGCGTGTGCGAGCACGGCCAGCGCGATGGGCGTCCGTTGCAGCAAGACCGCCTGCAAGGCCATCGTCCGGTGTGCGGCAAGCCGCCGCACCAGACTCTCGGGCATGGTTGCCTCGCGCCGCTCGGACGCGGGAGCGCCACCGGCGCCGCCGCCGCGCGCGGCGCGGCTGACTTCCGTGCGATGGCCGTCATCGGCCCCCGAAGAACCCCCAAGCTCGGTGCGCACCTTCCGGTCTTCCTCGCGCAGCAGTCCTCGGATGACTTCGAGGTCGCCGGTGCGGTTGACCGTGACGATGACGCCTGCGCGCCGCCGATCCGTCTCCGTCCAGGTTCGCAGAGCGATCTGGATCGCCTTGCGCCGCGCCTCGATCTCCTGCTGCTCCAGGTTGATGCGCTCCCAATCGTCGCCCGTGGCCTCCTCGGAGTCCGACAGCAATTGTTCCTCGGCGCCGAGTTCTTCCTCGCGCTGCGCCAGCTCGGCAAGCGCCGCGCTCTCCTCGGCGGTCGGCCGGCGCGTCTTGTGGTCGCACGGCGCGAACTGCCGCAGTCCCTGGTGATCGAGTGTGAGCCGCGCTTCGACCCATTTCCAGCCTTCGGCAGCATCCTCCCGGATCGCCGCCGCTTGCGTTTCGAGCTTCTCGATGGCGAGCCGGTCCAGCAGCGCCGGGTCGGACAGAAACCGGCTCTGCTCGTCGTCGAAGAGGTCGCGGCGCACGACGCCCCCGGCCGCCTCGTAGGCTTCGATGCCCACGAAGCGCACCAGCGCGCTGGTGGCCGCCTCGATCTCGCCGGCCGTGAGCTTGCGGCGGATGGCGGCCGGATCGCGGTCCCAGGGCTGGGCATCGAACCAAGTGCGCTCCTGCGCGGCGTGGTCGTCGCTCAGCGCCAGGGCCATGAGCTGGTCGAGATTGATGCCCTCCTGCCGGTACAGCGTGAGCAGCTTCGGTGACAGCGCCGACAGCTTGAGTCGCCGTTGCACCGTCAACGGCGTCACGCCGAACCGCGCCGCCACATCCTCGATGCCCTTGCCCTCGTCGATCATCGCCTTGAAGGCGTCGAACTCGTCGGCCGGGTGGAGTGCCTCGCGCCCGCTGTTTTCGGCGACGCTGATTTCCAGCGCGCGCTCGGGCGGCACCAGTTCGCACAGCACCTCATGCGTCTTGGGCAGGCGGCCCTCGCGTTGCAGCAGCAGCATCGCCCGGCGCCGCCGCTCGCCCGCCGCGACCTCGAAGCGCAGCTTGCTGGCCTTGCCTGGCCGGTGAACTCGTCCGGACGTGCGCTCGGACACGATCAACGGGTGCAGCAGGCCTTGCGACGCGATCAGCGCCGCCAGCGTCTGCACGTCGCCCGGCGAATGCCTGCGCACATTGCGCGGTGACGGCAGCAGGTCGGCCAGCTTGATCGACAGCAGTTCCTTCGTGTGTTCCATGTGAATCTCCGACAGTGGATGTTGGGAAGCCAGGTGATCGAGACACGGCTTCACGGTGGCACCCCGGAGGGCGGAACGAGCCACCGCTGGTAGTGCCTTTGGTTCTGCATGGCAACAGTCCGTAAGTCCGCCGCTTCGGCTTGACTTCCGCAGATCGCATGCATTGCCCTGGATGCCACGTTGTTTGCCTTCCATGCCCCGACCGCCCATGCCCGCCACGCTGCGCGCATGCCTGCTCTTCAAACCGCCCTGCCCTAATTTCCGAGGGAGCCGTTCGTGGCTTTCAACCCTCGGCGTCGGGTGCGGTGTCGAGCTGATTCCTGCCCCGCATTCGTCGGTCGCCGTGCGACACCGACAGCGCCGCGAAGCAGCGCGGGTGCAAGGGTTCGTGGAATAAATGGAAGGGGCCCGCGACGGCGAAGCGCAGCGCAGCAGGCGCGGGAAGCGGTCCGTTTATGCCGCGAAAGACCCTTGTGCCTGCGCGCGCGGCGCTACGGTTCGCACGTGAGGCGGCCGTCGAATGCGGTGGCACTCGACCCTGCCGACGAGGGGCCGGCCGTGCGCAGGGTGCAAGCCCGCAGCGCGGCCGTGTCCTCAGCGCCGTCAGGCGCTCTGGCTCCAGATCGCGAGCAACGAACGCTTACGAAAATCTCTGACGCCCCACTGGACATCGTGGATTCCCCTGGGCGCTACTTGCGACCTGTGTAGAAGCCCGTTCACTTCGGGCCACCACGAACCGCCTGTCCGAGCGGGCCAGCAGTCTTGGAAACGCTTGGAGCAGGTATGCGCCCATCCCACCCGGCGCCGAACGCGGCGCCGTTGACGCGCAAGGATCTGGTGCCGTTGAACGGCAGACCGAACGACGCCCTGAGCGACGATCGAAGCGCGCCCACGCCGCGTCGGCGCCGCGCTCTACCGCGGACCGAGTCCGGGCCGAGACTGGAGCAGAAAACCATTCGCCGCGCCGAGGCGCGCTGCAGCGAGGGGGAGGTGCATTTCTTCCTGCAACGCATTGCCGGAGGTCTGTATGTCGAACGCGAAGAAACCCCTCGACGCGGCACGCGCACCAGCCAGTCGCTCGTCTTCAGTGACCGAGGCAGCTTCGAGCGATGGTGCGCCGACGATCCCGTCCGCTTCCGTCATCCGCTGCTCCACGCCCAGCTCAAGCGAGACGGCGATGCCCTCTGGGCCGTCGAGCCCTGACGGCGACGAAGACGCAGCGCCTGCGGCGCGCGATCTGCTGCTCGTCCGCGTCAGTGACGGGCACTACGCAGCTCGGGTAGCGGACATCGCCGCCCGCATCGCCGGCGCTGCGGATCAGGCCGAGGTGCATGCGCTGTTCCGCGAGGGCGTGGCCGCCCTGGGTGCCGAACGCGCCGCCTTCGTGAGCTTCGTCCGTGACGACGCCACCACGTCGGCCTGCCGCTTCATGATCGACTGCGACCCCGCGTGGGGCCGCTTGTACCTGGAGGGCGGGCACTTCGCGCATGACCCCTGGCTGGCCTATGCCGCGCACAATTCCGAGCCCGTCCTCGCCAGCACACTGACGGTGCTCGATGCCGAGCAGCGCAAGGTGATCGCTCTCGCGGAGCACGCTGGTTTCGTGTCGGCCGTGCTGGTGCCAGCGCATTCAGGCGCGGGTCATGCGCGCATCAGCTCGCTGTGTCTGGGCTCCGCGATCCCGGACTACTTCGACAGCCCCGCCCTGCCGACCCTCCGTGTCAGTGCGCGGATGCTGGCCATGGAACTGCACGACTGGTGGCTGGCCAGGCTGCGCCGCAATCTCATCGTCAAGGCCCGACTCAGCCATGACGACCTGATCCTGCTGCAGCACCAGGTTCAAGGGCACAGCAGCAAGAGGATCGCAGCCGAGCTGCAGGTCAGCAAGAGCTCGATCAACTCGCGGTTCCAGCGCATGAACGCCAAGCTGGGCGTGCCGAACAGGCGCATGGCAGTCAAGCTGGCGATCGAGTGCGGGCTGATCCTCAGGTAGCGGGCCGCTCGTCGGCCGCAGGCTCGATCACCTGCTTCGCTGCCGCGTCGCGCAACGGCTCGGGGGCGAGCGAAGCCGCGACGATCGCTGGCAGCGGGTGCTGTCGCAGGGAACGCGTTGCGCGGTCATGGGCGTAGGCCCCGTCCAGGAACTCACCCAGGATGCTGGCCAGCAGAACGCCAGCCACGCCACCTGCCACCAGCGCGCCCCAGCGACCCAGCAACTGGGGTGACGGCGGTGGTTCGAGCGCAGACACCTCTCGCAGCAAGGCCTGCGGATCGGCGCACAGGGGCTCGTCGGCAACCCAGGCCGCCACCCGAACCGCGATGGGGGCGTCGAGCGACGCCACCGGTGCGATGGCGAGCGCGTCACACAAGGCACCGGGCAATGCGATCGAGCCGAGCGTCGCGCCGACATCGCCGACCCAGACGGGCCTGCGGGGATCGAAGCTCCGCAGCTCTCGCAGCAGCAGGCTGTCGAACCAGGCCCGATCGTCGGGCTGGTGGCAGCGGGATCGAGCGATGACTTCGGCCTCGAAGTCATCGCCCCCGGCTCACGTCGTCACGACGCGGCCTTGATCTGCCGCATCTCCTCGGCCAACATCCACAGCGCGCGGTTCAGGCTCACGCCGCGGTCGATGCTGCCGACCGGCCGGGTCTGGAGCCTGCGGCCCTGCACGCTGCGGCCAGGCTGCCCGCCACGCATCACGTTCTCCTGCACGCGCTGGAACGTGGTCCACAGGGTGTGCCCGATGTCGTCGGCGCGGCGCGCCTCGTTGAGCTGCTCGGCGGTCACCGGGGCCGGCCGGGGCCCGCCGGTGTCCTCCACCGGCTGCTCGCCGAAGCGCAGGGCCAGGGCGGCGGTGGCAAAGGCGATCTCCTCGCGTGGCTCCAGCGGCAGCGCCTTCATCGCCTCGGTGTGCTGCTCCACGGCCTCGAACTCGTCGAGCACACGGAAGGCCCCCTCGATCACTTCGCCCTGGATGTTGCCCTTGTGGGGAATGCGGATGTCGTTCACCACGTTGCCGACCACGAGGCCGTTGCAGCAGACGAAGCGGAACATCCCGGCCAGCATCTGGTAGCTGCTCGCGCCGTCGTGGCTGTTGATGAGGATGATCTCGTTCGCCTCGGGCCGGGACTGCACCTGCCCGGCATGGCGCATGCGGATCATGTGCTTGGTGAACTCCGCCTTGCCCTCGATGCGGCTGGCGCCCTGCGCCACCATGTAGGGCTCGAACCCCTCCTTGCGCAGGCCGCGCAGCACCTCGATGGTGGGAATGTAGGTGTAACGCTCGGAGCGGCTCGCGTGCTTGCCTTCGGCGAAGACCGAAGGCGCAGCGGCGCGCATCTGGTCCTCGGTCAGCGGGGCATCGCCGCGCAGCACGCGGGTGGTGCGCGCAAAGCGCGTGGCGAGGTGGGCCCTGGTTTCGGGTTGCGTTGAGTACATGGTGGTTCCTTCAATCGTCGGGATGGATGAATGGACGGAGCGCGGCACGGGGCCTGGACTCCGCCCGGAGCGCTCAGAACGGGATCGGGTCGCCGTGCTCGTCGAGCTCGGCCTGCGCCGCGGCGGCGGCGGCCTTGCGGCCCTTCGCAGCCTTGGCCGCCTTTGCGGGCGCGGCCGGCCTGGCCTGCGGCGCGGGTTGACCTTCCTCGGGCCCGGCGCCCTGCTTCGCCCGCAGCGCATCGCCCTCGGCCTTGGTGTCGAGGTAGTCGATTTCCTCGGCGGTGAAAGCCATCGTGTAGACCGTCTCGCCGTCCTTCTCGTAGTTGTTGTTCTGCACCCGGCCCACCACGTTGACGTGGCTGCCCTTGCCCAGGTACTGCGCCGCGTTGTCGGCCTGCTTGCCCCACAGCGTCCACAGGATCGCCGTGGCCTCCTCGCCTCGGTTGTCACCCGAACCCTTGCGGGTGTTGCTGATCGCGGTCAGCGTCGCCTTGCTGACGGGTTGCCCGTCGCGGCCCTGCACGGACACCAGCCGCACCGTCGAAGCCAGGTGCGCATTGCGTTGTTCGACTCGAACGAAAGCCATGATGAAACTCCTCATCGGAAGGACCCGCCGCGTCCCGCATCGGGCTGCTGAAAACTGATCCTTCTGCTTGGCTCTCCTCGCTCCCGCCCACGGGCGGGCGGGGGGTGGGCACGGCCCCTTCCTTCACGGGAAGGGGTGGGGGATGGGTGGGGTTCTCAGCAGCCGAAGCAGTGAGCCGGCTTCCCGGCCCACCGCTAGAAGATCCCCCCACAAGTCCCCCTCATCCATTGACGGGGGCGCCGTGGGGGGAGCGCGGTGGGACGACTGGCGCACGGGCTGCCCCTCCCCACGGGCGGCGCAGCGTCGCGGCCGATGTGCCAGCTTGCCTGGCGCAGCGGTTGCAGCGATACCGACCGGACGATCGCGAGCAGCGGCGGCTCTGCGGCCGACGTGCCACCGAGCGCAGCGAATGGCACGGTGGTCGAGCCGCTGATCGCTGGCTTTGCAGCGGCGCAGCCGCTGCGTGCACTTCTCTGAATCCGGTCTTCAGCGGCCCGGCTCCGGGCATGGCGGGTGACCGGGGTGGCGTTCGGGACGGCAGAGCACCGAGCGGAGCGAAGCGCAGCGACCTGCGAGCCGGCCCGATTGCCAAGCGGGCGTCGGTCCTGCGCAGCAGGACGGACAACGAAGCCCGCGATCCCCGGGCACGGGAAAGGGCCGCCGCATGCTTCAGCCGGCTCTGCCGGCCTGACCATGTTGCGTGAGGGACGGCAGCCCGTCAGGGGCGAGACGCTAGGCTTTGCCAGCGGCTCGACGCGCAGCGCAACGGCCCGGCCACGCGCAGCGGGGACACGCCCAGACCCACAGAGACCTATACGCAGGTCCGGCTGCCGGCTCGGCTGCAGGCCCGTCTGCCCTGCCCTCACGCACGCCGACGTGGTCGACGTACACAACCTCGCCCGGAGGCACTTTGTTCATCTCGACCGTACCGGCCGGGTTGCCCTTGGACCTGAGCGCAATGGTGCAGCCTTGCCTCAACACCCGCGCACCCGCTTCTTGCTTCGGACAGTGCGCCAGCCATTTGACAACTATTGATAGTCCGCGCGATCATGCTGGGCATGAGCACCAACACAATGAGCTTTGCCCTGCCGGAGGCCATGCGCAGCTACGTCGACCAACGCGTGCGCTCCGGCCAGTACGGCAACACCAGCGAGTACCTTCGTGAGCTGATCCGGCGCGACCAGGAAGACCAAGCCAAGAAGCGCCTGCGCGAGCTGATCGAGGACGGCCTGAGCTCCGGCCCGGGCCAAGCACTCACGCCCCAGCGTGCCGCGCAGTTAAAGAAGCAGGCCCTGGGCAAGCTACGTTGAAGCGCGCGCACCTGCGCCCGCAGGCCGAAGCCGACCTGATCGAGGCAGCCAGGCACTATGCGACGGAGGGCAGCCCCACGCTGGCCGAACGCATGTTCGACGCGGCCATCGCGGCGCTGGAGCCGATCGAGCGCATGCCTGGCATGGGGTCGCCTCGTCTGGGCCAGCTCTGCGAGATCCCGGGCTTGCGCTCCTGGCGCGTCACCGACTTCCCGATGCAGTGGCTCTACTTTGAAGCTGAAGACCACCTGGACGTCGTCCGCCTGCTCGGCGACCGCCAGGACATCCTCGCCATCTTGAACGCCGATGAGTGACGCGGCACGCGCCTGACACGCTGCGACCGCCCCGCCATACGCCGCCGCCATGCCCAGGCTGCTGTTCGACTTCACAGATCCCAACGCGGTCAGCAGGTGGCGCCCTATCGACGACCGTGTGATGGGCGGCGTCTCGCAAAGGAGGCTGCGCCACGCCCCGGCCGGTCATGCCACCTTCGAGGGAGAAGTCTCCCTGGCACGGAACGGTGACTTCGCGTCGGCGCAGTCAGACCTGGCCGGACAGGGCCTGCCCGGCGCCGAGGCCTGCTTGATCGTGCTGCGCGGAGACATCAAGCAGTTCAAGCTCAGCCTGCTGACCGACGACGGATTCGACAGCCTGAATTACCAGGCCGGCTTCGCGCCTGCAGGCCCCGTCTGGGTATGTTGCCGTGCTGTGCTCTGGGAGCATGGGTGCTGACGTGTGTGCTGGCGTGTAATCCCTCGACCGTCCGCAGAGGGCGACCGTGAACGGCCGGCAGACTTGACTCTGATGTGGGTTTATGGCTCAGCATCAAGCTCCCCATTGACTTCTCAGTGCTCAAAGACATGGACCGCCGTCAGTTCAACCGAGCAGCCATCGCCACTGCAGTAGCCTCACCCCATGCGCTCTTTGCGCAGGAGCGTCCCGTGGCTGGCAAGCACTACCTGAGTGTCTCGCCACGGCAGCCCACCCGCGATCCGAAACAGGTCGAAGTCGTGGAGTTCTTCGCCTACAGCTGCGAGCACTGTTTCATCTTCGAGCCTGCGCTGGATGCGTGGCAAAAGCGCTTGCCCCGCGATGTGTTTTTTCGCCGCATCCCCGTGGCTTTTCGCGAAGGGCCGCTCGCAGGCCACCAGAAGCTCTATTTTGCGCTCGAGCAACTCAACCTCGTCGAGCAGTTGCATGGCAAAGTTTTCAATGCCATGCACATCGGCAAACAGCGGCTGGCGACGCCCGAGGCCATCGCCGAGTTTGCGACCCAGAACAACGTTCCTCCGGCCAAGCTGATGGACGCGTTCAATTCGTTTACCGTGGCGACGAAGGCCAAACAAGCGCAGGGGCTTTGGACTGGCTACAAGGTCGAGGGGACGCCATCGATGGGCGTCGATGGACGCTTCCTGACATCGGGTTCGCTGGCCGGTTCGAACGAACGTTCTCTGGCAGTGGTTGACTTTCTCGTCGGTGAAGCAAAGCGTCTGCAGGGGACCTGAACACCGACGGGTCGGTTCAATTTTGGGGCGGTCGGCGCAGGCTCGTTGGCCGGGTCTAAGCCACCGGCTCGGGTGTCGACTTTCGGCCGAACAGTTCGTAAGTCACCATCAGTGCAGCCCCGCCAGTGATGCCGATGTCAGCGACGTTGAACGCTGGCCAGTGGTACGCGCTCCAATGGACGTCGATCCAGTCCACCACAGCGCCACGATGGACCCGGTCGAGCATGTTGGCCAACGCACCACCGAGGATCAAGCCGAAGGCGATGCGTTCCACACGGACGGTGCTTGGCCGCCAGATCATGATGGCCAGAAAGACGGACGCCGCCACGGCGATCGCGATGAAGAAGTAGCGTTGCCAACCGCCAGCGTCATGCAGAAAGCTGAACGCCGCACCGCGGTTCAGCACATGAACGATGTTCAGTACCGGCAACCATGCGTGACCGGTTCCGTACTCGACCCATGCGACGATCGCAGCCTTTGTGGCCACGTCGGCGGCGAGTACCAGACCTGCCAGCAGAAAGCCCAGCCGGATGTTGCGGTCAGCCTGCATGGCGACGATCCTCAGCAGAGGAGTTGCGCAACAGCCGCAGCCCGTTGAAGACCACGACCAAGCTGGCGCCCATGTCGGCCAGGATGGCCAACCACAGGCTGGCATGCCCGGTGAAGGCCAGCACCATGAAGATGGCCTTGGTGCCGATCGCGAAGGCGATGTTAGCCTTGAGAATGCCGCCGACCCGGCGCGACAGGTCGATGAATTCGGGCAGCTTGCGAAGGTCGTCCTGCATCAAGGCCACGTCGGCGGTCTCGATGGCCGTGTCGGTACCAGCGGCTCCCATCGCGAATCCGATGTTGGACTTGGCTAGCGCGGGGGCGTCGTTGACGCCATCGCCCACCATGCCGACCGGTCCCACCGCTGCCAGCTTCTCGATCGCTTCGAGCTTGTCCTGCGGAAGCAGATCGCCGCGTGCGTCGGTGATGCCCACCTCAGCCGCGACGGCAGCGGCCGTCCTGCCGTTGTCACCAGTCAGCATCACCGGCTCCACGCCAAGTCGCTTCAGTGCAGCCACAGCCTCCTTGCTGCTGTCGCGCACTGTGTCAGCCACGGCCAGCACGGCCAGCGCGACCTTGTCCGTCGCGAGCACCACCGCCGTCTTCGCCTGAGCTTCCAAGCCTTCGAGGTGAGCGCGGACAGGTTCCGACACCACGCCCAACTCGGTGGCCAGGCGCTGGTTGCCGATGTAATAGGTCTGGCCGTCGATATCGCCTCTGACGCCACGGCCTGCCAGCGCCTCGAAGCCCTGCACGGTGGCGTGTGGCATGTCTCCATAGGCGTTGACGATAGCGGTCGCCACCGGGTGTTCCGAGAGCGCGTCCAGGCTCGCAGCGATGCGCAGCACCTCCGCGTGCGGCATGTCACCCAAGGGGATCGTGTCCGTTAGAGCGGGACGCCCGTGCGTCAGGGTGCCGGTCTTGTCCAGGGCCACCGCGCGCAGCAGACGCCCTTGCTCGAGGTACAGCCCACCCTTGATCAAGATGCCCCTGCGCGCAGCGGCGGCAAGTCCGCTGACGACGGTGACCGGCGTCGAGATCACCAGGGCACAAGGGCAGGCGATGACGAGCAGCACGAGCGCCTTGTAAGCCCAGTCGAACCAAACGCCGCCGAAGAAGAGCGGCGGAATCACGGCGATGAGGATGGCCAGCGCAAAGACCGCCGGTGTGTAGACGCTTGCGAAGCGGTCGACGAAACGCTGCGTCGGCGCCCGCTGCCCCTGCGCTTCCTGCACGGAGCGGGCGATGCGGTCGAGCGTCGTGTTCCCCTTGCGCGACCGCACCTCGAACTCCAAGGTTCCGCGGTCATTGACCGTGCCGGCAAACACCGTGTCGCCCGGGTTCTTCTCGACCGGCATGCTCTCGCCAGTGATCGGCGCCTGATTGACGGCCGAGGCTCCTGAGACGACGAGGCCGTCGAGGGCGATGCGTTCGCC
>LNEY01000005.1 GCA_001464195.1 Burkholderiales bacterium Ga0077547
GCTTCACCGAAGGCGCGGCGGACGGTCAGGAACGTGATGGCGATGCCCACCACGCTAACCGCGAGGTTGACCAACACCAGCTCTGCGATGCCATGCCCCGAGCCCAGCACCGCCACCACGCCAGCAGTGCGCAGCACCAGCGTGAACAGCGCGTACTGGTTGGCCTTGTAGGTGGCTTCCTTGGCTGCCAGCAGGTTGTTCAGGATGGCTGAGATGAACGACATCCAGAGCCCGAGTGTCAGCAATGGCAGTGCAAAGGCGATGTCGCCCAGCAGCGCTGTGGGTGTCTTGGGGAAGATGCTGGCGAAGTTGGGGGCGATCACCAGCGCAATGAGCAGGGCAATGGCCGCCAGGCCGGTGAGCACGGTGCAGGAGGTGGAAACCACCTCGCCCAGCCCTTTCTGGTCTGACAACGCCATGTAGTGGTTGACGTACCGGCCCACGGCGCCCCGCAGCCCGATGTCGACCAACCCCATGTAACCGATCAGCCCGATCATCAACGACCAGATGCCATAGGCCGCGGCGCCCAGCTTCAGGATGATGAAAGGCGTGAGGAAGAACGCCACCGCCACCTCGGCCGCAAGCAGCAGCCAGCCGCTCGACAAGTTGCGACCAAATTGCTTTCGGGTGGCGATATGGCTCATCGGATTACGTCCAACCTCGGCAGTCAGTCTCTACGAACTGCGGGCACGGCAATTCCAAAGGCGTAATCAACCACTTCGCCCTTCATCAAGCCTGCCGCCATTGCGGAGCGCGCTCTCGCAGCCACAGCTCCAGCATCGCCACGATCCACACCAGCTCGCCGTAGTACCCCGGATGTGCGGGCAGCAACTCGGTGCGCAGCTTGTGCATGAAGGCCGGCTGCACCACGCCGCGGGTGCCGAAGCTGCCCAGTGCGTCGTCGGCCAGCCGGGCCAGTTGCGGATGCTTCAGCGCCCAGACGCCGAAAGGCAACCCGAAGCCTTGCTTCTTCTTGGCCAGGATGTCGTCGGGCAAGAAGCCGCGCAGCGCTTCCTTGAAGAACCAGCGCAACTGCTGGCCCTTCAGCTTGTAGTCGTCGGGCAGCTTCAGCGAAAAGTCCAGCACCTCGTCGGCGAGCAGCGGAAAGGCGGTGGCGATGCCGGCCAGCGTGGTGGTGCCGATGACCTTGGGCAGGTCGTTGTCGGCCAGGGTGTATTTCCAGTCGTAGGCCAGCATGCGGTTGACCTGGCTCGCGCCGGCGCTGCGGGCGTACACCGCGCGGTGGGCTTGCTGGTCGTGGCCCGGGTTCACCTGGGCGAGAAAGGCGGGGGTGAGCACCTGGGCCAAGCCCAGGCGGGCCAGCAGGTTGTACATGTGCAGCCGGTCCGGCATGGGCACCCGCGCCTGCTGCACATAGCTGGCAGCCTTGCTCAGGCCGGGCAGGCGCTCGGCGACACGGTTGTCCAGCAGGGGCTGCATCACCAAGCTGCGCAGTGGCGCGGGAATGTGCTCGTACAGACCGAACAGCCGTTGCTTGGCGTAGCGGGCGTTTCCGCCGAAGAGTTCGTCACCGCCGTCACCGGCCAGCAGCGCCGTGCGGCCGTCCTCGCGCGCCACTCGGGCACAGTGGTAAGCCGCCACGGCCGATGAGTTGCCGAAGGGCTGGTCGTAATGGGTGGCCACCTGGGGCATGCCGGTGGCCACTTCTTCGGCCGTCAGGTAATGCTCGTGGTGGTTCAGCCCGAAGTGCCGCGCGGCCAGGCGGGCGTAGTCCATCTCGTCGTAGCCGTCGGCGTCGAAGCCGATGGAATAGGCGTGCACCGTCCCGTCAGTGACCTTGCGCAGCATGCCGCTGACGGTGGAGCTGTCGGTGCCGCCCGACAAAAAGGTGCCGACCGCACCGCTGCCGAAGCGCTGCGCCTCGCGCGCGACGGCGCCCTGCAGCAGGCCGCGAAACTCGTCTTTCAGCGCATCGAAATCCGGTTTCTCGACGGCGCTGAACACGGGCTGCCAGTGGGGCTCGACCAGCGTGCCTTGCGCATCCGCCACCAGCCGATGCCCGGGCGGCAGGCGGCGCACGCCCGAGTAGATGGTGTCGGGTGCCGGAATGACGTGGTTGAAGAGGTAGGTGAAGATCGCCTGAGGGTCGATGGCCGCCCCGTCGGCCAGGGTGTCGGCGCGGTCGGACACGCGCAGCCGGCCGCCGCTGCCGGCGTGGCACCAGCCGTGAACGGCCATGCGGTCGTTGAACAGGAGTAACTGGCGCTTCGCCGCGTCCACCACCGCGATGGCATAGGCACCATGCAGGCCCTCAGCCAAGCCAGCCCCCATGCGCGCATGGCGCTGAAGCAGGTCGGCCGCACTGAGCACTGTCTCGCCCGTGCGCGGCTGGCCGATGACCAGCACAAGTTTGTCAGCGTTTTGCGCGCTGAGGCCTTCGTGCGCGTTCAGCTGTAAACGTGTGGCATCGGCGAGCGTGCCCGAGGCCAGTGCAGCCAGATCGACGTCGAGGCGCATCAGACCAGCACTTCAGCGACAGCAGGATGGCCCAGGAAGTTCTGCGGGCTGGCCGTGGCGCCGTAGGCACCCGACTGGTACACGACGATCAGGTCGCCGGGCTGGGCATCGGGCAGCGGCATGCGGTCGCCCAGCAGGTCGAGCGGGGTGCACAGGGGGCCCACCACCGAGACAGGCTCGCCTTGAGGCTGACCCATGCGGTTGCCGATGGCCACGGGGTAGTTCTTGCGCAGCACCTGTCCGAAGTTGCCTGATGCCGCCAGGTGGTGATGCAGGCCGCCATCGGTGACCAAAAACACATGCCCGCGCGACACCTTGCGGTCCACCACGCGGCAGACGTACACGCCCGCCTCGCCCACCAGATAACGGCCCAGTTCAATGATCAACTCGGCCTGTGGCAGGCGTTGCGCGGCGTCCTGCGCAATACCGGCCAGGTTGTCGCCGATGGGGCCCAGGTCCAGCCGCGTCTCGCCAGGGAAGTAGGGGATGCCGAAGCCGCCGCCCAGGTTCAGCGCCTTCACCGGGCCAGGAGCCTGGTCGGCCAGTCGGCAGGCCAGTTCGTAGCTCTTCTGCTGCGCCTCGACGATGGACGCTGCCTTCAGGTTCTGCGAGCCAGCGTAAAGATGAAAGCCTTCGAAGGCCAAGCCCAGCGCTGGCAGCTCGCGCAGCAGCTCGGGCACGGCTTCGGCATCGATGCCGAACTGCTTGGGTCCGCCGCTCATCTTCATGCCCGAGCTCTTCAACTCAAAGTCGGGGTTGACGCGCACGGCCACGCGGGCAGGCAAGCCCAGGCGCTGGCTGATACCGGCAAGCGCTCGCGCCTCGCGCGGGCTTTCAACGTTCAACAACACGCCAGCGGCCACCGCCTGTGCGAGTTCGGCGTCGCGCTTGCCAGGGCCGGCGAAGCTGATGTCTTGCGCCTGCATGCCGGCGTTCAGTGCGACCTGCATCTCGCCGGCGCTGGCCACGTCCAGACCGTCCACCAGACCCACCATGTGCTGCACAAGCGCTGGCATGGGGTTCGCCTTGATGGCGTAGTGCAATGACATGCGCTCTGGCAGCACTTGCCGCAGGCTGGCCACACGGGCATTCAGCAGGGCGCGATCAACGGCGTAGAAGGGCGTCTGGCCCACGCGCTCGGCCAGGCGAGACAGCGGCATGCCACCCACCAGCAATTCATCACCGCGGCAGGTGAACTGGTCCATGGGCGCATGCGCCGGGACGGCTCGGGGGATATCGCTCATCGCGCGTTCTCGAACAGGCCAGGGAAATCGGCAGCGATCAGCTTGCGATCGATCTTGCCGTTGGGATTGCGCGGCAGCGGGCCGGGGCGAACCTCGATGTGCGCGGGAACCATGTACGACGGGAAACGGGCCTTGCATTCGGCCTTCAGCGCGTCGATGTCAACCTGAGCGCCTGGTTCGGGCGTGACCACAATGACGATCGCATCACCGAGGCGGGGGTGCGGTAGGCCGAATGCCGCCACTTCACCCACAAGGCGCGTCGCGTAGATCACTTCCTCGACCTCGTTGGGGCTCACGCGGTACCCTGAGGTCTTGATCATTTCGTCGCGCCGGCCCACGAAATACAAGTAGCCATCTTCATCCCGGCGTACGGTGTCGCCTGAGAAGACGGCGATCTCGGGGATCACGAGGCCCGTTGGGCGTGCGTCGAGGCCGGCAGGCAAGGGCTTGTAGCGCTCGGCCGTCTTGGCGGGATCGTTCCAGTAGCCCAGCCCCACCAAGGCGCCGCGCTGCACCAGCTCGCCGGGCTCGTTGGGGGCGCACTCGCTGCCGTCTTCGCGCAGCACCAGCACCTCGGCGTTGGGAATGGCCTTGCCGATGCTGTCGGGTCTGCGATCGACCTCCTCTGGTGGGAGGTAGGTGGCCCGGAAGGCTTCTGTCAGCCCGTACATCAAGAAAGGCCGAGTGCGCGGCAAGTGTCCGCGCAGGCGCTGCAAGGTCTCCAGCGGCATGCGACCGCCGGTGTTGGCGATGTAGCGCAGGTGCTCTGTGACGCTGCCGGGCCACTCGAGCTGAGCCAGTTGAATCCACAGCGGCGGTACCGCGGTCAGCCCGGTCACGTGTTCTTTTTCGAGGGTGTTCAGTACATCCCGCGGCATCAGGTAATTCAGCAGGACGCAGCGCGCACCGGTGTGAAAGGCCGTGGTCAGTTGGCTGAAGCCCGCATCAAAACTGAGCGGCAGGGCAGCCAGCAGGGTGTCTTTCTCGTGATTGCCCAAGTAGCTGGCAACGCTTTTGGCTCCAGCCACCATGTTTCGATGGGACAGCACCACGCCCTTGGGTCGGCCGGTGCTGCCAGAGGTGTACAGGATGGCTGCCATGTCGGTGTCGATGACGCCATGCCCAGCCCGCGACGGACTCGCCATAAAGCGGTCCCAGGTGTGCAGCGGCGTGTCGGATGCGTGCGACTCGCTGCCGGTGACGACGATGTGGCGCAGGTCGGGACATTCACGCAGCGTGCTCTGGAGCAAAAGCAGCCGCTCCGGCGAGGTGACCAGCACGCGCACGTTGCAATCGCGCAGGATGTGGCCGACCTGTTCGGGCTTGAGCAGCGGATTCACGGGAACAAACACCGCACCCGCTGCGGGCGCTCCGAAGCTGGCGATGACCGTTTCGAGCCGTTTGTCCAGGTAAATGGCGACGCGATCGCTGCGCGCAATGCCGATGCCACGCAAACCACTTGCAAAGCCCGCAACAGCTGCGTGCAGCGCGTTGTAGCTGAGTGTGATGTCGCCGTGAGTCAGCGCCGCAGCCTCACCAAAGCGATCTGCAGACAGCGAGACAAGATCGTGCAAGAGGCTGGCGTGCATCATGATTTCAAGGGCTGAGTCCAGAACAAAAAAGGCGCTCGCCGAATTTGTCGCGTCGCCGGATTATGGGATGCCAGTTCGCCTCCGAATGTGAGCGCTGCACGCCCGAGGAGTGAAGTTCGCACGCATCGGCGACTGTTCTTGCGCGAGCAGTGAGGCATAGTGTTGATTGCAAGAGCAAATCAGACTCGCATGCGTATTCGCTCGGTTTTCAAGCAATTCGGTTGGATCGACGGCGCGCTGTATGGCATCAGCCGTGTTCTCGAGAAGGCGAGCGGGCATCGACTGCGCTTGGTCAAGTACTACCTGGTGGCGCAGCCGATCGGGGCTCGTTCGGCCAGCCCGGTACGTCAGGACGCCTCCGCCACCATCCGCCGGATCGAGCGTGACGATCCGCTCGTGGCACACCTGCCACGCCCACAGGCGATCATGTCGCGGCGCTTTGACGCTGGCGCGACCTGCACCGCACTGCTCATGCGCGGTGAATTCGCTGGCTTTATCTGGTTGCAAAGCGGGTGCTACGAGGAAGATGAATTGCGCTGTACTTTTGTTCTTCAAATGCAAAAGGTCAGCGTCTGGGACTTCGACGTCTATGTCGAGCCAAAGTACCGAATCGGACGGGCGATGGCGCGACTGTGGAGCCACGTGGACGCAGAATTGGCGGCCCAAGGGATTCAATGGAGCTTCAGCCGAATTTCGGCGTTCAATTCAGCGTCACTGGCCTCTCACGCACGTTTGGGCGCGGAGGTGTGTGGGAGTGCGGTTTTCGTGCTGATCGGGCCACTCCAGCTTTCATGGCTGCCCGAATTTCCGTACGTGCACGCGTCCTTCAGTGAGTTGCACAGACCCGTCGTTCGTCTGCGCCCCCCGCGTTGATCATGAGGGGAGAGTCGCATCGCGCCGCTGCTCCCTGCCTACAATGAAAGTCATCGTTTCAGGAACCTTAAATGCACGCATCTGACGAACTTCGAGCCATCCTCAATGACGTGCTGAGCCTCAACGGCCGCGCCGATAGCTTCGTTCCATCGACGCCCTTGTTGGGCGCGATTCCGGAGCTTGACTCGATGGCCGTGGTGTCGTTGATCACCGCCATCGAGGAACGCTTCGGCGTCGAAATCTCAGACGATGAAATCGATGGCAACGTGTTCTCCACCTTTGGTAGTTTTCTGGCCTTTGTTGAGCAGATAGCGGCCAAGTGATTTCTCGTCCAGAGCCAGCGGTCCCGTTCTACTTGCCGGTTGGCTCCCGCGAGATTTTTTGCTTGCATCATGCCCCTGCAGCGGCGGCCGTTGGTGCGCTTGTTTACGTTCCCCCCTTTGCCGAGGAAATGAACAAGTCACGGCGCGCAGCGGCATTGCAGTCGCGTGCCTTGGCTGCCCGTGGCTGGCATGTTCTGCAAATCGATCTCAGCGGAACGGGCGACAGTGGGGGTGATTTTTCTGACGCGACTTGGGACGGATGGCTCGAAGATGTCGAGGCCGCCCGGCGATGGTTGTTTTCGCAGTCGGGTTTTGAGCCCTGGCTTTGGGGTTTGCGTCTGGGTGGGCTGCTCGCATCGATGAGTTTGAGCCAACGGCCTGAGCCAGGCGTTGGGCTGGTGCTCTGGCAACCCGTCGTGTCGGGTCGGCAGCAACTGCAGCAGTTCCTGAGATTGAAAGCGGGTTCAGCCTGGCTGGGGCAGGAGCCGGGGGCTGACCCACGCAGCGCAGACCCGCTTGATGGGCTTCGAGCGGGCGAGAAGATCGAAGTGGCAGGCTACCTGCTGTCGCCATCGCTGGCGTTACCCATGGCCGCGGCCGAGCTTCAGCTGAGCGAGCATTTGTTGCGTGTCGTTTGGTTGGAGGTGTCGCCTCGACCCGATGCCGGTTTGGCGACCACAAGCCAACGCTTGCTGTCAGCCCTGCCCGCGAGCGCCGAAGTTCGCGCATCAGTGGTGGCTGGCCCCAGCTTTTGGCGCGCACAGGAAATTGAAGTCGCGCCAGAGCTTGTTCGAGCGACCTGCGACGCGTTGCCCGCATGAAATGCACCGAAAGTGGCTTGAGGTTTGAGTGCCTCCAGGACAGCCTGGTCGGGGTGTTGTCGATGCCGATCGGGATGGTCAGCGACCTGGGCGTGCTGATTGCGGTGGGTGGCCCGCAGTACCGAGCCGGCAGCCATCGACAATTCGTTTTACTGGCGCGCCGACTGGCCGACGCTGGATATCCAACCTTGCGCTTCGATGTCCGAGGCATGGGTGACTCCGAGGGCGAGTTCCCGGGGTTCGAGGCGCTCGGGCCCGACCTCGCGGCGGCGACCTCCGCTTTCCAGCGCGCCGCACCCGGCGTGCGCCGCGTGGTTGTCTGGGGTCTGTGTGACGCCGCATCGGCTGCTCTGATGAGTACGAGCGCGGTGCCCACCTGGGCTGGACTGATTCTGTTGAACCCGTGGGTCCGCCATCCAACGACTCACGCCCGCACGGAAATCAGGCACTACTACGTCAAGCGTCTGGCAGATCCCGCTTTTTGGAAGAAGTTGTTGTCGGGCCATGTGCGTTTTGCATCTTCCGTGCGGGAGATCGCGGGCAAGTTGTGGCGCATCGCACGATCGCAGTCGGGCCGCAGCGTCGCTGTTGCAGATGCCCCCGCCGACTACCGCGAGCGCATGACGCTGGGTGCCGTGTCATTCAAGGGTCCTCAGCTGTACATCCTGAGTGGAAGAGACCTGGTCTGCGCAGAGTTTCTTGGCTACGCGGCATCGCACCCGAAGTGGAAGGCGCTCTGGCAGCGATCAGAGGTCCGCAGAATCGATCTTCCAGGGGCTGACCACACGTTCTCCAGCCACGCGCTTCGCCTTCAGGTGGAAGTGGCCACGCTGAAATTCTTGGGCGACATTTCCGGGCGTTCCGCGCAATGAGGATATTGCTGCTGTGCGATCGAGTTCTTTCAGAGCCGGCTGATGGCCTGGTTTTGCGTGTTCTGAACCTCGCTCGGGAACTTGCCAGCAGGCACACCATCGACTTGCTTTGTCTGCGACAGGCAACTCAATCGGTCTGTGCACCGCCCGGGGTGTTCGGCCGCATCTGGTCTGCTCCGCGACCGCCTGCGCGTCCGTCCGCTGGCTGGCTCGGGCCCTTCACGGGCTGGAGCCCTGCAGCGCTTTATGTGCACAGTCCTGTGGTCGAGCAGTTGCTGACGACCGAGATCAATCCGTCCGAGTACGACGTGATCTGGGACGCTGGCGCGGTTCTGTTTACCCAGTTGCCCACAACGTGGGCTGGCGTGCCCGTGGTGGCCGATCTGGTCGACGACATGGTGCTCACATTCCAGCGGGCGCGAAGAAGCACGCCGGGCCTGATCAACAAAATTCGCCTCTGGAAGTACGCCCACGTATTCGGACGATTTGAGCGTGAAAGCATGCGGCGCGCGTCACGGTGCGTGGTGGTAGGCGATGAAGATGCGGCGTCTTTCAGTCGGGTGTCACCCCGAGTGCCGGTTTCGGTGGTGGCCAACGGTGTCGATACGACCTACTACGCCCCCGCCGAGCGGGCTGCGGTGCCGGGCCGTGTCGTGTTCGAGGGCAGCATGGCGTTCCCTCCCAATGAGCAGGCCGCCCTGTTCCTGGTCCGCGAGATCATGCCGCTCGTCTGGGCCGCGCGCCCAGACGCGACCGTTGCATTGGTTGGGCGGAACCCTGCGCTGCGCCTGCGCGAATTGGAATCGGAGCGGGTGATCGTCACCGGAGCGGTCGCTGACATCCGTGACTTCGTTCTTGCCGCTGACGTATTTGCGTGCCCGTTGCTTGCAGGTGCGGGGATCAAGAACAAGCTTCTACAAGCTTGGGCGATGGCTCGCCCGGTGGTTGCCACTTCGGTCAGTGTCGGTGGCTTGGGTGCCAGCGATGGTGAGAATCTCCTGATACGGGATGGCGCCGAAGCCTTCGCCAATGCGGTACTCGAACTGCTGGCCGATCCAGTCCGCAGAGAACAGCTCGGACATGCCGGTCGACAAGTGGCGGTCGAACGATTCGCGTGGGCTGCCATGGCAGAACGATTCGAGGCCCTGCTGCTCTGCGCTGCTGACGAAGGCCCTGCCCGATAGGCTGCATCGGGCGGCCCATTGCATGTTTCAGGAGCCCCCAACCGCCTTGCCGTCGCATGGTTGACCGCATCAGGTACCAGCCTGCGCTGAGGGGCTGTGGTCATCTCGCCGTTGCACTGGTTTCAATCACGGTTGCAGTCGCGTTGGCATGGCGACATCCTGTCGCACCCTGGGGGGTGCTTTGCGCCTTGCTGGTCTGGTGTGCACTGGTCGCGTGGCGCCCTGTGGTGTGGCTCTTCGTGGTTCCTTTTGCCTTGCCATGGATGAGTTTCGCTCCATGGACCGGTTGGACAGTGACTGAAGAGTTCGACTTGCTGCTCCTCGGGGTCATTTGTGGCGGGTATTCCCACCGGGCTTTCGAAGTTTTTCGGCGTCGTGACCCAGCAGTCGAGCCGGCTCCTGTCCAGGTTTTGTTTGCCGCCTCCGCGGTTGTTTTTGGCGTGGCGAGCGCAGTCGCGGTCGTCCACCCCATGTGGGCAGCTCGCGACATTCCGTTGAGCCTCTTCCAAGGCTATGCCGACCCGCTCAACGCGCTACGCAGCGCCAAGAGTGTTCTGTTTGCGGCACTGCTTTGGCCGCTGTTGCGCTGGGAGCTGTCGCGCAGGGGATCGGAGGCGCTTCACTACTTCGGCTGGGGCATGGTCGCAGGCCTGGCCGTGGTGTCGCTTGCCGTGCTCTGGGAGCGCCTGGCCTACACCGGCCTGTGGGACTTCTCGTCCCGGTATCGCACGACGGCGTTGTTCTGGGAGATGCATGTCGGCGGGGCGGCCATCGATGCCTACCTGGCGCTCGCCACACCCTTCGTCGTCTGGGCACTGTGGGTCACCCGCACGCCGCTGCGCTGGGGCCTGCTGGCGTTGCTGGCGCTGCTCACCGCGTACGCGTGTCTGACCACCTTCTCGCGCGGCGTCTACGGAGCCGTGCTCGGCTCCTTGCTGTTGCTGGTCATCTTGATGCGCTGGCAGCGCTGGCCTGCTTTGCGCATTCGCTGGCGCACGCTGGCAGGCATCGCCTTGTCCGTGGCGCTGACCATCGAGGTGGCTGCCGTGCTGGGGTTGGGCTCGTACATGCAGGAGCGCATCGGCACCAGCGACCAGGACCTGGACAGCCGCCGCCAGCATTGGCAGAACGGATTGGGTCTGATGCATGGCTCGACCGATTGGTTGTTCGGCATCGGTGCCGGCCGGCTGCCCGCGACGTATGCGCGCGAGGTGCCGGGCCGGGAATTTCCTGGCGATGTGCAGTTCGTCAGCGCTGGGGCGACTGAGGGGGCGGCTTTCGTGCGGGTGCTCGGGCCCAAGACGCGTTCGGACATCGATGGTCTGTTCGCCTTGACGCAGCGGGTCAGCCTGAAGACCCTCGGACCGCGGGTGGTGAGGTTCGAGACGCGCGCTGCGGTCGAGACGGATGTGTACGTTTCCTTGTGTGAGCTGCACCTGCTCTATCCCCGCCGCTGTCAGTCAGGTTGGCTGCGAGTGGCGCCGACGGGTTCGCAGTGGCAGCAAGGCGCGTTGGTTTTGCGCGGCCCGCCGCTCAGCGTGGGCAGTGTCTGGGCGCCACGGCAGGGGGTGTTTTCAGTCTCGATCTTCGATGCAGGTCGGCAGATCGACATACGCCGGGTGAGTTTGGCCGGTCTCAGCCGGGTGGAACAACTCGCCAACGGTGATTTCGCCCAAGGCATGGCCCGTTGGTTCCCATCGGCGCAGGGCTACTACGTTCCCTGGCACATCGACAACCTGTGGCTTGAACTGCTGATCGAGCGCGGGCTGTTCGCGGTGATGGCGTTCGCCGTCTGCATGGCGTGGGCCTTGTGGTCGATGGTCGCAGCGATCATGCGGCGCGACAGGGTGGCGCCTCCGATCGCGCCGTTTCTGGTCGCGTCACTGTGCGGGGGCTTGTGCATCGGCCTCATCAGCAGCGTGATGGACATGCCACGTGTTGCCTTGCTACTGCTGCTGCTGGCGATCCTGTCGGTCGAGCTCAGCGCTGCACCGAAGAACGATCGCCGCGCGGCTTGACCGGCCGCCGATGGAGGCTCGCGTCAGTCGCGGGAGGTTGGCACACCGCCCACCCGCTGCGATGGCGCGATGTACCAGCGCATGGCCTCGGCCAGCCCGTCACCGATGCGGTGACTGGGCCGGTAGCCCAGTCGATCGGTGGCCTTGCCGATGTCGGCTTGGGAGTGCATCACGTCGCCAGGGCGAAAGTCGGCATGCACTGGCTGCACGTCGTGCAACTGCGGAAAGGTCGGCAGCAGGTGCTGACGCAGCAGCGCGAACAACTCGTTCAGGCTGGTGCGGTCGCCGACCGCCACGTTGTAGACCTCGTTGACGGCGTCATCACGTGGCGTGCAGGCCGCCAGCAGATTGGCCTGCACCGCATTGGCGACAAAGCAGAAATCGCGGCTGGTGTGGCCGTCACCATTGATCTGCACAGGTCGGCCGCCGATCAGCGCGTCTATCCATTTCGGGATCACCGCGGCGTAGGCGCCATTCGGGTCCTGCCGCGGGCCGAACACATTGAAGTAGCGCAGCCCGATGCTCTGCACCCCGTAGGCGCGTGCAAACACATCGGCATACAGCTCGTTGACCAGCTTGGTCACCGCGTACGGTGACAGTGGCGCGCCGATGCGGTCTTCGACCTTGGGCAGCGCCGGATGGTCGCCGTAGGTCGAACTGCTGGCCGCGTACACGAAGCGCTGAACCTTGGCGTCGCGTGCAGCGACGAGCATGTTCAGAAAGCCGTCGACGTTGACCGCGTTGGTGGTCACAGGATCGGCGAGTGAGCGGGGCACGCTGCCCAGCGCAGCCTGGTGCAGCACCACATCAACCCCGGCACAGGCGGCCTGACAGTCGGTCAACTGCCGGATGTCGCCTTCGATGAATTTGAACTGCGCCCACCGCGCTTCGCCAACCAGACCCTGCACCTCGTCGAGATTGTGTCGGTGGCCGGTGGCAAAGTTGTCCAGCCCGATCACACGCTGGTCGAGCATCAGCAGGGCTTCCAGCAGGTTCGACCCGATGAAACCAGCGACGCCGGTCACCAGCCAGGTCTTGGGCGCCGCCCGCAGCGCGGATTGCAACGCCTGGTAGGTCGTCACAGCCTCCACAACTCGTGGCCTGCCTGCGCCACCGCAGCGGGGTCGTAGACCGATTTCACGTCGGCGAACACGCCGCCGGGTTTGAGCTTTTCAAGCAGCTTCGACACACCCATCTGCTTGTACGGCTGGTGCGCCACGGCCGCGATGATGGCCGAGGCCTGGGGCAGTTGGTCCCATGTGGTCAGACCGATGCCGTACTCGTGCTGGCACTCGTCGTTGTCGGCCAGTGGATCGTGCACATGGACCTTGACGCCATAGGACTGCAACTCGCGAATCACGTCGATGACCTTGCTGTTGCGCAGGTCCGGGCAGTCTTCCTTGAAGGTCATGCCAAGCACGATGATGTTCGCGTCTCGGACCGGCTGGCCGGCCGCGATCATCCGCTTGACCGTCTGCTCGGCCACGTACTTGCCCATGCTGTCGTTGATGCGACGGCCCGCCAGGATGACCTGCGGCTGGTAGCCCAGCATCTCGGCCTTGTGCGTCAGATAGTAGGGATCGACGCCGATGCAGTGGCCACCGACCAGGCCGGGCCTGAACGGCAGGAAGTTCCACTTGGTGCCGGCGGCTTCCAGCACCTCCAGCGTGTCGATGCCCATGCGGTTGAAGATCAGCGAGAGCTCGTTCATCAATGCGATGTTCAGGTCGCGCTGGGTGTTCTCGATCACCTTGGCCGCCTCGGCAACGCGGATGCTGCTGGCCGGATACACGCCCGCGTCGATGATGGCGCCGTACAGCTTCTGCACCACGGCCAGCGTCTCGGGCGTGTCGCCCGACACCAGCTTGACGATCTTGGTCAGCGTGCGCAGCTTGTCACCGGGGTTGATACGTTCGGGCGAGTAACCGATGTTGAAGTCCTGCTTCCACTTCAGGCCCGAGAACTTTTCCAGCACCGGCACGCAGATCTCTTCAGTAGCACCGGGGTACACCGTGGACTCATAGACCACGATCGCACCTCGCTTCAGGTGCCGACCCACCGTCTCGGAACTGCTGACGAGGGGAAAGAAATCGGGACGGCGGGCGTCGTCGATCGGCGTCGGGACGGCGACGACGATGAAATCGGCATCTTTCAAGGCGGCGCCGTCGGTGGTGCAGTTCAACAGCGTGGCCGCACGAAGCTGCTCTGACGAGACCTCACCCGTCGGGTCTTCAAAGCGCCGGTAGGCATCGACCTTGCGCTGTGACAGATCGAATCCAATGGTCGGAAACCGCTTGCCAAACTCGACCGCCAGGGGCAAGCCGACGTAACCCAGGCCGACGACCGCGATGATGGGAGACTCAGGATTCATGTTCCAGACCGCTTCAAGAATAGACAAATAAGTTTCGCACGGCCGGTTTCGACCGGGCCCTCGTGATTCGTGAGTTGTGTGGCGAACCCGACGCATTTGCTTGCATCTGGACGCATTCCTCGCAAGCGGGTCGGCGAGTCTGTCGACTGGGCGTCAGGGTCGCCACCAGCGGGAAAACAGCGCCTTGCAACGACCGAGCAGCGTGGGCTTCGGGCGCCGGCGCTGGCGCGGTGGGTCAGCGGGCTGTGCGGTGGGCTCGGCCTTGAATTCTTCGGGCCAGGTCGAATTCTTGGCTCTTCTGCGCTTGCGCAACGGCGGAGGCGGTGGGCGTGTGAGCCGTTCAGGCGGGAGAGCGCCGGGCTGACTGCCCTGGAATGGCTCGCAATCGTTGTCGCTGGAGGTGCGGATCAGCTTGTCTTCGATCAGCGCATACACGTCCTGCGTCTTCACGGGCGCACGCAGGGGCGTGGGTCGCTTGATCTTGACTGTCGAGGGCGGCGACTCGGCGGCTGTGCGCGGTGCCGCAGGTGGCGTGGGGGGCGCGGGAGCCAGGGCCGGAGCAGCCATCGGTGGCGGCCTGACGCTGGCGACGACGCCCGGCAGCTTCAACGAAAAGTCGTCGAAGCCGGCAACGCGACGGCGCAAGCTGCCCAGGGCGGGGCGCGCGTCTTCGTCCAGCGACAAGAGAAAGCTCGCCGGCAACTGCGCTGCATTCAGCGCCTCGACCAAGGCATCGGCGAATTCGGTGACGCCCTCACGCTGCGCGGGCAGGCGCAGGAATTCCTCGAATCGATCAAGGATGACGACGAACTGTATGTCGAGGCGCTCGCTCAGTGCGCAGAGGCTCTCCGTCAAGGAGGGCGCCGATCCGTTCGACACCGGATCCGCCAGCGTGGCCGCCAACTGAAGACGGGCCTGCAAGGCCGGCAACGGCGTACCTGACCAGTCATCGAACAGCACCACCACCTCACGCTTGCGGCGCGCTGAACCTGCGCGTGCACGCCGGTCGGGAAACGGCACCACCACCCCTGCCTCACGGGCGGGTGCGGGCGGCTGTTGGTCTTCGGCGCGCCGTTGCAGCAAGGGCAGCAAGGAGGATTGCAGGAAGGCGGACTTGTCCGATCCAGGCTCGCCGAACAGCAGGAACAGGCGGGAACTGCGCAGCAGTGCCACCAGCAGGCGTGCCTCTTGAGCCAGCCGTGGGCTGGCGGAGTCGCTGTCCATCGCGGCCGACATCACTGCGGCGTGTCTCGCGGGCACGGCGCGCGGCGCTGATCAATCTCGCGCCGGCTGACCCTCACAGGTAGAACCGCACGGCCAGCTCGATGGTGCGGCTTTGCGGAACGCTGCCGAAAATCGATTGCCGTGAGCCGGAGAACTGCTGCCATTGCGCGACCAGATCGACCCGATCCCAGTGGTAGCGCGCTTCCAGCCACTGCACGCGGCTGCGGGTTTCGTTCTCGCGGCGCACAAAGGCCGAGAGATCGAGGCGGCGCACCAGCGCGTCTTTCCAGGTGGCGTAAACGAAGCCGGCGCTGCGGGCCGGCAGGTCCTGTAGCGCCTGGCTGGTCTCGAGGAAGCCCAGCTGGCCCAGTGGCGTGACCCCCGGCAGCGCGCGCCATTGGCGGCGGGTGGGACCGGCCTCGTTGTATTCGGCCTCGGCGGTCAGGCTGAGGTTGAACTCGGTGGTGTAGGTCAGCCCCACGGCGGCGCGACTGCGGTAGCGTGAGTTGGCGTTGAGATTCTGCGATTGCGCGATCAGCGACGGCCCTTTGCCGATGCTGAATTCGCCAAACAGCACAGTGGCGTCGCCGACCAGGCCTGACAGGTTCAGCCCGAGTTGCTCGCGGGTGCTCTGGCCGCCGTAGAGCAGCAGCTCGGCGTTCAGCTTGTCGCTGATCTTGGTGCTGCCCGCCAGCAGCCAGCGGTGGTGCGGGTTTGTGGCGCCCACGTTCAGTGAGAACGTGCCCGGGTTGGGCCGGTCGCCGAGATTCGGCGAGTAGGCCGCTTTCAGCGATCCACCGCTCCAGAGGTGCTGGCCCTGCAGCACGACGGTGCCCTGGCGGTTCTCGCGCAGCACGGCAGGGTCCAGCGAGACGATGGACCGCACGGCGCCTTCCTTGAACCAGTCGGTCGGGTTGTAGCCGTAGGCCGCGCCGTGCCGCACATTGACTCGACCGAGGTCGAAGACCTGGTGGTCGGTCGGCGCCCAGCTCAGGTAGGCCTCTCGCACCGTGTTGACGTCGCCTTCGACCCCTCGGCGATTGCTGTGGCGCAGATCCAATCGGTTCGAGAACACGCCTCGGATGCCAGGCGCCAGTGTGGCGTCGATGCGCCCATCGATCGAGGCGCGGTTGGACTCGTAGCGCGAATCGGGATCGTCGATCGAGGTGCGCCGCAGGCTGCCCTCGACGAACAAGCGCCACGGGCGTGCCACGGCCTGAGGCTCGGTGGGCGCATTGTCTGCGAGCGAGAGGGCATCCAGGTCGCTGGGCAGCGCGTCGAGGGCTTCGGCGGCACGGGCGGTGGGCGCCAACAACGCGCTGCACATCAGCAAGGTGGACAAGGCAATGTGGCGGCGCATGGTCACTCCGGTTTGAAGCGCGGTAAGTAGTCGCGTTGCAGCCAGGCTTCTGGCACATCACGCCAAGCGTAATCGCTGTAACGCATGACGGTCACCCACGCGGGGTCGAGCCCATCGATGATGACGACTTCAGTGGGCCGCTCGCGACCCAGCTGCGACTGGAACTTGCGGTAGTAGGCGGTCTTCAGCAAGTGGCCGCTCTCGGCGAAGAAGCGCGCCTTGACGGGCCGTGCCGTTCCGGTTTCGACCCACATCTCGACGCGGTGGTAGGTCACATCAGGCGACGCGGCGGCCAAGAGCAGCTTGTGGCAACGGCGCGGCACGCGTTCACCGTCCACGGTGTCTTCCTCGCCACCCGACTCGGCCGCATAGTCCTTGGCCATGTTGACCGTGACCACGTCGCCATTGGAGGCCTGTCCCAGCAGCCGTTGCTGAGGAGACAGCCGGATGCTGGCCTGACTGGCCGGGTCGAAGAACCACAAGTCGTTGCCGTTCTTCAGCATGAGCTTGTTGACATCGCGCACGGGTGCGGCGAAACGGATCAGGCTTCGGTACTGCCCACTGTTGGGATCGGCCTTGGAGTACACCGACAGCGTGTTGTTGTCGGTCTGCTTGGCGCTGCGGTACTCGATCAGATTCACCGTGACGGCAAAAGACCGCGAGGGATTGCGCACCGCGTCGCTGGCGGCAAGGAGGGCTTGTGCGTCAACCGCGGCATGCGCCGAAGGCATCTGGCCCACGCCTGCGCACAGCGCGGCCACGGCCATTGGCAGGTGCAGCAGCTGCCGCCGAGGGAGCAAACGTGTGTTCATGTGCGTGACTCTGCCATGGCCAGCCGCCGCTCGATCGACGTGATGCGACCGTCGTGGATGTGCACCGCGTCGTCGGCGGCTTCCAGCACCTTCGGGTCGTGCGACGAGAAAATGAACGACACCTTGTGGCGTTGCTGCATCTCGCGCATCAGCGCGATGATCTCGCTGCCCGTCTTGCTGTCCAGGTTGGCAGTGGGTTCGTCGGCCAGCACCAGTTGCGGCCGCAGCGCCAGCGCCCGGGCGATCGCCACCCGTTGCCGCTGTCCCCCCGACAGCTGTCCTGGTCGGTTGTTGGCACGGTCGGCCAGCCCGACGGCTTCGAGCAGCGCGGTGACGCGGGCTCGGCGCTTGTCTGCCGGCACGCCAGTCAGCACCAGCGGGTACTCGACGTTCTCGTAGGCGGTGAGGACCTGCAGCAGGTTGAAGTTCTGGAAAACAAAGCCGAGCTGGCGGGCGCGGAAGTCGGACAGCGTGTCATCGTCCATCGTCTGCACGGGCCTGCCGCCGACCATGATCGAGCCCTGGTCTGCACGGTCGATGCAGCCGATCAGGTTCAGCAAGGTCGTCTTGCCGCTGCCCGACGGCCCCGAGATGACGGTGAAGCGATTCGGCAAGATGACGAGGTTGATGTCGATCAGTGCCGGCACGTCCACCGCATCGAGCCGGTAGGTGCGGGTCACGCCTTTCAGCACCACCGGATGGGCGATGTGGCGCGCGCGGTCATCGGGCAGTGTGCCTCCAAACGTCGACATGGGGTGGGGTCCTCAGGGCCGACGCGGCCAGGGGAGGGCGCACGTCTGGCGTGATGCGTTCAGGTTCATCCAACAGACTCGCATGCTGGCCGCCACGGCGTGGCGAGATGGTTCAAAAAACAACGTGATTGCCCTGCTTCAAGGGTGATTGACACATTCCGCTGAATTGCCGCAGCGAACATCGTCGACCAACCGACGGCTTACTTTGCCGCCTCGCCCAGTCGTCGGCCGAGCGAGACGCCGTAGGGCGCTGGGCGTGCCAGCAGCACCGGATCGGCCGATGGCTTGATGCCCTTGGGCAGCACCAAGGGGTTGAACGTGAGCTTGTCGCAGGCGCCCCCCTCAGCCGCTTCGACCTTGTCGATGTAGAGCTTGCCCGCCGGCACCACGACACGGGCATCGGGCCAGGCCAGGGTCGGATCGGTCACCGCATCGCCTGCCTCGGCCAGCTGCACCTTGTAATCAAACACCACCGGGGCCTTGGCGACGCGCGCGCGCAGCTCATCGGCCAGGAACTCATTCGGCAGCGACTTGAGCTGCTCGTCGGTCAGCCCGAGTGGTCCGCCTTCCGGCACAAACTGCCAGCGCACGAACTGGCGCTGTCCCTTCGCGCTGATGAACTCGAACGCGTTGGCGCTCCAGTAGTTCGCCGCGGCGTAGCTGGCGGGCACCGGCGCCTTGGCAAGGTAGGCACCTTGTCGCAGCGTCTCTGGATTCAGCTCGGAGAACAGCTTCAAGTTGACCAGATCAGGCTTGCCGGTGGCCGGATCGGGCAAGCGTGCCGCCATGAACGGTGCGAACTGTGCGGGCTTGCTGATGAAATACACCGGCGCTGAAATGTTCGCCGTCAGCCACTGCTCGCCCTTGGGCAGGCTGAATTGCAAGGCCAGTCCGCGCACCGTCCTGCTCTTGTCGCTGATCTTCGGATGGCCCCCCCCGACCGAGAAGCGGGCGATCACCGGGATCTTGTCGCCACTGAACACCGACGCGCTCGACAGCGCACGACCCACGGTGTTGCCGATGAAGTAACCACTGGCGCAGAGGCCTCTGGCATGGGCGCGTCGCAAGCCCTCGTGCTGGCCGAACAGGCCTTCGAGGGCGTTGACCTGCGCTTCGGCGACGGAGGTCTGCGCATGCGCTGGGATCAGCGCCACGGCAAGCGCCGCCAGCGTGGTGGCTGCTGGGAACAACTTCATGGTTCGGCCCTTTCCGATGGTTCTCTGGATGCTGGGTCAGTGCGGCATGGCCACACTCCAAGCTTCGATGCCGGTGGATTCTGATACAGGTTGTCGGCATCCTCGCCGTGGTCAAGATGCCACGGCCATGCCCTGTTTTGTAAGAACTCGGTGCGCCACGCAGACCGACCAGACCACCACTCACTGCAGCCTCATGGACGATTGGTTCCCCGCCCTGCCGAAAGCCCGTCGCGCATCACAGGTGGCGCTTGTGTCGATGAGCCTGCCCAAACTCATGCCACGCCGCCGCTGGTTGATCACTGCGGGCGCATGGCTGTTGTCAACGCTGCCTGCGCTGTCAGTGCGGGCCAGCGAGCGCCTGACGTTGACAGGCTCCAGCACTGTGGCACCGCTGGTGCTGGAGATCGCCAAGCGCTTTGAAAAGCTCAACCCCGGCGTGCGCATCGACGTGCAGACGGGCGGCTCGTCGCGTGGCATCGCTGATGCCCGATCGGGCATCGCGCAGATCGGACTGGTCTCGCGGGCGCTCAAGCCCGATGAGGCCGATCTTGTCGCCCACAGCATCGCGCTGGACGGCATCGGCCTGATCGTGCACCGCAGCAATCCGGTCGTCACGCTCAGCGACGCGCAGGTGCGCGCGCTCTACACCGGCGCAACCACGCAGTGGCGCGAGGTCGGTGGCCCGGCGTTGAAGGTCAGTGTGGTGAACAAGGCCGAGGGACGCTCTACGCTCGAGTTGTTCCTGGCCCATTTCAAGCTGAAAAACAGCGACATCCGGGCGCAGGCAGTGATCGGCGACAACCAGCAAGGCATCAAGACCGTCTCTGCCAACCCCGGCGCGGTGGGCTACGTGTCGATCGGCGCGGCCGCATCCGAGGTGGCGCTGGGCACACCGATCCGACTGCTGCCGATGTCGGGCGTGGCCGCCACGGTGGACGAGGTGCGCCGTGGCCGCTTCCCGCTGTCGAGGCCGCTGAACCTGGTCACGCGCGGCGAGCTTGCGCCGCTGGCACAGCGTTTCATCGACTACGCCCGGTCGCCCGCGGTGCACGACCTCGTCGAAGCGCAGGCCTTCGTCACGCTGGCGCCCACCTGAGGCGTCTGGACGGTGCACTCCGATCTGGATCGCTCGGTGCGGCGGCTGCTCGGCACGCTGGCGGCCGGTTCGGTGCTGCTGCTTGCGCTGGTGTTGGGTTTTTTGGTGGTCGAGGCCGCGCCCGTGCTGGACGGCGGCAATGCAACCCGTTTCTGGAGCGATGACGGCTGGTTTCCGCTTGAGCACCGCTACGGCGTCATGCCGATGGTTTGGGCCACGCTGGCGGCGACGCTCGGAGCCATGGTGCTGGCGCTGCCCCTGGGCTTGGCGGTCGCTGTCTACGAGCGATTTCTGGCACCGCCCTCGGTGGCCATGACACTGCGCATCGGCGTGGGCTTGCTCGCAGGCATACCCTCGGTGGTGTACGGGCTGTGGGGCCTGACGGTACTGGTGCCGCTGATCGCCGCGTGGCAGCCCCCGGGCGTCAGTCTGCTGGCCGCCACCCTGGTGCTGGCGCTGATGATTCTGCCCACGGTGGCACTCACCAGTTCGAGCGCGTTGGCCGCCGTGCCGCTGCCGTGGCTGCAAGGGGCGGCTGCGCTCGGCATGTCGCGCTGCGGTGCGGTCTGGCGTGTCGTTCTGCCCGCAGCGCGGGCGGGTATCGCTGCCGGGGCGGTGCTGGCGGCGGCGCGTGCCGCCGGTGAGACGATGGCGGTGCTGATGGTGGCCGGCAATGTGGTTCAGACGCCGACGAACCTGTTTGACCCGGTGCGCGTGCTGACGGCCAACATCGCGCTCGAAATGGCGTACGCGATGGGTGACCACCGCGCCGCGCTGTTTGCCTCTGGTCTGGCGCTGGCGTTGCTGGTACTGGGCTTGACGGCCGCTGCTCAGCGCATTGAGCGCAGGGGGTCACATGCGACTTGAACGCGACCGGCACAGTGCTCGCGACACGCTGTTCGGTGTGGTCATGTTCAGTGTGGCGGCCTTGGTGATGCTGACGCTGGCCTGGGTGTTGTATGACATCGTCCGCCAGGGCGTGGATATGTGGTCGGCGAGCTACCTGCTCGACGAACCCGCCAACGCGGGGCGCAGCGGCGGCATCGCGCCGATACTCGTGGCCACGCTGGCCATTTTGGCGGTGGCGCTCGCCGTTGCCCTGCCGCTGGGTGTGGCGACGGCCGTGTGGCTGGTCGAGTTTTCTGGCGTGCAGGCAGGTCGCGTGCGGCTGGCACTCGACGCGCTGGCTGGCGTGCCTTCGATCGTCTTCGGCCTCTTCGGCAGCGCGTTCTTCGGCGTTTTTCTCGGGCTGGGTTTTTCGATACTCTCGGGCGGACTCACACTCGCGTGCATGGCGCTGCCGCTGCTGATACGAACCACCGAAGCCGGGCTGGCTGCCTTGCCGAACGACTGGCGGCGTGGCGGTGCGGCACTCGGTATGTCGCGCACCAGCCTCGTCGTGCATGTGCTGCTGCCGGCGGCGGCACCCGCCATCGCCGCAGGCACCATGCTGGGTGTCGGACGCGCGACCGCCGAGACAGCAGCGCTGATATTCACCAGCGGCTACGTGGATCGCATGCCCGGCTCGTTGTTCGATTCCGGCCGCTCGCTGGCGGTGCATATCTACGACCTGTCGATGAATGTCGCGGGCGGTGACCGCGCTGCTTACGCGGCTGCTGGTGTGCTGGTGGTGCTGATCGTCAGCATCAACCTGCTCGCCACCGCGCTCGGCGAACGTTGGTCGCGGCAGTTGGCACGCGCATGATGCCGAACCCGACGGCGCTCGCGTACACCTTGGGCGAGATCGAGCCGGGGGCGCCGTGCTGCACCCCCGTGCCGCTGTTGCGCGTGCGTGAACTGGCGGTGGCTTACCACGGACAAACGGTACTCAGCGGTGTGTCGCTCGACATCTACAAGGGCTGCATCACCGCACTGATCGGACCGTCGGGCTGTGGCAAGACCTCGCTGTTGCTGGCATTGAATCGCTTGAGCGACTTGGTTCCCGGCACCCGCGTGCGCGGCAGCGTGCAACTGGGCGAGCACAACGTCTACGCTGCGGGCTGCGACGTGCGTGCGCTGCGTCAACGGGTTGGGATGATCTTTCAGAAGCCCAATCCGTTTCCGCTGTCGATACGCCGCAACCTCGAACTGCCGCTGCGCGAGCAAGGCGTGCGTCGGCCCGACGAGCTGGCTCACCGCATCGAATGCGCACTCACCGACGTGGGGCTGTGGTCGGAGGTGCGCGACCGGCTCGACGCGCCAGCGCTCGGCCTGTCGGGGGGGCAGCAACAGCGCTTGTGCATTGCCCGTGCGCTGGTCTTGCGCCCCGAGGTGCTGCTGATGGACGAGCCCTGCTCTGCGCTCGACCCGCTGTCTTCGGGTGTGGTCGAAGATCTGATTGTGCGGCTGCGCGGCAGCTACACCGTGGTCATCGTCACGCACAACCTGGCCCAGGCGCGTCGCATTGCGAACTACGCCGCGTTTTTCTGGATGACCGAGCGCGTGGGCCAACTGATCGAATTCGGCCAGTCGCAGCGCCTGTTTGAATCCCCGCGCGACGAGTTGACAGCCGCTTACTTGGCCGGTGCGCGCGGATGAATCTGATCGGCGCCGGCCAGGTCAGGGCGCCGCGGCCATGCGCAATCGGCGTGCGGCCTCTTCATCTCGGGCGTCATCGATCTCGCGCATCACACTGCTGAGGTCAACCGCCCCCAGCTGTGGCTCGTAGCGGCCGGTGAGGGTGCTTTCCGGCGTCAACACGCCGCGTTCGTACAGCGCCCAGATCTCGGGGCCGTACTGGGTGCTCAGCAGCTCCGGCGCAAAGCGGCCGAAGAAGTTGCGCAGGTTGGCCACATCGCGCAGCAGCATGCGCGGCGCGTGGTTGTTGCCTGCGGCATCGATCGCCTGCGGCAGGTCGATGATCACCGGCCCGTCGGCCGCCAGCAGGATGTTGAATTCCGACAAGTCGCCGTGCACGACGCCGGCACACAGCATCCGCATCACCTCGACCAGCAGGCTGGCGTGGTGGGCCCGCGCCTCTTCGGGCGTGAACACCACATCGTTCAGCCGCGGCGCGGCGTCGCCCTCGGCATCGGTCACCAGCTCCATCAGCAGCACGCCGTCGTGGAAGTTGTGGGGCTTGGGCACCCGCACACCGGCGCCGGCCAGCCGGTACAGCGCATCGACCTCGGCGCTTTGCCAGGCGGCTTCCTGTGATTCGCGGCCGTAGCGGCTGCCCTTGGCCATCGCGCGAGCCTGGCGCGAGTTCTTGACCTTGCGGTTCTCGGTGTAATCGACCGCCTGCCGGAAGCTGCGCTGCGTGGCTTCCTTGTAGACCTTGGCACAGCGCGTGTCGTCACCGCAGCGCACGACGAACACCATCGCTTCCTTGCCGCTCATCAGCTGCCGCACGACGGTGTCGATCAGGCCTTCATCGATCAGGGGTTGCAATCTGGCGGGTGGCTTCATCGAAGCATTGTCGGTTGTGCATCAACCGACGGCAGCACCTCCGGTTCCGTCCTATGGCTGAGGTCGTCAGCGGCCGCTGACGGCGCACTGTGCCTGCCACTTTTCTTCGGAGAGAGGCGTACCTCTTGTTACCAGGTGGGCCTCAGGTCGGCAGCGCTTCCGACCGAAAGGAAGCGGTAATGGTGGGGAACGTCCATGGAAGACGCACCCGTCAGCGGAACGGCGACGTGACACATGCGCCGTGAAAAATATCAAAGAGAGATTAGAGGACGAAGCCCGTGACCGACACCCCGCTTCATTTGGTTCCTGTTGGCGTTCGTGCGCCGTTCCAGATTGCCCACCCATTCCAGCTGACCGCGTTGGTTGTCGGAATGGCTCTGGCGTGCGCATCGATGGCCGTGGTTGCGGCACCGCCCAGCGCGGTCGCTCCAGCCGCGGGTGCTGAAGAATTTGCCAAAGGGCGATTGCTGGTGCTGCCCCGCGCAGGACTGAGCGCGGCTGATCTCGAAGGTGTGTTGCGCCCTCACGGCGGCAAGGCGCGGCGGGTTGGCCAAAGCGATTTGCACATCGTCGATCTGCCGCCCAACGCCTCGGAAAAGGCGGTGCAGGCTTTGTTGAAGCACCACCCCAAACTCAAGTTCGCAGAGCTTGACCGGCGCGTCTCGGCGGCGTTTGTGCCCAATGACCCGTACCTGGGCAGCCAGTGGTACAGCACCAAGATCAACGCGCCCACTGCCTGGGACACCACACGCGGCGGCGGCGTCACCATTGCCATTCTCGACACCGGTGTGTCGGCCACCCACCCCGATTTGGCAGCCAGCTTGGTGCCGGGCTGGAATGTCTACAACAACAACAGCGATACCAGCGACGTGCACGGCCACGGCACGGCGGTCGCAGGTTCGGCCGCCGCGGCCAGCAACAACAGCGTCGGTGTGGCTGGTGTGGCAGGCGCAGCCAAGATCATGCCGATCCGCATTGCCGACGCGAACGCTTACGCCTACTGGAGTACCGTCGCTCAGGGCATCACCTGGGCCGCAGATCGCGGCGCGCGGGTGGCCAACATCAGCTATGTGGGGGTGGCGGGCAGTGCTGCCGTGCAGAGCGCGGCGCAGTACATGAAGAACAAGGGCGGTCTGGTGGTGGTGTGCGCAGGCAACAACGGCATCGACGAAGGCCTGCCGTTCAGCACCACGATGATCCCGGTGTCGGCCACCGACTCCAGTGACGTGAAAACCAGCTGGTCGAGCTTCGGCCAGTTTGTCGCCGTCTCTGCGCCCGGCATCAACATCTGGACCACGGCCCGCAATGGCGGCTACGAGCAGTGGTGGGGGACCTCGATCGCCAGCCCGGTGACGGCAGGTGTGGTCGCGCTGATGATGTCGGCCAACTCGGCCTTGACCGCGTCTCAGGTCGAGAGCCTGCTGTACGCGAGCGCCGTCGATCTCGGCGTGCCAGGACGTGACCCGGTGTATGGGCATGGCCGTATCGACGCCGCTGCGGCGGTCAACGCCGCCCGCGTGGCCACCCCAACCGACACCGTGGCGCCCAACGCTTCGATCACCTCACCCGGTGGGGGCAGCACGGTCAGTGGGGTGGTCAATGTCGATGCCTCGGCGACCGACAACGTGGGGATCACACGCGTCGAACTGCGCGCCAACAACGGCTTGGTGGCGACCGATACCTCTGCGCCGTTCCAGTTCGCCTGGAACAGCGCCAGCGTTGCCAATGGCAATGCCACGCTGATGGCGACCGCCTATGACGCTGCAGGCAACAGCCGTGCATCCAGTGCGGTGACAGTGAATGTGGCCAACAGCGTGGTTGCCGACGTGTCACCGCCCAGCGTGGCCATCATGAATCCGAAGGGCGGCACCGTCTCGGGCACGGTGCAGGTCAGCCTGAGCGCCACCGACAATTCAGGTGCGGCGGGCATCAGGCAGTCGCTGTACATCAACGGCGTGCTCAAGGCCAGCGGTGTGGGCGGCTCCTTGTCTTACGCGTGGAACACACGCAAGGAAAAGGCGGGCACGTACACCTTGCGGGCCGAGGCCAGGGATGCTGCGGGCAACAGCAGCATCGTGACGAAGCAGGTCACTCGATAGCAGCCATCATTCGCTTCCCATGAAAAAGACCCGCCTCGGCGGGTCTTTTCCATGGCGGGGGGAGGGATTAGCTACGCTGCCGACGACGAACGCCGTAAGCCGCGGCCAATGCCAAGCCGGCGAGGGCCAGCGATCCAGGTTCCGGCACTGAGCCGCCACCTCCACCGCCGCCGCCCCCACCACCGCCGTCGCAAACCTTCGGGTTTGCGGTGCACAGGCCCGCGCCAATCAGATCGATGTGCGAGAGATCGTTCAACAACACGCCAGTCGGTCCACTCAGTGACCACGATCCCGCATTGTCGCTGCGTGCCAGCTCAATGATGAAGGTGTCTGGGTTTGCTGCAGCGAGCCCAGGTTTACGTTCGCCGAAGTGGAACCCGAGAAACAGGCGCTGGTACTTGTTCCAGGCGTCTTCTGCAACCGTCCAGTTGCCTGACGTGGCAGAGCTGTAGCCGGTCAGCCATGCTTCGTAGGGGTTGCCACCAGGGTTTTGGGCCTGGTCTTTATCGATCTCTACCGCACCGAACCCAGCACCGAAGATCGTGTTGTAGTCATTCGAATTGAAATTGCCTTCGGATGTGTAACAAAAGCCGCCGACCAAGGCCGGATCAACCGTCGTCACGCGAAGTCCTACGCCCGCACCGTCGCCGCATGAGACAGGGGCCGCATGAGACAGGGGCCGCAAACGCGCTGGTCGAAACCAAGGTCGCAAGAACCATGGCCGCAGCTGAAAGCATTCTGGATGGGTTCACGAGGTGCTCCGAATTCGGAAAGCTATTAATAAGTACTACTAAGCAATTGATGTTCCAACGTACTAACTCACTGAATTCATTGGGTTTTTCGAACGCAGATCCACGGATATGTAAATTTCTCCGACACTGAAGAGGGCATGGCAGGCAATACGCTATCGGGGCCATTTAGCGCCGAATCGCTGCTTGAAGGATGCCTATCGCCGTGCCCTTTGCCGCACCTGCGCCAGCGGCCGCTTGCCCTTGAGCTGCCGCTCGATGCCGTCGTTGAGCTGGCGCCGCAGTTCGAGCACCGCGTCGAGGTGGCCGTAGACGCCAGGAAAGCGCAGATCCAGCCACAGCCACAGCGTGACGGCGCGCAGCGCTTGTTCCATCCGGTCGAGGCGGCTGTGGCCGTCGACGTCTTTCAGGAACCACGGGGTGCCAGCCCGGCCGGTCAGCGCGTGGCTGCTGGTCCAGTCCAGGAACTCCTGCACCTGGGTGTCGGTGCGGGTGTCGACCGGGGCCTGTGCGTAGGTGAAGCGCTCTTTCAGCGTCAGGCCGGGTGCACAGCGGTCGAGCTGTTCGGCCAGGTCGAGCATCTGGTCGAGCTCGGCCACCGCGAAGTGGGCGTCGTCGAGCTTCAGCTGTTCGACGAAGACGCCCAGCACCTCGCGCAGTTGGGTCTTGTGCAGGCGCGACGAGATGGTGTCGACGTGCCAGCCGTTCGGCGCCACTGGTGCCTTGAAGTCGCGCGGCGCGCGCGGGGTCTTCGGCAGCAGCTCCTTCAGCATCCGTGCGGCCTGTGGCTCGGCGTCCTTCAGTACGCCGACGAAGCCTTCCTCGTGGATGCCGAAGCGCCCGGCACGGCCGGCAATCTGGTGCACTTCCGATTCATTCAGTGCCCGGTCAGCCGTGCCATCGAACTTGGTCATGGTGCTGAACAGCACGCGGCGGATCGGCAGGTTCAGCCCCATGCCGATCGCGTCGGTGGCCACGAGAATGTGCGACTCGCCGGTGGCGAAACGCTCGGCCTCGCGGCGTCGCACTTCGGGCGGCAGCGCACCGTAGATCACCGACACCGGATGACCATTGGCAGCGATCTGGTCGCGCAGCGTCAGCACGTCGCGGCGGCTGAACGCCACCACCGCATCGCCCAGCTTCAGCGCCGAGATCGGGACGGGCTGAGGCAGCAAATCGACATGCTGTTTGCGGTCGAAATGCCGCACGGTGCAGCGCTCGCCGCATAAGCCCAGCAGGTTCTCGATGGCTGGCACCGCATAGGCCGAGCAGATGATGATCACTTCGTTGGCCGGCACTGCGACGATGGCCTGGGTCCACGCCCAGCCGCGCGACGGGTCGAAAATCATCTGCGCCTCATCGATCACCGCCACGTCGATCGGCTTGTTGGTGCCGACCATCTCGATCGTGCTCGACACCACCCGCGCGCCATCGGCCGGCACGTTCTCTTCGCCGGTTAGCAGCGAGCACGGCACGCCGCGGCCGACCAGCCGGTCGCGGCCTTCCAGCGCCAGTAATCGCAGCGGCGCCAGATAGGCGCCATCGTGGGCCTGCGCCAGCCGCTCGAAGGCCGCATGCGTCTTGCCGCTGTTCGGTGGGCCGACGTACAGCGTGACGCTGCGCTGCAGGCGGCGCGCTTTCTCGAAGGTGTCGGGGTAGCCCTGGAAGGCCAGCTCGCTGTTCAGGCCTTCGATCGTGTCCAGTTCGGCGGCGCGGTGTTCCCAGCGGTCCTGCGCGCGCATCAACGCGGCTTTCAGCTCAGCCAGCGGCTGCGGCGTCGCACATTCGGACTGCAGGCGCGGCAGCAGCGATTCGAGGTGGTTGGGCTTGAACGCGTGGCTGCGTGCCACCAGGCTGTCGAGGTGCGCGATCAGCTCAGCCGCCTGCGGGAAGGGCGGGGGCGCGCCGAGTGCCGCCAGCAGGGTGGCCTTGTCGCCGTCGCGGTAGAAGGCCCACACGGCGGTCGCATCGACCGGCACGCGGAACAGCACCGGTACTTTCCAGCCCGCCTCGGCGAGCGTCAGTGCGTGGCTGATCAGTCGTGTCCACACGCCGGCATCGCGCGCCACCCCCATCGCTTCCAGCGCCGCGGTGCGCTCCAGCATCAGCGCACGCACATCGGGGCCGTTGCCCACGGCGTCGAGGTGCGCCAGTGCGCTGTCCATCAGCTCGGGCGCGATCCAGCGGCTCGGCCGGGCCCCGGCCACTGCCTTTTGCAGCAGCACCAGGCCGAGCTTGTCGAGGTGTTCCTCGAAGCCCGCGCTGCGTTCGGTGATGTAGTCGCCTGGCTTCACGACCTGCGGCAGCCGGAAGGCCGCCTGACGGATGCGTTCGAACTGGGCTTTGCCGATGTGGGCAGGCAGGCGCGCCGCATGGCGCGGGTTGGGCAGGTTCAGGGTGTCGGACACGGAAAAAAGGCCTTGAAGATCAAGGCCTTGGGGGTCAGCAGAGTCGCTTGAGGATAGTCGATGCGCTCTGAGATCCGGTTTCTCAGCGGTCGTGACCCTTGCCTCGGCCGTGTCCGCGGTCGTCGTCGTGGTCTCGTCCGCGACCCCGGTCATGGCCGCCGCGATGGTCTCTGCCGTGCTTGTCCCAGCCGTGCTTGCGGCCTTTGTCCCAGCCGGGGTGTTCCCGCTCGTAGCGCTCACGCACCCACCGGTCCTGCACGAAATACACCGGTTGACCGCAGGCGTTGTAGCGGCCGCAGTAGCGACGCCAGTCTCTCTGGTGCGGGTCTGGCACATACAGGTAGATCGGTCGGCGCTCATACGGAATGACCGGCTGCGCAATGATGACCGGCTGCGGGTAGACCAAGGCAGGCCGGGGCACGTCGCCGATGTTGATGCGGCCGTAGACGCCGGGCTGGTTGATGCCGATCGACACGCCAACGCTGGTTTCTGCATGGGCAGACGTGAGGGCCGCGACGGCGAAGAGCAATGCAAGGGTCTTTTTCATGGGAGGTAGAGAAAAGTTCACACGAGTCTTCAACGAACCGGAGTGTGGATGCGGTGACAGGCAAGCGGTGTAGGACAGCGGCTTTACTTCTGTTTACCGTTGTCCTGCAGTCAAGGAGATGACCAGTCGAGAAGCGTTGGTTGGTCATTTTGGGTCAGTTCGCCTGACACCGGTGCGTCACGCCGCCGAGACACCATTCACGAGCAGGTGCCGCCACGCTGGACACGACACAGGGCAGGCCCGCGAACGGCCGGGGTTCACCAGCACGTCATATTCGCTGCACACACTGCGGGGCTGTTCAACGCCCGAGTCAGTTTCGCCATGGTCCCCGTCCGCCCGCATCGAGGATTCACGCTGCTGGAACTGCTGGTCGTCATGGTCATCATCGGGCTGCTGGCCGCGTACGTCGGGCCCAAGTACTTTTCTCAGATCGGCAAGTCCGAGATCAAGACCACGCGCGCGCAGCTGGTGGGCTTTGAGAAGGCCCTGCAGCAATACCGGCTGGATGTCGGTCGTTTCCCGACCACCGAGCAGGGGCTGCAGGCCCTGGTGACACGGCCTGCGAGTGTGAGCAAGTGGGATGGCCCGTACCTGGAGAAGGCCGTGCCGCCGGACCCTTGGGGCCAGCGCTATCTGTATGTCTCGCCTGGCGAGCACGGCGACTTCGACATCAGTTCGACCGGCCGTGACGGTCGCCCGGGGGGCGAAGGGCTGGACGCTGACGTCGGCAACTGGTGAGTGCGGGCCCATCTCCTGCACGCGCAACCCATGCAGTACGCCGTCAGCGCGATCCGTCGCCTGCAAGCCGTCTCGATCACGCTCGATGCCAGTGACCCGGCAGACGCGCGACGACAGGCCGAGGCACAGGGATATGCGGTTGTCGAAATCCAAGCGGCGGCGAGCGCGAAGCAGGGTGCCTGGCGTCAGTCGCCCGACTTCCCTCTTCTTCAGTTCAATCAGAGCTTGCTGATTCTTCTGCGGGCCGGACTGTCCGTGGTCGAGGCGATCGAGACACTGGCCGATCGCGAAAGCCGCAGTGACACGAAGCAAGTGCTGATGCGGCTGCATGACCAATTGAAGGTGGGCTTGTCGTTTTCAGCGGCGCTCGAAGCGCAGCCCGCGATGTTTCCGCCGCTGTATGTCGCCAGCGTGCGCGCCAACGAGAAGACCGGCGCGCTGACGGAGGCCATCGAACGATTCATCGTGTACCGGGCGCAGGCCGATCTGCTGCGCAAGCGGGTTGTCGGCGCGGCGATCTACCCGGCCATGATCCTCGGCGTGGGCTCGCTGGTGATCGCGTTCCTGCTGTTGTACGTGGTGCCGCGGTTCAGCCTGGTGTTTCAGGACCTGGGCGATCGCATCCCCCTGATGTCGCGATTGCTGTTGCAGTGGGGCCAGTTCGCGAACAGTCACTGGCTCGAACTGTTGGGCGGCGCGGTGCTGTTTTGCGCCGTGCTGATCTATGCATCGGGTCGCCCGCAGGTGCGTCTGGTGATGGCCAGGCAGATCCAGCGCATCCCGCGCATCGGCGAGACCGTTCGGGTGTATCAACTGGCGCGCTTCTACCGCGCGCTGGGCATGTTGCAGCAAGCGGGCATCCCCATCCTGACTGCGCTGGACATGGTCACGGGACTGTTGCCCGTGACGCTGCATGCCTCGTTGGCTGCTGCGCGCCGAGACATCGGCGAAGGCCAATCGATCTCTGCCGCCTTCGAGGCGCACGGGCTCACCACCGCGGTCTCGCTGCGCCTGTTGCGCGTGGCCGAGCGGACAGGCCAGATGGGCGAACTGCTCGAGCGGACGGCGAGCTTCCACGAGGAAGACATTGCGCAGGCGATCGACTGGTTCATTCGACTGTTCGAGCCGCTGTTGATGATTGCGATCGGTCTGGTCATTGGTGTCGTGGTGCTGTTGATGTACGCGCCCATCTTCGAGCTGGCGGGCAGCATCCAATGAACGCGGTCATCGAACGCCCGTTGGAGCTGGAAGACGCTGTGGCTCGGCTGACGCCAGAGGTCATTCGCGCTGCCCGGGCGCGTGCAGCACATGAGCAGCAAAGCGTTTGTACTGTCCTGCAGCACGAGCTGGCGCTGTCGCCCGAGCTGTTGCTGCAGGCGCTGGGTCAGCGGATGCACCATGAAGTGCTCGGCAGTGCGGCGCTGTCGCTGCTGGCACCGGCGTTTGACCTGATCGGTTATGCCGATGCGGCCAGGCGGGGCTGTATGGCGTGCCGCGAAGGCGGCGATGTCATCGCTGTCATCTCGGACCCGTTCGATCATGGCCTGCAGGACTGGTGTGTGGAGCAACTGGCCGTTCCGCACGAGATACGCCTCGCTGCCGCCGACGACATCGCGGCCTTGCTGTCGCGTCATGAGGAGTCGATGCGCGCAATCGACACGGCCATGCCCGCCCGCGAAGGCGCTCAGACCCGCACCGGCGATCTCGAGGATCTGTCGATCCGCTCGATCGGCGAGGGCACCAGCGTGGTCGTGAAGCTGGTGCATTCGACGCTCTACGACGCGCTCAAGAGCGGCGTCAGCGACATCCATGTCGAGTCGAACCTGAGCGGCCTGGTCATCAAGTACCGGCTCGACGGCACGCTGACGCAGGTGGGTGCCATCGACGGACGCGAACTCGCCGAGCAGGTCTTGTCGCGCCTGAAGGTCATGTCCGAACTCGACATTGCCGAGCGTCGCGTGCCTCAAGACGGGCGATTCCGCGTCAAGGCACTGGGGCGTGAGATCGACTTTCGGGTGTCCATCATGCCCAGCATCCACGGCGAGGATGCGGTGGTGCGCGTGCTCGACAAGCAGTCGCTGGCCGACCAGGTGTCGGGCCTGCGGCTCGACGTGCTGGGCTTCGACGACGCCACGCTGACGGCGTTTCGCCGGATGGCGCGCGACCCTTACGGCCTGCTGCTGGTGACTGGCCCCACCGGCAGCGGCAAGACAACCACGCTGTACGCCGCGATCTCGGAGATCAACCACGGCCACGACAAGATCATCACCATCGAGGACCCGGTCGAGTACCAGTTGCACGGGGTCTTGCAGATACCGGTCAACGAGAAGAAGGGCCTGACCTTCGCCCGAGGGCTGCGTTCGATCCTGCGCCACGACCCGGATCGCATCATGGTGGGCGAGATCCGCGACCCCGAGACCGCACAGATCGCCATCCAGGCCGCGCTGACCGGGCACCTCGTGCTGTCGACGGTTCACGCCAACAACGTGTTCGACGTGATCGGCCGCTTCACCCACATGGACGTCGATCCGTACAGCTTTGTCTCGGCGTTGACGGGCGTCCTGGCACAGCGGCTGGTGCGCATCAACTGTGTGCACTGCAGCGAGCCGGTGACCGTGGTCAAACAGGCATTGCTCGATGCGCTGATCGATCCGGCACGCATTGAAGGCCACGTGCTGAAGGCAGGTCGCGGCTGCGGAAAGTGCCGCGGCACCGGCTTCAAGGGCCGCAAGGCGGTCGGCGAGCTGCTGATGCTCGACGACGCACTGCGCGAGCTGATCGTCGCCCGTGCGCCCGTTCGCCAGATCAAGGAGGCAGCGCGGCGCAACGGCACACGCTTCTTGCGCGATGCCGCGGTCGAGCTGTTCCTGGACGGGCTCACCACCTTGGACGAGGTCAATCGTGTCACGCTGGTGGCTTGATCGTCTGCGCGGCCCGTGGCCGGGTGCACGGTCGACAGCGGTCGAATGGCGGCTCACCGACACACGACCCGAAGCCATCGGGCAGCAGCTCGACGCGCTGGCGTTGCCGCCGGGCACCCCAATGACCTGCATCGTGGCAGGCGAGGGCGCTCGGTATCAGATCGTGCCGTGGCGCGACGAGCTGAGCCGCCCGGCACAGCGCCAGTTGCTGGCTGAGCAATGCTTCCGAGAAGCCTACGGCGACGCGGCGCGCGGCTGGACCGTCCGGCAGCAAGCGACACGGTACGGCGCGGCGACGCTCGCCTGCGCGATCGACACCGCTTTGCTCGACCAGCTCGATGCGCAGTCGCAGGCGAGGCGTCTGGCGCTGGTGAGCGTGCAGCCCGCCTTGATGCACGGCTACAACCTCGCGCGGCACAAGATGCCGCCCGATCTGACCTGGTTTGTGGCCGTTGACGCTGTCTCGACGACGCTGCTGCTGCAGTCGCCCGCAGAGCCGCTGCTGGTCAGGCGAATTCCATCGCGCGTGCTCGATCTGGCCCACGCGCTCGATCGCGACTGGTTCGCGCTGGGCATGGAGGCGACGCGTTGCCCCGTCTACCTGCTGCGGTCCGAGGGGGTCGTCATGCCGCGGACGGTGTTGCCGTGGCAGGTCATCGATCTGACACCGGTACGTGACGCCGCCACACCGGCGCCTGTGGCCCTCTCGGACGAGGTGACCGCATGACACGGTCTGCGCTGCAACTTGACTTCCGCCGGCCGGCTGTTTCCGGTGGTCGCTGGATCGGGTGGGGCGCGCTGCTGGTGGCGGTGATGGGTGTGGTCGCGGTGTCCGAGGCGTACGGCGAGGCCGCGCAGATTCATGCGCTGGCGCAAAGCCGACATGACCAGCTCAAGGCCCGATCGCAGCAGCGCAACCCCGGTCGGGATCGCCTTCGCAGCGCCGAGATGGCCGACGCGCAGACCCAGGCCGACATGCGCCAGGCCAATGCGGTGATCGACCGGCTCGTGGTGCCGTGGGACGGGCTTTTCGACGCGATCGAGGGTGCCGATGCACAGGGGCTGGGTCTGCTTGCGCTGACGCCGAACGCACGTGACCGAACGCTGCAGCTGGTCGGAGAAGCGCGAACCATGGACGAACTGCTGGCCTATGTGGAACGCATGGCCATGCAGTCCGGCCTGCGGCAGGTGCACCTGCAGAGCTACAGCGTTGCTGCGCGCGATGGTGTGCCGGTGGTGTCTTTCACGCTGGCGGCGACATGGCAGCAGCCGTGATTCGCTGGCGCTGGAACCTGGCGCGCGGGCTGCGCGCGATCGGGCTGGCCGGCTGGGTGGCGCTGCTGCTGGCAGGTGCTGCGCTGATGGGCGTGTGGGGCGTGATCGAGCCGCTGCGCGCCGAGGCTCGGCAACTCGATGCGGATAGCGAACTGCTGGCGCGTCGCTTGCGGTCCGCCGCCGACCTGGTGGCGCCGGTCGCTGTGACGCCGCAGCAGCAGCTGCTCGCGTTTCGCCAGCGTTTTCCGGGTGAGCAGGGCATCGCGCCAACGCTGGCAAGCCTGCAGGCGTCCGCGCAGCGCCACGGCCTGCAGTTGAACCGCGCTGAGTTCAGGTTCACCCGCGAACCCGACGAGCCACTGGCGCGCTATGCGATCACGATGCCGGTGCAGGCCGACTACCGCGCGTTGCGTCGCTTCACCCGCGAAGCGTTGCGCGAGCTGCCTGGCCTCGCGATGGAAGAAGTCAACCTGCGCCGCAGCGACCCGAAGTCGCCCTTGCTCGACGCGCAACTGCGCTTCGTGCTGTTTGTCGTTCAGCCGCAGTCCGCGGTGCCCCCCGCCGTGTCGCGGGTGGTGCTGTCCGCCGCGCCGTCGAACTGAGCACGCGGGTCCTTGCCATGGCCGAAATGTCTCCCGCCCGCAAACGCATCGCGATCGGCATCGTGGTGGTCGGCAGTGTCTTGATCGGCGAACGGGTGGTCGCGCTGATGACGGGCGATGCCGAGGTCGTTGAAGTTCGCCCTCAGTCGGTGAGCCGTCCACGTGCTCAACAGACAACGGCGTCCGCCGACCCGTCGGCAAGCGAGCTTCAGCTCGATCGCCTGGACGCTCGCCAGCGCGCGCTGGCCCGCAGTGACCTTGACGTCGGCTCTGCGGGAGCGACCGGATTCGACCCGACCGCGTGGCAGCCACTGCCCTCGAAAGCGCAAGCGGCCGCTGCTGCCGAGCGACCGCCTGTGCCAGTGGCCCCGCCGTTTCCCTATGCCTACCTGGGCGGGCTGACTGAGGACGGTGTTCGCACCACCTTCTTCAGCGAGGGCGAGCGCGTCCTGCCGGTCCAGGCAGGTGACACCGTCGACGCGGTTTACCGCATCGATCAGATGACCGAGACACAGATGACGCTGACCTACCTGCCGTTGAACCAGACCCAGACCGTTGCCCTGCGGAGCCGGCGATGACGCGCCCCTCCGAGCAGCCGCTGTGGCAGATCGCCGCCGGTCGCGGTCTGGCGTTGTGGCTCGTGGCAAGCCTGGTGGCCTGTGCGCCCGGCAGCGAGTTCGTGCGCCAGGGCGAGAAATTGATCGATGAGGGCAAGCCCGAAGAAGGGCTGTCGGAGATCGAGAAAGGCATGGTGCTCGAGCCCGGCAACCGCGAGTACCGCATCCTGGCGATTCGTCAGCGTGACAAGCAGATCGGCACGCTGCTGGCCCAGGCCGATACCCGGCGCAACGCCGACCAACTCGATGACGCTGCCGCGCTGTACCGGCGGGTGCTCACGCTCGACGCCGCCAACAACCGGGCTTTGGCTGGCCTGGACGCGGTCGAATCGCGGCGCCGACAACAGTCGCGGCTCGACGAGGCACAGACGCTGATCGCGCAGGATCGTCTCGACGAGGCCGGGCAGCGGCTGCGCCAGGTGCTGTCGGAGAACCCGGCCAGTGCCCGTGCGCTGGCCCTGAGGCGCCAACTCGACAGCGCCGCGGGCCGCAGCGCCGAGACCGGTCCACCGACGCTGAAGGCCAGTCTGCGCAAGCCGGTGTCGCTGAACTTTCGCGATGCCAACCTGAAGGCGGTGTTCGAAGCGCTGTCGCGCAGCACCGGCATCAATTTCGTCTTCGATCGCGAGGTCAAGCCGGACATCAAGGTCACGCTGTCGATTGCCAACCTGAGCATCGACGACGTGCTGGGTGTGCTGACGGTGACCAACCAGCTCGAACGCAAGGTGCTCAACGACAACACCGTGCTGATCTATCCCAACACCGCTGCCAAGCAAAAGGACTACCTGGAGCTGACCGTCAAGACCTTCTACCTCGCCAACGCGGAGGCGAAGGCGGTCTTCACGATGCTGAAGACGGTGCTGAAGACCAAGGACTTGTACGCCGACGAAAAACTCAACAGCCTGACGATGCGCGACACCGCAGCCGCCATCGCGCTGGCGGGCAAGCTGATCGCCGAGCAGGACCTCGCCGAGCCCGAGGTGCTGCTGGATGTCGAGGTGCTGGAAGTCAACCGCTCGCGCCTGGCCGAAATCGGCGTGGAGCCGCCGGGCAAGTTCACCCTGCTCAACATCGTGCAGAACCCGGCGACGGTGATTTCGACCGCGACCGGCAACACCACGGTGCAGAACAACACGCTGACCACCACGCAACTGACCCTGGACCGGCTGCGCAACATCCGCAGCTCGGCGGTGGGCGTCGACAACCCTTCGGTCAACCTGCGGGCGCAGAACGGCGACACCAACATCCTGGCGAACCCGCGCATCCGGGTGCGCAACCGCGACAAGGCGCGCATCCTGATTGGCGACCGCGTGCCGGTGATCACCACCACCGCAACCGCCAACGTCGGCGTGTCCGAATCGGTGAGCTATCTCGATGTCGGTCTGAAGCTCGATGTGGAGCCGAACGTGTTCCTGGACAACGAGGTGGGCGTCAAGATCAACCTCGAAGTCAGCAACATCGTGCGCGAGGTGCGCAGCCGCAGCGGCAGTCTGACCTACCAGATCGGCACGCGGCTGGCCACCACCTCGCTGCGGCTCAAGGACGGCGAGACGCAGGCGCTGGCGGGCCTGATCAGCGACGAAGACCGCAAGGGTGCCGTGGGCTTGCCGTGGCTGATCGACCTGCCGATCCTCGGCCGGTTGTTCTCCAGTGAGCGCAACGACCGCAACAAGACCGAGATCGTGCTTTTGATCACCCCGCGTGTGGTGCGCAACCTGGCAGCAGGAACGCCAGATCGCACCGAACACCTCGGAGGCACCGAATCCGCCGTTGGCGCGCCGCCGCTGCGCGTGCAGGGGCCAGGTCGCATCGAACTTCCGCCTGCGGGCGGTGCGCGGCGCGCGGCCGGGCCAGGCAGCGATCAGCCTGAAGCGCTCGAGGCCGAGCCCGTGCCGACAGTGCCCGCGGATCCCGCGCCACCTCCAGCACCTGCTGAACCGCGATGAATGCGATGCAGCGCTCGCCAGGTCTGGCGCGTCAGCACGGTCGCTGCGCGGCCGGTGGCTTCACGCTGATCGAGTTGTTGATCACCGTCGCCATCCTCGCGTTGCTGGCCGGCGGCGCGATGAGCTTCGCTGACCTGGCGGTCAAGCGCACCCAGGAGCAGGAGCTGCGCAGCGCGCTGCGTCAGATCCGCGAGGCCATCGATGCCTACAAGCTGGCTGCTGACGGCGGGCGCATCGCGAAAGCCGCTGATGAAACCGGCTACCCACCGACGCTTGACGCGCTGACCCGCGGCGTGGTCGACGCGGGCAATGCCTCTGGCCGCAAGCTGTACTTCCTGCGTCGCCTGCCGCGAGATCCGATGGCCGATCCCACGATTCCCGCTGCCGACACCTGGGGGCTTCGAAGTCACGACAGTGATGTCGACAACCCGCAGCCCGGTCGTGATGTGTTCGATGTCTACTCGCTGTCGCCACGCATCAGCCTGGGCGGGCGACCGTACGGGGAATGGTGATTCGAATGCGCACGGTCAAAGGCTTTACGCTGGTCGAATTGATGGTGGTGATGGCCATCATCGCGAGCCTGCTGACGCTGGCGCTGCCGCGGTATTTCCACAGCGTCGATCGCAGCCGCGAAGCGGTGCTGCGTCAGGACCTGCACATCATGCGGGACGCCATCGACAAGTACTACGCCGATCGTGGCCGCTACCCGCAGACGCTGGATGAACTGGCCGAAAAGCGATACCTGCGCCGCGTACCGCCCGATCCGATCACCGGCAGCTCGGCCACGTGGGTCACGGTGCCGCCTCCACAAGGCGAGTGGCGCGAAGGCGTTTATGACGTGCGCAGCGGCGCGCCGGGAGACAGTCTGGATGGCGGTGCTTATGAAGACTGGTGACGGCCGCATTGCCACCCTCGATCAATTGTCACCAACGATCACTACCGTTGTCCCTGCACCGACGCCGTGGGTGCCGCGGGAAGGTCGTGCGCACCCTCATTGCTTCGTCGCGCCATGCCCCCCATGAGCCCCGCCGCCAGACTCACCGACGCCGACCGCAGCCGCTTTGTCGACGCCGTGGAAGCGTCGTTCCTCGTGTCCAGTCGGCAGCAGTTCTTCGTCTGGAGTCAGAGCGCTGTGCAGGCGTTGATCCCACATGAAATTCTCATCTGTGGCATCGACGATGGCTCACGCCAAGGCATGGTCTTGCATCGATTCAGCGCCAGCCGATACTTTCGGCAGGAGCATTTCGACGCCGTCGCCGATGCACAGGCCGGATTGATATCGCGTCTGTTGGCTGTGGCTGAGGGCAGCCGATCCAGTGTCGTCTTCAGCCCGTGCGCCTCGGTCACCGTCGATCGACCGGTCGACGGTGAGTTGCTGTCGCTGGTCGCCACCAACGAGCTCAAGAACCTGGCGGCGCAGCTGGTGATGGGCTCGCGTGGCCGCGTCGAGGCCGTCTACGGCTTCTCGCGTTTGTCGGTCGGGCTCGACACCCGGCTGGGCTACCTGATCGAACTGGTGGTGCCGCACCTGCACAGCGTGTTCCTGCGCGTGTTGGCCACCGAGCGTGAAGCGGCGGGAGGCGCACCACAGCGCGAAGGTCGGCTGGTCACACCACGTCAGGAAGAGATCCTCAACCTGATCAAGTGCGGCAAGACCAATCTCGAGATCGCTGAACTGCTGAATTGCAGCCCGTGGACGATCAAGAACCACATCCAGGCGATCTTGCGCAAGCTCGATTCGAACACCCGCACCCACGCGATTGCTCGCGCGATGAGCCTGGGCATCCTGCACCCGGACTGACATGGCGACGGCGACCCGGCGCGTGTGCAGTGGTCAACACCTGCGAGGGTTCACCTATCTCGGCGTGCTGTTCATCGTGAGCCTCCTGGCGATCACTTCCGCAGCGGCCAGTGTGGTCTGGGCCACGGCGCAGCAGCGAGACAACGAGGTTGAGTTGGTCTTCGTCGGACGGCAGATCGCATCTGCCATCGACCGCTACCGGGCGCACTCCGTCGCGCTCGGTGCCAATGTGGCCCAGGTCTATCCGCGTCGCCTCGAAGATCTGCTCCGCGACAACCGCGCCACCCCCCCGTTGCGTCACCTGCGGCGCATCTTCCTCGACCCGCTGACCGGCAACGCGGAGTGGGGGCTGATCCGGTTACCGGACGGCGGCATCGTCGGTGTGCACAGCCTGTCGAGCCGGGCGCCATACCCTCGGACCATCGTGGTGGCAGGCTATGCCGCGCCGGTGGCAAGCTCTTATCAGGGCTGGCGCTTCATCGCGCCCACTGCCGAGGTTCTGCTGACGCCATCGAACCCACCGCCCTTGAGCGCCGCGCAGCCTCGCGACACGGCCGCCAGCCCAACGGCCCCCGTCGAGCGGCTCACCACCGAACCCCCTGGCGCTGCCGGATCGCCGCCAGGTGCCGGGCCAGGAGACGCGAGCGCGGCCAAGCCTGAGAGCGTGCCACGACCCACCCTGGAGGACCTGCGAACGCGGACGCCCGAGGCCTGCAGCCGCATCGCCGCCCATGACGAGCAGGTGTGCGCGACCCAGGCCGAGCGCTTCGGTGATGACGCTGCGCGCGAGTGCCGAGACTCTGCGACCGCGCGCAGCGTGGCTTGCGCGGTCGGCGACCAGACGCCATTGGCCCCGTTGATCATTCGCTATCGATGACGCATTGACGACAAAGTGTCATGAAGTCTCGGAAGAATCGATCGGATGGTCTTTTCTTACCGCGGTGGCTGTGGGTCGGCATTCTGGCTGCGATGTGCGGTGGGTTTGACGTTGGCAGGTTCGGCACAAGCCGAGCCGAGCGCGGCGCCCGCCGGTCCGCGATTCGATGTGTTCGAGTTCCGTGTCGAGGGCAATACGGTCTTGTCGGTGGATCGCATCGAGCGCGCCGTCTACCCCTTCCTGGGTGAGCGGCGTGGTGTCGATGATGTCGAGTCGGCGCGGTTGGCGCTGGAAGGTGCCTACAGGGAGGCCGGGTACGGCACGGTGGTGGTCGATACGCCCGAGCAGCGGATCACCGACGGCGTGGTCACGCTGCAGGTGGTGCAGGCGCCTGTCTCCCGGCTGCGGGTGGTTGGTGCGCGCTATTACTCGCAGGGACGCATCCTCGCCAAGGTACCGGCATTGGCCGAAGGCGCGGTGCCCAACTTCAAGGCCGTGACCGAGCAGCTCGCCACCGTCAACACCTCAACCGATCGCCGGGTCACACCGCTGCTGCGCCCCGGCAAGGTGCCGGGCACCACTGAAGTCGACCTGACGGTGGAAGACCAGTTTCCGCTGCATGGCAGCCTCGAACTGAACAACAAATACAGCCCCAACACCACCTCGTCGCGACTGCAGGCTTCGCTGCGCTACGACAACCTGTGGCAGCGCGAACACAGCATCAGCGCCCAGGTGCAAGTCTCGCCGGAAGACACCCGCCAGGTGAAAGTTTTCTCGGGCTCTTACACCGTGCCGACGGGCAGTGGATTGCTCGTGTTCTCGTACACCCGCTCGAACAGCAACACATCGGTCGGTGTCGGTGGCGTCACCATCTTCGGCAAAGGCAGCATCTATGGTCTGCGCAGTGTGTTCCTGCTGGACGGCAGTGCGGCACTGAACCATTCGATCACGCTCGGGGCCGACTACAAGGACTTCGATGAGCTCACCAGCAGCGGTCCGTCGACGTCCTTCAACACACCCATTCGCTATCTGCCGTTGAGTGCGAGCTATGCGGCCACTTTGGTTGACAAGCAGGGCTATTGGCAAACGGGTGGCGGCCTGACGTTTGCGGTCCGCGGACTGGCCAGCCGACAGGCCCAGTTCAGCGACAAGCGGTTCCAGTCGAAGACCAATTTCGCGGTGCTCAAGGCCAACCTCGCACGCATGCAGTCGCTGCCGAACGATTTCACCTTGTACGCGAGCGTCGACGCTCAGCTCAGTGATCAGCCGTTGATCAGCAACGAGCAGTTCGTCGCGGGTGGCGTCGACAGCGTGCGCGGCTACCTGGACGCCACCGCGGTCGGCGACAAGGCGCTGCGCACCTCGATCGAGCTGCGCACCGGCAATCTGGCGCCTGAGTCATCGACATGGTGGGGCCAGTTCACTGCGCACACCTTCTTCGACGGGGCGGTGCTGCGCCTCAAGGACGCCTTGCCCGGGCAGGATGCCGGCGACACGCTGACCAGTGTCGGCTTTGGCCTGCGTTTGCAGGCACACCGATTTGCGAGCGTTTCCCTCGATGTGGGTTGGCCGTTGCGCGACGCACGACAGACCAGCAAGGGCGCCCCGCGCCTGCACGCCAGCGGCGTGATCGAGTTCTAGGCATCGACCCGATCGGCCTAGTCCGAATGGTTCAGTGAACCGGGTGTGCGCGAACACGATGGCGACACAGAGGATTTCTAAAGTCTGCACATCGGAAGGTTCCCGTCTCAGGGAGGCACGCCGCGAGCAAAGGCCCACGAACGCGTTTACCCCGTCTACCAACCCAGGAGAGAACTCAGCATGAAACTCAATCTCAAGATGACCGCCATGGCTGTCGCCATCGCGTCGATGGCTGGCGCCGCCCACGCCGACCTGACGCCCGCCAGCACCGGCAATGGCAGCCTCGCCATCGTCGCTTTCAACACCGTCTCGCGTGATTTCTACATCCGCGACACCGGCTTCTTCATCAACAGCTTCCTGCCCAGCAGCGTGACCACGCTCGCGGGCGACGGTGGCGTCACCGGCGACAAGACGCCCGAGGCCGGCTTGCTGCTGGACAAGAGCAACACGTCGAGCTTTCAGGATCCTGTCTTCAGCAACTGGCTGACGGGCCAGGACACCGCCAGCGTGCGTTGGTTCGTGACCGCATCGGACAGCATCAGCACCGCAGCGTCCGGTGGCGTCGCCCGCGCGATCACCTCATCGGCCTCTGCGCTCACGGCGAGCAACGGTCAGGTTGGCACTTACGCCGCTTCTGGCAATGCGGGGAACCTCAACACCCTGGCAGGTGGTACGCCCTTTAGCTTGTCCTTCTTCGCCAATTCCGGTGCGCCGGGAACGTTCGACTCCAACTTTGGCTTGGGTTCGTTGAGCCTGGCTTCGCTGGGTCAGAGCGTCGGCCTTTACTACCTGGTGCGCACCCAAGCCAGCGGTGGAGCCGCCACGCAGATTCCGCTCATCCAGTACGGAAACAGCACCGGCTTCGCCGCCGTCTCCTTGGCCGGCAATGGCGACTTCAGCTACAGCCTGGCCGGGGCCCCTGCCGCGCCAGTGCCTGAGCCTTCCACCGTCTGGCTGATGGGAGCGGGCCTGATCGGGGCCATTGGCGCCCTCCGTCGCCGCAAAGCGATCGACCAGGCCTGACCTTTATTCCCTGATTGACCCGGCTTCTGCCTCACCTCTTGCTGCTTCGGCAGCCAGAGGGCGGCCGCTGCTTCGCCCAATTCCTGACCTGATTCAAGGACACACCATGAAATTCAAGACACTTTCCGCCGCCATCGCCGCCGCTTGTGGCGTGATCGCTGCCCCGGCCTACGCGCTGACCGCTGACCAGTACACCAACACCAGCGAGTTCGGCACGGGTACCGGCAACAACACGATGAACATCCGCATCTCGGGTGCGACCGCTCAAGACCCCGGCTTGCTGGCCACCGCCGTTCGCGTCTGCTCGCCAGGCACGATGCACCGCTACGCGATCAGCAACAATTTCGTGTACTTCTGCACCGGCGGGCCGTCGATCACCCAACGCCCCGGCACCACCAAGGTGGCGATCTACAAGTACTCGGTCGGCGGCTCTGGCGCAGGTGTGGCACCGGTCAACAACGCGACCCCGCTGCCGTTCCTGGACCTGACCAAGGTCGCTGCCAATTGCACCGGCGCGAACGCCACCACCACCATCGTCGATCCTGACGGCGCTGGCCCGCTGTCGAGCTACACCAACGTCGAATGCGCGGGCGCAACCAGCCTGTACACCACCAACGCGCTGTCCTACATCGGCATCTCCGATGTCGAGCCCTCGTTCTTCGGTCCGGCTGCCGGCAACTACGACAGCCTGCAATCCGAAGCGCTGGCCTCGGTGATCTTCGGCGCGCCGGTCACCCGCAACATCTATGAGGCGTTGCAACGCCAGCAGGGCCTGGCCACGCTGGCCCAGCAGACCACCGCCAATGCGGGCGGCACGATCTCGCCAGCCGCTGCCTGCGGCGCGACCAACCTGGCCGGTCTGGTGGGCGAAGCCTGCATGCCGTCGTTGTCGCAAGCGCAACTGACCTCGATGTACACCCAGTCCGGTCAGTCGTGGGGTGCCTTGGGCATCGACAGTGGCCTGGCCGATGACACGATCTACGTGGCACGCCGTGCGGACACCTCAGGCACGCAGAAGAGCTATGAAGCCGTGGTGGCCAAGACAATCAACGGCACGTCCGGCGCCAAGAGCTGCTTCGAGGATACCGACCCGTTTGTCTCGGGCACGTTCCTCCTCAACAACGCTGCAGCAGACGCCGCTTGCAATGCCGCTTCGCCCGCGGACATCGCATTCAACGCCAGCGGTTCAGGACAGGTGGTGCGCTGCCTGGAAGGCCTGAACGCCAGCGGTCACGGTGGCATCGGCGTGTTGTCGACGGAGTACAAGCAGACGGCCGCTGGCCAGCTGCGCTTCACGAAGATCGGCGGTGTGGCACCGACGCATGCGCAGGTCGCCAGCGGCGCGTACCAGTACTACACCGACGCGGCGTTGAACACGCGCCTGGGCACCTCGCCGACGGCGTCGGCCCTGGGTTATCCGGCCTTCCTGACCTTGCTCAAGAACAACTTCGCCAATCCGGCGACTGTGGCGATCATCAACGCAGGCGATCAGACCTTCGGTCCTTCCGGCTTGATGGCGCTCGACGCCTTGGCAACGCCGTTGCCGGCCGCGGACTTCAGCGGTGCGACACCGCGCAACCCCTGGTCGCGCCTGGTCAGTGGCACCACGCTCAACAACTGCCAGTCTGGCAAGGCCAATTTTTGAGGTGATTTTCCGAGGTCGCCGGTGAATCGGTGACTTCGGTTCGGCTCTGCCGCGCCAGCGACCCTCCGGGGCGCTGGCTTTTTTCAATCGCACTGCCCTTTGTTGCCTGCCTTCGTTCATGACATCTCCATTCGTGCGTGTGCGACCTGAATTGCCGGCTCACAGTGGTGCTTGCGCACACCGATCCAGAGCGAGCTGCAGCCTGACCGTGCTGGCTGCCCTCGGCGTGCTGCTGCACTCGACCGCCTCGCGAGCGGCACCACCCCTGCCGGCGGCCACCTTGCCGCAGCTTCGCGGTGTGGTCAGCGGCCAAGCCGTGATCAGCACAACTGCCGCCGGCGCTGCGCGCCCGCGCTTGACCGTCAATCAAGCCACCCAGCGCGCCATCATCGATTGGAAGTCCTTCAACATCGGCAGCGCGAGCGAGGTGCAGTTCGTGCAGCCCAACGCGTCAGCCTCCGCGCTGAATCGCATTCATGACGCGAACCCCAGCGTCATCCAGGGCAAGCTGACGGCCAACGGTCAGGTGCTGCTGATCAATCAGAACGGCATCCTGTTCGACCGTGGCTCACAGGTCAACGTCCAGTCGCTGGTGGCATCGTCCCTGAACATCACCAACCAGCGCTTTCTGTCCGGTGTGCTGACAGGCGGTGGTCTCAGCGCACCGGCCTTTGCCGGCGGCCATGACGCCGACGGCAACACCTTGCCGGCGCGCCCCGATGGCTCGCAGCCGGGCGCCATCGTGCTGGGCAGTGGCGGCGCGGCCAGCGATGCGGTGCCGCAACTGACGGCCAATGCGGGCGGTTCGATCCTGCTGTTTGGCCCCGCCATCGACAACCAGAGCGGCATCATCCAGGCCCCCGATGGACAGGTGATCCTTGCCGCTGGCCAGCGCGTCTTTCTGGCGCTGAATGCCGATGTCAATGACATCACCTTGCGTGGCCTCGTGGTCGAAGTCGAGGCCGCGCCGGCGGGCAGCGGCGTCAACTTGACCAACCTGATCCGCCATGCCGGCACGATCGGCGCCGACCGTGGCAATGTCTCGCTCGCGGCGCTGGCGGTGAATCAGGAGGGTCGCATCTCGGCGAAGACGGCGGTGCAGAGCAATGGCTCGGTCTACCTGACGGCCCGTGCCCGTGCAGTCGATGTGGATGGCGCACCGACCGGTGCTGTGGCATCGGGCACGCTGAACTTCGCTGCCGGCAGCGTGACTGAAGTGGTGCCTGACACGGCGGATGCGTCCACAGTGCCCGACAGCCAGGATTACTTCCCGTACCGCGGCGTGATCCAGGCCAGCGCCAAGACCATCACCCACCACGGCACGCTGCAGGTCCCCGGTGGACGCATCACGCTCGATGCCAGCGACAGCAGCGATCCCACCAGCGCGCGGGTCGATCTGGGCGCGGGCAGCGTCACCAGTGTGGCTGGTGCCTGGGCCGATGTGGATTACCGCAAGAACCTGCAGACCTTTCGCGTCACGTCGAACGAGTTGAAGAACGCGCCGGATCAGAAGACCGGCATCCTGCGCGGCGCCACCGTGACGGTGGACCTGACGCAGGAGAACCCGATCCTGTCGCTCGACGGCTACCGCGGTGCCGTGGCGCGCACCGTGACCGAAAAAGCGGCGGGCGGCGGTGAGCTGCAGATCGGCTCGACGGGCTCAGTGATCCAGCGATTCGGCGCCGAGATCGATGCCTCCGGGGGTGGCTACCGCTACCAGAGCGGCATGTCCCGCACGACCCGGCTTCTCGGCGATGACGGCGAGATCTACGACATCGCCACGGCACCACAGCAACGGCAGTACACCCAGTCGCTCGATGAATACGTGCGGGTGGACACGCGTTGGGGTCAAACCACCCGCATTGCCAACCCGCTGGGCAACATCGGCGTGTTTCGGGAGGCGTACAGCCAGGGCCTGAACGGTGGCCTGGTGTCGATCAGCTCGAACCAGGGGCTGGTGCTCGATGGCACGTTCAAGGGCGGCGTCACCGTGGCTACGCGACAACTGACCCAGGCGCCGCGCGGCGCCACGCTGCGCATCGGTGACTACAGCCCAGCCGAGGGCAGCTTCCCAGACAGCCAGCGCATCGGCAACCTCACCTTCCGGCAGGAGGCGAGTGACAGCCTGGGGGCCGGATTTGGTGCGTCGGGTGTGCTGACCAGCGCACAGCACGATGCATTCACGCTGGCGGCATCGCAGGTGTTCGGCACCGCCCGGCAAACAGAGCAAGGGCTGGTCGAAACCGCCTTCGGTCGGGTCGAGCTCAATACCAATGGTCGCATCGTGCTGCCCTCCGATGTCAGCCTGACCTCTGGCGTCGGCGGCGAGCTGATCCTTCGTGCACCGCAGATCGACTTGGCGGGGGACATCCGATTGCCGGGCGGCACGCTCACCGTGCAGCCGGTCATCCCCACGACCGCGCCGATTTCACCTGAGCTGGCGACGGTGACCGAGCGCGTCATCGTGCGCAGTGATGCCGTGCTGTCCACAGCCGGCGCTTGGGTCAACACCGCCAGCGCCGATGGTTCGTTTGTCGGCGCGCCATTGCCGGGCGTGCGGCGCAGCGCCGACGGCAGCAGTACCCGCGCGATCGACGGTGGTGACATCACCATCCAGATCGATGAGCGTGAATTCGAGACCCGCCTTGAGCGCGGCGCGGTGCTGGATGTGGGCGGTGGTGCGTCCATCGACTCGCGCCGTCGCATCAGCGGCGGCACTGGCGGGACCTTGGCGCTGGCCACGGGCTCCGCCGAGCCCAGGCCCGACTGGCTGCAAGCCGATCTGCGTGGCTACGCGCTGGCCAGTGGGGGTGAGCTGGAGCTGAAGTTGGCAGGTGCCGTGATCGGTGACGGCGCGTGGCCCTCGGACTCGACTGCAACGCGTCTTGTCCCCAGCCTGTTCTCGGACGCGGGCTTCTCGAAGGTGACCGTCGAAAGCGTCGGTGGCATCGACATCCTTGCCGGCAGCGCACTGAACGTGCTGCAAAGAAACTGGGTCGTCATTCCGGGGGCCGCCGCGGCCTTGCTGCCGACCGGAGGTGAACTGGCATCGATTGCCAGTGGGCAGACACTGCCGTTGTCGCAGCGCCAGGCGGCATCGCTGGTCCTGAATGCGGTCACCGGCGGTGCGCAGGGTGAAGCCAGCTTCCACTTGCACGCCGGCGCATCGATCGTCACCGACCCACGGGGCGAGGTGAGCCTGTCGGCGGTCGATGGTTTACAGATCGACGGCAGCATCACGGCGCCAGGCGGCAGCATCACGGCGACGCTGCGGGGCCCAGCCGATCTGTCTGCGTCCGATCTGCGTCTGGGCGAACAGGCGGAGCTGTCAACCGCTGGCGTCTTCATCGCCACGCCGAACGATGAGGGTCGCGTGCAAGGCACGCTGGTCAACGGGGGCGCGGTCACGCTGGACGCACGCGCCAGCGGGGTGCGCGTGGAGACCGGTGCGCGCATCGACATCCGTGGGGTCAACCAGACGGTCGACGCCTCGACCAGTGACGGCTTGCCGGGCTACATCGAGCGGAACCTCGATGGCCACGCAGGCACCTTGACCGTCCGCTCGCAGGATCGCGTGGTCTTGAACGGCACGCTGCTGGCGCAAGGCGGCTCCGCCACGGCCGCCGGCGGCAGCGTGGCGGTGGAGCTCCGGGCGCCCGATGGGCAGACGGTGCGGCCCGCCGAACGCCGCATCGTGGTCACCGCCGATGGGCAAGCCGCCCCATCGACCCCCCCCGGCTTCGTCGACGCCCGCATCGATGTGGATGCGTTGGCTGCGGCGGGGGTCGAGAAACTGCGACTGCAGGCTGAGAACCGCATCGAGTTTCAAGGCAGCACCCTCCTGGACTTCGAGCGCGGCATCCGCCTCGATGCGCCGCTGATCGATCTGGCAGACGGTGCACAGGTCAGTCTGCGCGGGTCCACGGTGGCCCTCGGCCAGTCCTTGGGCGAGCGGCAACTCATTTCAGACGGTGCCTTCAGCACCTTCCAGGTCGTCGAGGGCAGCGCCTCGCCCGTGGTGGCCACTCGCGCCGGTGCGGGAACGCTGGATGTCGACGCCGGCGCGGTTGATCTGTATGGCCAATTCACCATCAATGGCAGCAGCCTGATTCGCCTGGCCAGCGACAGCGATATCCGCCTGATCGGACGTGCGCTGACCGTCGAGTCGACGGACGGCGGACAACAGTCGTCGCGCCAGGTCGGCCGGCTGAACACCAGCAGCAGCGTCGAACTCGATGCGGCGCAGGTGTATCCCACGACCCGCACCGACTTCACGATCGCCGTGCGCGCACAACCGACCGACGCGCCCGTGGCGGGCGGTGCGATCCGCGTCACCGACAACGGTGCGTCGCCCGGCAGTGTGTACTCGGCGGGCGGCAAGCTGACGCTGCAAGCCGACACGATCCAGCAGTCGGGCCGGCTGCTCGCACCGCTGGGTGAGATTGATCTGAGGGCAGACACGGCGCTCGATCTGGCCGCTGGCAGCCTGACCTCGGTGTCCGCCGACGGTCTGACCGTGCCCTACGGCCGCACGGTGTCGGGCATCCTGTGGCGGTATGTCGATGGCGGTGTCACACCCCCCACCACGCTGAATGCCGTCACGGACGCCGGAAAGCGCATCAGCTTCAGTGCGCCGGCCGTCGATGTGCAAGACGGTGCGGTGATTGATCTCAGCGGTGGCGGCAATGTCCAGGCGGTGGAGTTCGTCCCGGGCAGCGGTGGCGATGCCGACATCACGCGCGCGGCCAACACCTACGCTGTCATCCCCAGCGCCAATCTACAGCTCAGCCCGTACGACCGCGACACGCAGTCACCAAGCGACCCGGGGCTCGGCTTCTCGTTGCTGCAGGGCCGTGACAACGCGCTGTACGACAGCGTCCGGATTGGTGCGGGTGGCTTGCTGCCGGCGGGCGAATACACCTTGCTGCCTGCCCGCTATGCCTTGTTACCGGGCGCCTTTCTGGTGGAGCTGCAAACGGGTGCGCCCTTCCGCAATCTTGCGCCGGGTCAGACCACGAAATTACCGAACGGACAAACCGTGCTGGCAGGCTTTCGCAGTGCGCGCGGCACGGCAGTGGCTGAAGCGCACAGCGTCGGCGTCGTTGTCCGCCCGGGCGCGGTTGCGCTTTTGTCTTCTGACTTCAACTTCAACGGCGCGGAATTTTTCACCGCTGCGGCGCTGCTCGGTCAACGCACCCCGCCGCGCGCACCGTGGGACGCGGGTCGCCTGGTGGTGGCCGATGCCAGCGCACTGACCCTGAACGGGCAATTCGAAACCGCCGCAGCCCGCGCGCCGACACAGGGCATCGGCCGCGTGGCTGAAGTCGACATCGGCGGCGCCCGCATTGCCGTGGTCGACCAGGCGGGCGACCCGACGTTGGCCCCCGACTTTCTTCAGCTGGAAGGCGTGTCGCTGTCTCGCCTGAATGCGAGCGTGCTGCTGGGCGGTACACGCAGCGATACCGACAGCGGCATCGCCATCACGACCAGCGCGAGCGAGGTGGTGGTGGCCAACAGCAGTGCAGGCGCGGTGCTGCTGCCCGAACTGACGATGGCCGCCACCGAACGGATCGATGTCCGTGCTGGCAGTGTCCTGACCGCGGGCGGCGCGTCCCTGGGCGATGCGCCCGAGGTGATCGCGAGTGAGGCCTCGGGGGCGTTGATTCGGCTCGGCACCGGCGCTGCCTCGCGGGTCGATCGAGGGTCAGCGTCCAATGCCACGGGCGATGTGCGCATTGCGGCGGGTGCCCGACTCAGTGCCAACGGCGCGCTCCTGATCGACGCAACGCGCTCGACCGAGTCGCAAGGGCAGCTGCGCGTCGGCGGCAGCGATGGCGTGGGCGGCTCGCTCAGCCTGTCGTCGTCCATGGTGAACCTGGGCGACACCGCCCAGGCCACGGGCGTGCTGACCGGACTGGTGCTGTCGAACACCGATCTCGCGGCCTTTGGGTCGCTCGATGCACTGGTGCTGCGCGGCTATGAGGCCATCGACCTGATCGGCGCGACACGGCTGGGATCGAACCAATTGGCCAGCCTGACGCTGGACACGCCGCTGCTGCGCGGTCGCTCGACCGTTGACGCGCAGGTGGCGCAGGCCACTGTTGCCGCACGCCGTGTCGAATTGGGCAACAGCAGCGACAGCCCTGCAGTGGCCAGCGTCGGCAGCGGCAGCCTGGCGGTCCAAGCCGATCGCCTGGTGCTCGGTGATGGAGAGAAGGCCATTGCAGGCTTTGCATCGACGAGCCTGGCAGCCGTCGACAGCGTGCGCAGTGAAGGATCGGGTCGCTTGCAGGTGGCGGGCGGACTGACGATCTCTACACCGCGCGTGCTGGCTGCCGGCGGCTCCAACCAGACCGTCAGCGCGGCCGACAACACGCAGGTGGACGCGCCGGTCTACGCTGGGCTGTCACTGACCGGGAGTAGCGCCTCTGCCAGTCCGGCGCCCAGCACCGCATCCAGCGAGATCGAACTGGGGGGTCGCCTGACCTTGGAAGGTCAGCGCATCGATGTGGCCACCACCGTGCAGGCGCGTTCTGGCCAGATCACACTGAGTGCGCGCGGCACCGATGAAGGAGATGGCATCGACCTGGCCGCAGGCGCTCTGCTCGATGCGCGTGGTCAGGCGCGCAATTTCAACGGCCGTTCCGCCGTTGCCGATGCCGGCACGGTGACGCTCCGTGCAGCGGCGGGTCCGGTGGCCATCCAGGCCGGGTCGATGGTGAATGTTTCCGCTGCCACCGAGGGCGGTGGCGCAGGGCAGTGGGTCGTTCAGGCGGAATCGCTGGCGCTCGAAGGAAGCGTCGCGGGCCGCGCTGCGGCGGGTGCGCGAGCGGGCTCGGTCGACATCGACCTCGGATCGCTGGTGAACTTTTCCGCCCTGAACAGCGCCTTGAATGAGGGCGGTTTTGCGCAATCGCGGCAGCTGCGCCTGCGCAGCGGCGATCTGATGGTCGGTGCCCAGGACCAAGTTGCGGCTCAATCCGTGGGGCTGGCGGTCGACGCGGGTCGGCTGGACGTCGCCGGTCAGATCGGCACAGGCGCCGCCGGGGGGGGCGCGCGTGTCGAGCTGTTCGCTCGCGACGCCATTGATCTTGCCTCTGGCAGCAGCATCGTTGCCAGTGCCTCGAATGCAGGCGCGCGCGGTGGCGAAGTGCGTGTGGCCAGCAGCGAAGACGGCCTCCGGTTCGATGCCGGATCGACCATTGATGTACGCGCGGGCGATGCCGGACCTGCGGGCTCGGTGACTTTTGGCGTGAGTCGCAGTGCGACGAATGAGCTGGCGCCGACCGAGCTTGACGGGACGGTGCTGCGTTACAGCACCAGCGGCCTGGCAGCGCATGTGGCCGGTCAGCCTGGTGATGCGGCGGCCTCGGTCGATGTCGAAGCGACCCGCCGCTACACGGTCAGTGGCAGCATCACCGCACCCACCATCAGCGGTTATGCGAGCGACCACGAGGCGTTCATCAGCGGCAGCAACCCGAGCGCCGTCCTCGGCGGCTTGCGGGACGAAACGGGCGTGGCAGTCGGTGCGCGTTTACTCGGCGCCACCGAGCTGCGCAGCAGTGGCAACGTCACCTTGGGCGCGGCCTGGGACCTGACCACGGCACAGTGGCTGGCCGGCGATCGGCCCGGCACGCTCACCGTCCGTGCCAACGGCGATCTGACGATCAGTCAATCGCTGGGCTCACCGAACGACAACATCCTGGCCGGCGACACCTGGAACCTCCGCCTGGTAGCCGGTGCCGATTTGAGCGCTGCCAACCCGCTGGCCACCCGCGGTCGCAGCGCCCTGTCCAGCGGGTCGCTGTGGCTGACCGGTGCCAATGCGCGGCTGCGCACCGGCACCGGCCGCATCGACATCGCGGCAGCGGACCACGTGTCCATCGACAACGTTGCAAGCAGCATCTACACCGGTGGGCGTATCGGTGCGCCCGATACCGAGGTGCAGGGCAACAACCGCTGGGCGATTGACGGCGGTGGCATTTCGATCCGTGCCGGGGGTGACTTGGTCGGTGCGGTGGGCAGCAGTGGAGACCTCTGGATCAATGAATGGCTGCGCCGCCCTCGCAACCCGAATGTGGCATTCGCAGCGCTGCAGCCCACCGACTGGTGGAGTTTTCGGCCGCGCTTCCAGCAAGGCATCGGCACACTGGCCGGGGGTGACATCGACATTTCCGCGGGTGGCCGAATCAGCGACATCGCCGCCGCACTGCCGACCACCGGGCGCACCTACCGCGACGCCGGCAATGCGCGTCAGGTCGATGTTCAAGGCGGTGGCAACCTGATGGTGCGTGCCGGCGAAGACATCGACGGCAGTTCGTTCTTCGTGGCGCGCGGCGAGGGGCGGGTCGAGGCGGGCGGTGACATCGGGACCGATCGACACACCCAGCTTTATCTGGCGGGTGTCAGCAGTGGCAGCGTGCCCGAAGGCGCCAGCATCGACCTCGTGGCCGGTGGCAATGTCGGCTTGCAAACCATCAGCAACCCCACCGCGCTGTACCAGACCAGCCGAGACAACAGCGATGCGGTGCGGGGCCCGAGCTTCGGTACGCAGGGCAGCGTGTCGACCTTCTTCACCTACTCGGCGAACAGCCGCGCTGGTGTGGTCGCGAAAAGCGGCAACCTCAGCTATGACGCGGTGCTGGCATCGAGCTGGCGCAGTTTCAATGCGGTGTCGCAGCTGACCTCCGTTCAAACCGCCATTTCAGGCGCCTACCCTGCCAGCCTGGATTTCGTCGCGTTCACCGGCGACATCACCGGCCCGTTGCGCTCCGACGCATTGACGACGTTCCCGTCGGCCACGGCCAGCGTGGCGTTCCTGGCCGGCGATTCGCTGACCCATGTCGGATTCCATGGTTCTGACCGAAGCCCAGCGACGGTGATCACACCGACCAGCCGCTTCCAGGACGCGAACAACAACGTCCGGCAGCTCAATGGTGTGACGGGCTTGCAGGCCCGCGCTGGCGATGCACGCCTGGTCGAGCGCGACAGCGATCAGCCGTATGTCTTCGATGTGCAGGCGCTGGACGGTGGCTTCTCGTCCAGCGGTGCAGCGACAACACTCACCTACACCGCGCCAGGCCGCCTGCGGGCGGGCACCGACATCGTTGGCGCCAGCCTGAGCTTGCAGAACCTGAAGCCTGATGACCTGAGCGAGGTGCGCGCAGACAACGGCGACTTCCGCGACCCCGGAAGTTTCGAGATACGCGGTCCGGGCCGCTTGCTGTTGCAGGCCGGCCGCAACATCGACCTCGGCGGCGCGGCCACCAACGGCGTGCGAGGGCAGGGCAGCCTGGGCGGGTTGGTCGCCACAGGCAATGATTCCAACCCCCAGATTCCCTACGAGGACAGCGCGCGCATCTCTGCGTTTGCCGGTGTCCGAGGCGAGGTGAATCTGGCGGCGATGGATGCGGCGTATGCCGAAGTCATCGCATTGAATGGGGCATCAAGCGACATCATCGATCTGTACCGACAGTTGGGGACCGAGCCGGATGCCGCCCGGGTGTTGTCAGCGGGCAGCATCGCGGCCCTTGCCACCGCAGACCCGCTCTATGCCCGCTTTGTCGGGCTCGACACCGCCGCACCGCGCGCGCTCCTGGCGTACCAGGACGCTCTGCGCTCGAACAGCCTGCCACTGGGCCCGACGGCAGACAGCGCCGCGGCGGCACGCTTGTACACCTTGCTCAATGCCGAATCCGACGTGGCGGCGTTGAGCGCGGCGGGGTCGATTGCCGCACTGGCAGCCGCACCGAACGGTGCCACGTATGCAGCCTTCGTCGAATTCGACCAGCGGTACCCGCGGGTCTTCAGCGACTACCTGCTGCGTCGTCGCGAGGGTGCTTTGCCCACGGGTGTGACGCCCATCGTGTTCTCGAACGCGCTGGCGGCTGCCACTGGGTCGGTGGTGCCACCGTCCGCGGTGTCCCAGGGCAACCTCTTCAGCTACCAGACCTCGATTCAGACCTATGGGGGCAGCGGAATCGACTTGTGGGCGCCGGGTGGCGACATCGTGGTGGGCCTCACCACACCAGGAAACAACACGGTCGGATTGCTGACCAATGCCGGTGGTGCGATCCGCAGCGTGGTGTCCGGCGACTTCAGCATCAATCAAGGCCGGGTCATCACCGCGCAGGGCGGCGACATCCTTCTGTATTCATCGCAAGGCAGCATCGATGCGGGCCGTGGCGCGCAAACCTCGCTGACGACACCAGCGCCGGTGCGTCTGCCCATCCTCGATGCCGACGGCAACCAGATCGGCGTGCAGGTCATCACGCCGGCCAGCGCCGTGGGCAGTGGCATCCGCACGCTGACATCCGACCCCGATGGGCTGGGGCCGCTCTTGACGCCCAAGGCGGGCGATATCTACCTGTATGCACCAGCCGGCGCCATTGATGCGGGCGAAGCGGGCATTCGATCCAGCGGCAACATTGTCATCAACGCACAGTCGGTGTTGAACGCGAGCAGCATCAGTGCGTCGGGCTCGTCGTCGGGGGTGCCTGTGGCTTCCGCAGGCAGCGTGGCCGCAGCGCTGTCCAGCTCGGGCGCCACCGCGAATTCGAAATCCGCGGAGGAGGCCGCGGCTGCCGCGACCAACGCGGCGCGAGCCGCCGCTGCGGCCGAAGGCATCGTCAAGCCCAGCATCCTGACCGTGGAAGTCCTGGGCTTCGGTGACAAGAACTGCAAGGAGCAGCAAAAGGACTGTTTCGTCAAATGACGGAACGCTCATGTCAATTCACAGCACTGCCACAAAGCTTCTTCAACATCGCAAGCTTCGTCGCAGAGATGCTGAAGCCCCGCCTTGTCATGAGAAAAGTTTCTGCTGTTGTGTTGGTGTTGTGGGGCTTGCTCGTGGCTGGCGTGGCACATGGCGCGTGGAGTGCCGACTGGCCTTTGCGCGTGAAGATCGGGCTCGACACCTCGGCCGAGGGGCTGCCGATTGCGTCGGCTGTGGATTCGGCGCCCGTCCTGGTTCGACTGCACTCCGGCAATTTTCAATTCCTCGACGCCAAGCCCGACGGCAGCGATCTGAGATTCATCGCCAGCGATGACACCACGCCGCTGAAGTTCCACATCGAGAAGTTCGATGGCCTGAATGAGCTCGCGTTCGTCTGGGTACAGGTGCCCAAGCTCGCCCCAGGCGCCAAGGATGCGTTCATCTGGCTGTACTACGGCAACCCGGCAGCGGTCTCGGGTGACGATGCAAAAGGCAGCTACGACGCTGCCCAGGGACTGGTCTATCACTTCGACGAGCGCCAGGCCCTGCCACAGGATTCGACCGCCAATGCCAACCACGCGTCGAGTGCGACCGCCCAGGTCACCGGCACGGGCCTCATGGGCGCCGCGCTCGCTTTCGACGGCAACACCGAACTGGTCCTGCCCGCGACACCGTCGTTGAAGCCAGGCGCCAATGGGATGACCCTGTCCTTCTGGATCAAGCCGGCCGACCTCACCGATGCGCCGGTGTACACGCAGACCGAGGGTGTCTCTCCGCTCGTGGTTGCGCTGCGCGGCGGCAAGCTGGAAGCACAGTCCGGAGCGCTCTCAGCCACTGCATCGATGCCTCTTGCCGCTGCAGCATGGCAGCACGTGGCCATCGTCGTGAAGGACGGGCTGACGCTCTATCTGAACGGGCAGGAAGTCGCCAAAGTAGCGGGTGCCGTGCCGGAGCTCAGCGGTGGCGCCGTCATGGGCAAGGGCTTCACGGGCGAGATCGATGAATTGCAGGTGTCGACCACCGCGCGCTCCGCCGATTGGATCAAGACCGCGGCACTGTCGCAGGGTCAGGATCAGCGGCTGGTGGTCTATGGTCCGGCCGAAGCCGATGGTGAAGCTGAAAGTGGCCCTTCGTATCTGAAGATCCTGCTCGGCGCGGTGACGATCGACGGCTGGGTGGTCATCGCGATCCTGGCCGTGATGTTCGTGGTGAGCTTCTGGGTGATGATCACCAAGGCCATGCTCGTGAACAAGGCGGCCCGGGACAACGAACGGTTCAAGGCGCAGTTCGAGAAGCTGGTGAATTCCATCCGCCCTGGTGCTCAGGATGCTGCGGTGGAGAAGGCAGAGAAAGAAACGGCCCGGGCCTACCGCTACTCCTCGCTTTATCGGCTGTACGCGGCTGGCGCCCACGAGCTGCGGGAGCGCTTTGCGGTCTACGCGAAGGAGGGGCGTGCCCCGACGCTCACCGACCCGTCGTTGAATGCGATCCGCGCGACCATCGATGCGCGGCTCGTGCGTGAGCTGCAGCGCCTCAACGCCCAGATGGTGGTGCTCACCATCTCCATCGCTGGCGGGCCGTTCCTGGGTTTGCTCGGCACGGTGGTGGGCGTGATGATCACCTTTGCAGCCATTGCCGCAGCGGGCGACGTGAACGTGAACGCCATCGCGCCGGGCATCGCCGCAGCGCTGGTGGCCACGGTGGCGGGTCTGGCCGTCGCCATCCCTTGCCTCTTTGGCTACAACTACCTGCAGAGCAAGATCTCCGAGCTGACCTCGGACATGCAGGTGTTCGTCGACGAGTTCATCACTCGCATCGCCGAGAACCACTCGGTCTGAGGCCCACACCATGAAGATGCAGGCCGCCGGCAAGCCCTACGACGAGATCAATGTCGTGCCGATGCTCGACCTCAGCTACGTGCTGCTCGTGATCTTCATCATCATGACGACGGCCTCGGTGCAGGGCATCAAGGTCAACTTGCCCAAGGCCAGTGCGGCGCCCAGCCTCGCCAAGCCGCAGACCAAGGCCATCACCATCCGCGACGACGGCCAGATCTTCCTCGACACCTACCCGGTGACGATGCAGGAGCTGGAAGATCGCCTGCGCCAGCTGAAGGCAGTGAATCCGAGCTTTCCGGTGGTCATCAAGGGCGACGCGAAAGTCCACTACGAAAAGGTCGTCGATGTGCTCGACCTCATGGGACGACTCGACATCACCCAGCTCGGCCTGGTCACCCAGCGCCTGGTGAAGTAGCACGCCGCGGCGTGCGGACGACCGACGATGGACGACTACGAGGACGATGCAACGCCCGGCCGTTCATGGATCAAGACGGCTGGGCTCGCGTTGGCGCTGGTGGCCCTGCTGGTTGGGGCGACGCTGTTGTTGATGAAGTTCCTGTCAGGACCCTCCGCCAAGCCCTCCGGCGTGCAGCAGATTGCACTGATCAAGCAGCCACCACCTCCGCCGCCGCCCAAGCCGCCCGAGAAGCCACCCGAGCCGCCCAAGGTGAAGGAGGAGGTCAAGATCGACCAGCCCAAGGATGAGCCCAAGCCGGACGAGCCGAAGGCCGCTGACGAGAAGCCTGCATCGGACAAGCCTCTCGGTGTTGACGCGGAAGGCGGCGCCGGCTCCGACGGATTCGGCCTGGCGGGCAACAAGGGCGGGCGCGACTATCTGACCACCGGTGGAGGCGGCGGCGCCTACTACTCGGGCCTGCTGCAGCGCCAGTTCTACGAGGCCTTGTTGCGCAACCGCAAGGTACTGAAGGAAGAGTTCAGGGTCGTCGTGAAGATCTGGCTCGGCGATGACGGGCGCGTGCAGAAGGCCGACATCGTGAGCGGATCGGGCGACCCGAAGGTGGACGACCTGATCCAGCTGACCCTGCTCGACATGACGCCGCTGAAAGACGTCCCACCGAGCTCGATGAGGCCGATGCAGCTGCGGCTGAGCAACCGCTCTTGATCGCTCGCATCCGCACGCCCCATCACCCATTGACTGCGTATTCACCTCCCCACCGCGTATGAAGATCCCTTTGCAACGCCTGGCTGCTGCGCTGGCCATGACCACCTGGGTGACGGTGCCCGCTGCCGCGCAGGAGTCCGAGATCGACAAGGTGCGTGCGACGATGTCCAAGCTGATCTCTCAGCTCGTCTCGCAAGGCGTCCTCCCTCGCGAGGCGGGCAATGCCCTGCTCAGCGAGGCCGGTGTGGCGCCGGTGACGCCAGCCTCCGGGGCGCCTGCCGCCGCACCAGTGGCCCCTGGATGGGCCGCAGCGCCATCGCCCGCAGCGACCGGCGCTGCGGGCTCCAGCCAGCCTGCGCCCGCCACGGTGCGTGTGCCTTACATCCCCGAGTTCGTGCGCAAGGAATTGAAGGAAGAGATACGCCTCGAACTGGCCGCCCAGGCGTTCCGCGAAGGCTGGTCGGGTCCGGGCGCGATCCCGGGCTGGGTGCGCCGCCTCGAATGGGACGGTGACCTGCGCGTGCGCACGCAGCTGGATCGCTTTTCCAACGACAACGCCGCGGCACTCAGCATTCTCGACACCAACCGCAGCCGTGCGCTGTCATTGCTGAACACCAGCGAAGACCGCGAGCGACTTCGGGTGCGCGCCCGCATCGGGCTGACGGCGACCATCGACGAGCATTGGTCAGCGGGGGTGCGCCTGACGACCGGCAGCGCCACCGAGCCGGTGTCCTCGAACCAGACGCTGGGCACCTACAACAACCGCTACACGGTGCTGATCGATCGTGCTTATGTGCGCTATCGGCATCGCGATGAGTTCAGTGCAACGGCAGGTCGGTTTGGCAACCCCTGGTTCGGGACCAATCTGCTCTGGGCGAACGATCTGAGCTTCGATGGCGTCGCCTTGCAGTGGACGCCGAAGCTCACGTCGGCCATTCGTGGCTTCGCGACCCTGGCCGCGCTGCCGGTCCAGGAAGTCGAGCTCTCGTCGGCTGACAAGTGGTTGTTCGGCGGACAGCTGGGTGCGACCCTCGCACCCTCGCCGCGCAGCATCGGCGCCCGCGTCGGCCTTGGCTACTACCACTATGTCAATCTGCTCGGCAAGGTCAGCGCGCCCGGCTCATCGGCACGGGAAAGCACGGCGCCGGCCTTCGCGCAGAAGGGCAACAGCTACTACAACATCTCTTCCGATGTGTTGCGGCCGTTGCTCGGGCTGGCCGCCGAGTACCACTTGCTGAATGCGACCGGCCAGGTCGATCTGCCGTCCATCGCCGGCAAGCGGCTCATCGTGACGGGCGACTTCGTGCGCAACCTGGGCTTCAACCGCCGCGAGGTCAGCCAGCGTGTGGGCGTCGATGTCGACAAACAAGTCAATGCGTACCACTTGCAGCTGGCCCTGGGAGAGGCCGAGGTGAAAGCACTGCACGAGTGGCAGGTCAGCGCTGCCTACAAGCGCGTCGAGCGCGACGCCCTGCTGGACGCTTACACCGACAGCGATTTCCGACTTGGCGGCACCGACGCGCGGGGCTACATCCTCGGCGCCAGTTATGGCGTTGCAAAGAACACCGCCGTGGCGTTTCGCTACTTCAGCGGGGATTCGATCTCGGGTCCGCCGCTGTCGATCGATGTGTTTCAGTTCGACCTGAACCTGAAGTTCTGAGCATCATGATGGCCGTTCGCAACTGGGCGTTGGCGTTGATGGCCGTGGCCACCGTGGTGACCTCGACCGAGGGGCTGGCGCAGTCCGAGGACAAGAATGCGCAGAAAGCTGCTCGCAGGGCGCAGCTTCAGCTGCAGGGCCTGCGGCAGCAGGTGCAAGACGCGCAGGCGGCCAAGGCGAAGGTCGAGGCCGAAAAGGCTGAGCTGGATGCGCAGCTCGCCGAGCAGGCCCGGCAGGCAGGGGCGCGCGACGAGGCCTTGCGCAAGGCCAGCGGAGGCCTGAAAACGTCTGAAGCGGCGCGCCTCCAATTGCTGAGCAGCGTCGCGGCGCTCGAAAAGCAACTGGCAGAGCAGAAGCGACTCGGTGACGAGGCACTGGCACAGAAGGCGCAGGAGCTGGCGCAATTCACTCGGCTGCGCAACGAGCAGCAACTGCAGCTGCAGCGGCAACACGACGATCAGGCGGCGCAGGTGGCTGCCTGCACCGTCAAGAACGGCCGGCTGGTCCAGCTCAACGCGGAGCTGCTGGACCGCTACCGCAAGAAGGGCGTGGGTGAGGTGCTCTGGCAGCGCGATCCGTTATTGGGGCTGGCGGATGTCGAGCTCTTCAATCTGATGCAGGACTACCGCGATCGCGCAGACGCAGAGCGCTTTGTGCCGGCGAGCGCGCCCACGGGGTCTCCTTCAGCGACTTCAGTCGCCCCGGGCAGCCCGTCGCGTTGAAGTGAATCGCCCCGTTCTGTTCCAGGGCGACCTGGGGCAGACCCTAAACTCGCACGCTGTTCAACGAATCAGTGTTGCGGAGTGCGTGGATGGAACAAAGCGTGGCGAGCCGGCCACCCGCCGTGGTGCTTCTGAGCGGAGGGCTCGATTCCTCGACCGTGCTGGCGATCGCGCGTGAGCGCGGGTTCGAGCCCTGCGCGCTGAGCTTTCGCTACGGCCAGCGCCATGTGCATGAGCTGCACGCGGCCGATGCCATCGTGCGCGCGTTGGGCGTCACCAGGCACGTCACCGCGCAGATCGATCTGCGGGCCTTCGGCGCCTCGGCGTTGACCGCGGACATCGACGTACCGAAGGACCGAAGCGCCGATGAGATGTCGCACGGCATTCCCATCACCTACGTGCCGGCGCGCAACACGGTGTTCCTCAGCTTTGCCCTGGCCTGGGCCGAAACACTGGGCTCGACCGATATTTTCATCGGCGTCAATGCACTCGACTACTCGGGCTATCCGGACTGTCGGCCCGACTACATCGCGGCCTTCGAGACCATGGCCAACCTGGCGACCCGGGCCGGCGTCGAGGGCACGCAGCGCCTGAAGATCCATGCGCCGCTCATCTCGTTGAGCAAGGCACAGATCATTCAGGAGGGCCTGCGTCTGGGCGTCGACTACGCGCAGACCAGCAGCTGCTACGACCCCGGCCCCGACGGCCGGCCGTGCGGTGGCTGCGACTCGTGCGTGCTGCGCGCCAAGGGCTTTGCCGAGGCGGGTGCGCCCGATCCGCTGCTCGCGCGCTTCGGGATGGTCTGACCGTGCCGGCATCGTTGTCCCTGCCATTGACTACAAACACGGTGTTCTGTGCGCAGGCCGGCTTCGAGGCCGCGCGGCAGATCGAGGCCTTGCCCGCAGGGCACCCCTCGGGCCGCTTGCACGGGCATGGATTCGTCGCCAAGTTGCGCGCTTCACTGCCTGCCAACTGGGCCGCGTTTCCAGGTGGTGAAGTCGAACGATTGCGCGACGTGCTTCAGGCCAGCGCGGCGCTGCTCGACCACCGTCTGCTCAACGATCAGGTGCCCAACCCGACCGACGCGCATCTGGCGCGCTGGATGCGCGACCGGCTCGATCTGCCCGGCCCCGCCGAGCTCGGCGTGCAAAGCACCGCGCAACGAGGTGCCCAGCTCGATGCGGCGGGGCAGGTGACGCTGTGGCGCCGCTATGCCTTCCAGTCGGCACACTGGTTGCCGAATGTGCCGCTCGGCCACAAGTGCGGAACGATGCACGGGCACGGCTTCGAGGCGGTGCTGCATGTGCGCACGAGTGATGCGCGCGGCCCCTCAGCCACGACGACCTCGACGCGATCTGGGCGCCGCTGCACCACCAGTTGAACTACGGTTGCCTGAACGACCTGCCGGGGCTCGCCAACCCGACCAGCGAATGGCTCGCCAGCTGGTTGTGGGAGCGCCTGGTGCCGCAGTTGCAGGGCCTTGCCACCGTCACGGTGTACGAGACCGGCAGCTGCGGCGCAGTGTTCGATGGCGTGTTGCACCGCATCTGGAAGCAGATGACGCTCGACGCCGCGGTGCAGCTGCGGCACGCGCCCGATGGCAGCGGCCTGCGCCGCCTGCACGGCCACACCTACACGCTACGGCTGCATCTCGCGGCACCGCTCGATGCGCTGCTGGGCTGGGCGGTCGATTTCGGCGATGTGAAGTCGGCGTTCAACCCGATCTTCAAGCAGCTCGATCACCAGCCGATTCATGAGATTGCCGACCTCGCCGATGGAGACACCGCCGGCATCGCTGCCTGGATCGCCGAACAGGCACGCCGCGAGTTGCCGCAGCTCGACCGCGTCGATCTGTTCGAGACACCTGGCTGCGGCGCCACCGTGTCGGTGGGCGATATCGCACTGACCGGGCCGATGTGATGTCGAGCTGCAAGCCATGACCTACGCCGTCAAAGAGGTCTACTACACGCTGCAAGGCGAGGGCGGCCAGGCCGGTCGTGCGGCGGTGTTCTGCCGCTTTGCCGGCTGCAACCTGTGGTCGGGCCGCGAGGCCGATCGCGCCAGTGCGGTGTGCAACTTCTGCGACACCGACTTCGTGGGCACCGATGGCCCGGGCGGCGGCAAGTTCGACACGCCTGCTGCGCTGGCTGAACATATCGCGCGGCACTGGCCAGCGGGGCGGCCGAGCAGGCCACTGGTGGTGTGCACCGGCGGCGAGCCGCTGCTGCAACTCGACGCGCCGCTGATCGATGCGCTGCATGCGCTGGGCTTCGAGGTCGCCGTCGAGACCAATGGCACGCAGCCGGCGCCTGCGGGTCTCGACTGGATCTGCGTGAGCCCGAAGGCCGATGCCCTGGTGGTGCTGACGCGCGGCCACGAGCTGAAGCTGGTGTACCCGCAACCCGCCGCGCTGCCCGAGCGCTTTGCGGGGCTCGACTTCGAACTCTTTTTTCTGCAGCCGATGGACGGCCTGGAACAGCGCCGCAACACCCGGCTGGCCATCGATTACTGTCTGGCGCACCCGCAATGGCGGCTCAGCGTGCAGACGCACAAGACCGTGGGCATCCCCTGACTTCTTCTCAACGAGTTCCTGCCATGCCGCGACACACCAAAGCGATCAAACCCGAGCCTGCGAAGCAGCGCGCCGCGCCGATCAACCCGCCGACCGCGCCGTCGAAAGACCTGCATGTGTTTCCCAATCCGGCGCCGGAACGCGATTACGCGATCCAGTTCCAGATCCCGGAGTTCACCTGCCTGTGCCCGCTGACCGGCCAGCCCGACTACGCGCACTTCGTCATCGACATGGTGGCCGACCAGCTGTGCGTGGAGCTCAAGAGCCTGAAGATGTACATGTGGAGCTTCCGCAACGAGGGGGCCTTCCACGAGAAGGTCACCAACGACATCCTGACGAAGATCGTGGCCGTCACGCAGCCACGCTACGCCCGCATCACCGCGCGCTGGTACGTGCGCGGCGGCATCTACACCAACGTGGTGGCCGAGCACCGCAAGAAGGGCTGGAAGCCGGCCACGCCGGTGGTGATGCCCGAGCACCCGGGCGAAAGCGGCCTGCGCGGCTGAGACAGTGCCCATGTTCGCGCGCCGCCTCCTGATTGCTGCGTTGCTGGCGTGGGGGCTGGTGGCCTCCAGCCAGGCCCTGGTGCTTCCCGAGGGTCTGGCCATCGATGCGCCCGAAGGCGTGGACATGACGGTGCAAACCATCACCCGCGAAGGGCGGGAGAAGCAGGTGTTGGCAGCCTGGGAAGGCGACACGCTGCGGTACTTCATCAACGTCGACAAGCCGCTCGACGGTGCGACCGAGGCGCAGCCCTATTACCGGGCGTTGCTGAATGACCTGCGCACGGCTGGGATCAATGCCGAGGCTGCCAAGCGCAGCGATTACCCGATCACCTCGGGCTTGCTGGGCTCGTACCTCGTCGTGAAAACGCGCGTGCCGGGGCAGGAGCGTATCGATCACACGGTGGTGCACTTCATCACCAACGGAAAAGAGACGTTTGTCGCCACCGTGCGCCTCACTGCTGCCTTGACGGTCGATCAACTCGTGGAGGAAACCGTCGCCTTGTTCAAGTCGGCCCGCATGGCAACGCCGGAGTCCACCCGCGGCAGTTCGGGAACGGTATTGCCCTAGAGCGTCGGGAAGGATGCAGGCGCTGGTGGCCGCGGCGATGCATGACCCCCTCAACCAGGGGGTGAGCGGGCCGGTGGCGTGATGTACCGGACGGCATGCAGTGGTCGTAAAGTCGTGTTTCTGTCTGACGGTCCGGTACGCCTTGGCCGGCATGGGCAGGCGGCGAAGCTTGGCAATCACATTCGGAGATGTATCGATATGGATATCCGTGCCGTTACCCTTGTCCTCGCCACGTTGGCCTCGTCCGCTGCCTCTGCGCAGCAAGGCCAGGTGACCCTCAATCTGTTCGTCAACGCGTACCACGACCAGAAGTCCTTCAGCGAGACGATTCCAGGCACGCTGCTACAGGGCAGTCTTCAGGCAGAGGATCACACGATGTCGCCGCCGGGGAGTTCCAGCGTCTATTCGTCCGATCACTACGCGACGGCTTTCGGCTCCGTGGATGCCAAACAGATTTCGCTGTTTTCGTCGGCGCGCCATGTCGCTTCCATCGATCAGGGCACGTATGGCGTGGGTGGGCTGGCCAGTGCCGACGCCTCGGTGACGGTTCCGTTTTTGATCCCGTCTCCCAATGCTGCGCTGACCGGCACCACCGGCTCGATGATCGTGCCGCTCATCGTGACGGGCGATGTGACGCTGGACACGGGTTTCTATAACCCCGTGACCTTCGCGATCACGGATGGCAGGGCGTGGGTGGGCTTCAATGCGACGGGTCTCAGCACGAACCCGGACTGCACCACCATCGCTCAACAATGCCGTGATGTCTCAAGCGATTTCCAAGGCACAGTGGTCAAGGGCAACGGCGTTGCCGGCACCTGGAACGTGAGCATCCCCTTCCAGTTCGGATCCTGGAGTTCGTACACCCTGAGCGCAACGACTTATGCCAAGGTCGGCGGCAACGCAGGCTGGGGGCAATCCGTCGATCACGAAGGCACTGCCGATTTCTCCCACACCTTGCGATGGGGCGGCATCAGCGCAGTGCTCGATGCCCAAGGCAATCCGGTGACCGGCTGGACCATCAAGTCGCTGCCAGGTATCGATTTGACGACCCCTGTTCCGGAGCCCGGCACGTGGGCGCTGATGTTGGCCGGGCTGGGCGTGTTCGGCTGGAAGCTTCGCCGCTCTGGTCTTGCGCCGAGGTGTCCTTAGTGGTCTGCGCCAAAGCCTGATTCAAGGCGGGCTGCCGCCGCCCGCTTTCTGAAGCTTCGAGAGGTCGAAGCCCTGTGCACGCAGACGCACCATCAGTGCATCCCAACTCGCCGCATCCACCTGCGGCTGGCGCGCCAGCACCCACAGGTACTCGCGTGTCGGCTCGCTCACCGCGGCCAGGGTGTACGCGGGATCGAGGTCGATCACCCAGTAGTTGCCCCAGACCATGGGCAGCCACGACAGCCAGGCGGGCGCGAAACGCACTTCCAGCTTCGGCGAGCCCGGGCCGCCGATGCGTCGCGCCTCGCCGAGAGCCTCGTCGGTCTTGCCGTCTGCCAGCGGGCAGCGGTTGGTCACCTGCACGCGGCCATTCGCCTGCAGCGCGTAGTCGGCGGTGGCCGGGCCGCTGCAGTCCTTCTGGAAGCGGTTGGGAAACCGCGCGATCTCGTACCAGCGGCCCACGTAGCGATCCAGGTCCACGCTGGCCACGGTGGCCAAGGGGGGCGGCGTGCCGGTCTGCGCCTGTGCGGTGCCGGTGATCAGAGTGGCGGACAGCCCCAGGATCAAGACCAGGCTGAACGTTGCTCGGGTCCAGGCTGACAACGAGAAGGGATGCTGTGGCAGAAGATAGGTCATGGTGCGATTGTCAGTGCGCAGCGCGGCCAAGCACATCCAATCGCCGCATCAGCCCTTCGCCCAGGTGTCCTTCAGCGTCGCGGTCCGGTTGAACACCGGGCGCGCGGCGGGTGTGGTCGTGGCGGTCAGCCACCCCCCATCCCCGGGGTGACCGCTTGCGGCCTGTTTGCGAACCTGCGATAATTCGGCTAGCCGCTGGACGGCCCTGCCGAGGCGACACCAAGGCGTACCTCGGGCACACCATCTCAGTTCTATCGCTTGGAGATTCCGTATGTCGTCCCCCCTCATCCGCAACACCCGCTCGGGCATGGTCGCCGCCGCCTGGTTCATCTGTGCCACCGCCGCGCAGGCCTACACCGTCATTCCCGAAGGCGGCGACAACTACAACAAGTGGGGCGCCTCCTTGGCCGCCGGCACGCCAGGAGGGGTTGTGACGTGGGGGTTCATGGCAGCAGGCACGCCGGGTAGCACGTACTGCGGAGATGCCTGCCCGGGGGTCAGCACGCTCACTCTGCCCAATTTCTACGCCGACCCGGCCAACAGCAACGACACCAGCAGCATCAGCCTGCTCAGTTTGCAATCCACGTTGCAAGCGGCGTTTGACAAATGGTCTGCCGTGGCGAATGTGAGTTTCCAGTTCGTCGGTACCGACAGTTCCGGTTTGCCGATCAATGACCCGGCGGCCACCAGCCCGATGATCCGTGTCGGAGCCTTCAGCTTCAGCAATTCGTTTTCCGCCGCGGTGGGCTATTCGCCGCCACCCAATGGAGGTACAGGTTCAGGCGAACTGCTGTTCAACACCGAGGTGGGTTTCCAGCTGGCCAGTGGTCCTGAAGGCTCGGAGCTGCAGCTGTATCCCGCCGGCGGCGGCTACTACATGAACGACATCAACGGCCTGGCCTTGCACGAGATCGGTCACACGCTGGGCTTGCTGCACACGAGTGATGCCAGTGCTGTGATGTGCGGCTACCCCACGGAAAACTGCAGCAACCTGGACCACATTACCCAGCAACTGCGTGAGGACGACATCGCCGGTGCGCAATTCCTTTATGGCACGGCTGCACCGGTGCCCGAGGCGGGGACCGCCTGGATGACACTGGCAGGGCTGGGCGCGTTGGGCTGGCGGGTACGCCGAAACGAGGCGCGCCGCAGAATCTCGCGTCGCCGGGTCGCCTGACTTCAAGCACACCCCGCTCCCCGCATCACCCCTTCGCCCAGGTGTCCTTCAGCGTCGTGGTCCGGTTGAACACCGGGCGCGCAACGGTGTGGTCCTTGCGGTCCGCGACGAAGTAGCCGTGGCGCTCGAACTGGAACCTGTCCTCCGCCTGAGCCGAAGCCAGTGACGACTCGAGGTAGGCGGTCACCGTGGTCTTGCTGTTCGGGTTCAGCACGCTCAGGAAATCGCGGCCGCCGGCATCGGGCTGGGCCTCGGTGAACAGCCGGTCGTACAGCCGCACCTCGGCCGCAATGCCTGTGGCCACGCTCACCCAGGTGATCACGCCCTTGACCTTCACCGCATCGGCGCCCGGCGTGCCGCTCTTGGTGTCGGGCACCAGCGTGGCCAGCACGGCCGTGATGCGGCCTTGCTCGTCCTTCTCGCAACCGGTGCACTCGATCACGTAGCCGTATTTCAGCCGTGCCTTGCTGCCGGGCTGCGCAACGCCTGCGGCATCCACGCGCGGCGGGCTCAGGCGGAAGAAGCCCTTGCTGGGCTCCTCCATGAAGTCCTCGCGCTCGATCCACACCTCGTGGGTCAGCACGAAGTCGCGCTGGCCGCGTTCGGGGTGGCCCGGATGCACCGGGGCGTGGCAGGGCTCTTGGTGTGCGGCGTTGCCGAACACGTCTGCAAAGTTGGTCAGCTTGAGCTTCAGCGGGTCGAGCACGGCGCAGGCACGCGCGGCTTTCGGGTCGAGGTCGTCGCGCAGCGCGATGTCGATGGCCGAGTAGTCGAGCCAGCCGCCCGCCTTGCTGACGCCGCTGCGCTCGGCCAGCAGCTGCAGGCTCTCGGGGGTGTAGCCGCGCCGCCGCAATCCCACGATGGTGGGCATGCGCGGATCGTCCCAGCCTTGCACATGCCCTTCGTCGACCAGCTGCTTGAGCTTGCGCTTGCTGGTGACGATGTAGGTGATGTTGAGCCGCGCGAACTCGTACTGGTGCGGGCGTGGCTGCTTGGTCAAGCCCAGCGCGCACAGCGTGTCGAGCAGCCAGTCGTAGAAGGGGCGCTGGTCTTCGAACTCGAGCGTGCAGATGCTGTGGGTGATGTTTTCCAGCGCGTCCTCGATCGGGTGCGCGTAGGTGTACATCGGGTAGATGCACCAGGTGTCGCCGGTGTTGTGGTGCGTGGCGCGCTTGATGCGGTAGATCGCCGGGTCGCGCAGGTTGATGTTGGGCGAGGCCATGTCGATCTTCGCGCGCAGCACCGCCGCGCCATCGGCCAACTTGCCGTCGCGCATCTCGCGGAATCGGGCCAGGTTTTCCGCCGGCGTGCGGGTCCGAAACGGGCTGTCGGTGCCGGGCGTGGTGAAGTCGCCGCGGTTGGCGCGCATCTGTTCGGGCGTCTGCTCGTCGACGTAGGCGTGGCCGGCGTTGATCAGCGCCTCGGCGGCGCGGTACATGAAGTCGAAGTAGTTGCTGGCGTAGTACAGGTGGCTGCGCGTGGCGCCGGGGTTCAGCGGATCCGGCGTCTCCCAGCCGAAGCCCAGCCACTTCACCGCGTCGAGGATCGAGTCGACGTACTCCTGCTCTTCCTTCTCGGGGTTGGTGTCATCGAAGCGCATGTGGCACACGCCGCCGTAGTCGCGCGCCAGGCCGAAGTTCAGGCAGATGCTTTTCGCGTGGCCGATGTGCAGGTAGCCGTTGGGCTCAGGCGGAAAACGGGTGCGGATGCGCGCGGGGTCCAGCGGGCCGGTGGCGTGGTGCGCCGCGTCGCCCGGTGTGCCTGCAAACGTGCGGCCAGCGTAGGTGCCCTGGGCCAGATCGCGCTCGATCACCTGTCGCAAGAAGTTACTGGTCTTGGCGTCGTCGGGCAGGGGTGGGCGGGTCGGTGCGGTCATGCGGAATTATCCCTTGTCACCCATCGCAGTCGCTGCAGCGCAGCGGCTTTCGGGCGCTTCGGGGCTGCGTCGCTTCACATGTCTTTACCTGCCTTCACACACGCAGGGTCAACGACGGTCACTGCGGCCCGCGTTGTAGACGCACACACCACATCGGTGTGCAAGGAGCCTCACGATGAAGAAGCAACTGTTCCTGGCCGCTGCGGCGGCGATCGCCTTGTCCAGCGTTGGCGTTGCCCAGGCGCGCGACAACATCAACTGGTCGGTTTCGATCGGCGACCCATACATTGGCGCCGTGATTTCCAATGGCTACGGGCACGACCGCGGTCACCGTTACGCGCCGCGCGTCTACGTTGCGCCGCCGGTGGTGTATGCGCCGCCCCCGCGCGTCGTCTATCAGCGGCCGTACGTTTATGCGCCGTACGGGTATGTACCGCACCGCTACGCCCATGCAGGACGTGACCGCTGGGATCACCGCCATGGCCGCGGACACTACGACCGCGATGATCGGCGCGATCACCGTGATGACCGAGACGACCGCCGCGATGATCGCCGCGACGACCGCGGCCATCGTCGTTGAAGCCAGCGTGCGCCTGGCGGGGGAACCGACCCGTCAGGGCGAGGCGGCCAGCTGCGCCCGTATCGATTCGATGCGGGCGCGGTTGACGCCCAGGTCGCTCTCGCCCAGCCGCGAGGCCGAACGCACGTGGACGACGCCTGCGCCTGCGTCGAACCAGAACTCGGTGTCATCGACGAACCGAAACCACATGCTGGTGAATTGCGCATAGAGATAGGGGCCGTCGGACTTGACGACCTCGGCCCCCGGCATGGCCTGCACGATGGTCTGCAGGGCCGCCAGTGTGGCGCGGCCATCGCGGTCACCGAACTTCGCCTGCAGCGGCTCGATGAACGCCTTGCTGGCGGGATCGGCCTGGCTGGACACGCTGTTCGGCACACGCGCGGGGGGTTTCAAACGGCCTTCCGTGACGCCCAGATCGTTCGGCACCGGGCCCTCTAGCCAGCCCAGCCGCCCTGCTGCCAGGGCCAGCGTGGCCGACACCACGATGGCCACCAGCAACCGCTTGATCAAATTCATCGCCGACGCCCCCCGAGCAGACTGCCCAGCACGCCACGGATGATTTCGCGGCCGACGGTGGTGCCCATGGTGCGCACCGCCGATTTGGCCATCGACTGCGCCAGCCCTTCGCGCACGCCGCCGCGCGGGCCGGTGCTGCCGAACAGCATGTCGCTCAGGCCGCCGAACATGCCGCCGCCACCACCACCGGCTTCGGCAGGTGCCTCGGCCTTGCCTGCAGCGGTTGGAGCCGGTTGAGCCGTTGCTTGCGCCTCTGCGGCGGCTGCGTTGGCTCGCCCCTTGATCTTTTCGTAGGCCGATTCCCGGTCGACCGCTTTCTCGTACACCCCGGCCACCAGCGAGTTGGCGATCAGCGCCTGCCGCTGTTGCGGCGTGATCGGCCCGATCTGGCTGCCGGGGGGCAGCACGTACACCCGCTCGGTGATGCTCGGGCGGCCCTTGGTGTCGAGGAAGCTCACCAGCGCTTCGCCCACGGCCAGCTCGGTGATGGCGGTTTCGATGTCCAGGCCAGGCTTTGCACGCATCGTGCTGGCGGCCGCCTTGACGGCCTTCTGGTCCCGTGGCGTGAAGGCGCGCAGCGCGTGCTGCACCCGGTTGCCGAGCTGGGCCAGCACCGTGTCGGGAATGTCCAGCGGGTTTTGCGTCACGAAATAGACGCCCACACCCTTGCTGCGCACGAGGCGCACCACCAACTCGATGCGCTCCACCAGCGCGGCGGGCGCCTCCTTGAACAGCAGGTGCGCCTCGTCGAAGAAGAACACCAGCTTGGGCTGCTCCAGATCGCCCACCTCGGGCAACTGCTCGAACAGCTCGGAGAGCATCCACAGCAGGAAGGTCGAGTACAGCCGCGGGCTGTTCATCAGCTGGTCGGCGGCCAGGATGTTGATCACGCCCTTGCCGCCCTCGGTCTGCATGAAGTCGGCGATGTTGAGCATCGGTTCGCCGAAGAATCGGTCGCCGCCTTGTTCCTCGATTTGCAGCAGGCCGCGCTGGATCGCGCCGACGCTGGCGGCGCTGACGTTGCCGTATTCGGTGGTGAACTGGCTCGCGTTCTCGCCCACGTGCTGCAGCATTGCGCGCAGGTCTTTCAGGTCGAGCAGCAGCAGGCCGTTGTCGTCGGCGATCTTGAACACCAGGCTCAGCACGCCCTGCTGCGTTTCATTGAGCGCCAGCATCCGCGCCAGCATCAGCGGGCCCATGTCGCTGACGGTCGCGCGCACCGGGTGACCCTGGGCCTTTTTGTCCGCTTTGGCGTCACCCGCGAAGACGTCCCACAGCGTCGCCGGGCAGGCGGCCGAGACCGGTGTGGCCAGGCCACGCTCCTTGAGCACCGCCGCCAGCTTGTCGCTGATCTTGCCGGCCTGCGTGATGCCGGTCAGGTCGCCTTTCACGTCGGCCATGAAGACCGGCACGCCGATCAGGCTGAAGTTCTCGGCCAGGGTCTGCAGCGTGATCGTCTTGCCGGTGCCGGTGGCGCCGGTGATCAGCCCGTGGCGGTTGGCCAGCGCAGGCAACAGGAAGCACTCGGTGTCGCCATGCTTGGCAACCAGGATCGGCTCGGCCATGGGGCTGCTCCAGTAGGTCGGGGACGGAACGTGAGCCAGCGCACAGAAGCGCCAGGGCGGGCACGTAAAATCGCAGTCTATCCAACAAAACACGGCAGGCCGCGGTACGGCGAAGCCTGTGCAGGAGGCGCCATTTCATGGCCGGACATTCCAAGTGGGCCAATATCCAGCACCGCAAGGGTCGCCAGGACGAAAAGCGCGGCCGCATCTGGACGCGCATCATCCGTGAGATCACGGTGGCGGCACGCCTGGGCGGCGCCGATCTGGCGCTGAACCCGCGGTTGCGGCTGGCGGTCGACAAGGCCAAGGCCGCCAACATGCCGGCCGACACCGTCAAGAAGAACATCGACAAGGCCACCGGCAACCTCGAAGGCGTCAGCTACGAAGAGATCCGCTACGAGGGCTATGGCATCGGCGGTGCGGCCGTCATCATCGACACCATGACTGACAACAAGGTGCGCACCGTGGCCGAAGTGCGGCATGTATTCAGCAAGTACGGCGGCAACATGGGCACCGAAGGGTCGGTGGCCTTCCAGTTCAAGCACTGCGGGCAGCTGGTCTTTGCGCCCGGCACCAGTGAAGACAAGGTGATGGAGGTGGCGCTGGAGGCCGGTGCCGACGACGTCGTGACGGGCGATGATGGCTCGATCGAGGTCATCACCGCGCCGCAGGAATTCGAATCCATCAAGTCGGCGCTCGAAGCGGCCGGCCTGAAACCCGAGGTGGCTGAAGTGACGATGCGTGCCGAGAACACGGTGGAAATCACCGGTGAAGATGCGATCCGCATGCAGAAACTGCTCGATGCGATGGAAGACCTGGACGATGCGCAGGCGGTGTTCCACAACGCCGAGCTGTCCGAATGAAAGTCCTCGTGATCGGCTCCGGCGGACGCGAACATGCGATCGCCTGGAAACTGCTGCAATCGACCAAGGTGCAGACGGTCTATGTCGCGCCCGGCAATGGTGGCACCGCCAGTGACCACAGGCTGCACAACCTGCCGCTGACCGACTTCAACGACCTCGCCGAGTTCGCCGAGCGCGAAAAGATCGCGCTGACGGTGGTCGGGCCCGAAGGGCCACTCGCCGGCGGCATCGTCGATTTTTTCCGTGCCCGCGGGCTGCGCATCTTCGGCCCCACCAAGGCGGCGGCGCAGCTCGAAAGCTCGAAGGCCTTTGCCAAGGCCTTCATGAAGCGGCACCAGATCCCGACCGCTGCCTACGAAACCTTCACCGACATCGCGCAGGCCCACGCCTACGTCAACCAGCAGGGCGCGCCCATCGTCATCAAGGCCGATGGCCTGGCCGCCGGCAAGGGCGTGGTGGTGGCCACCACGCTGACGCAGGCCCATGAAGCGATCGACTGGATGCTGGGCACCGATGCCAGCGGTGCCAGCCTCGACGTGAAACACAACGATGTGCCGCGCGTCGTCATCGAGCAGTTTCTCGAGGGCGAAGAGGCCAGCTTCATCGTGATGTGCGACGGCAAAAACGTGGTGTCGCTCGCCACCAGCCAGGACCACAAGCGCCTGCTCGACGGCGACGAGGGCCCGAACACCGGTGGCATGGGCGCGTATTCGCCGGCGCCGGTGGTCACGCCCAATGTGCATGCCAAGGCGATGCAGGAAATCATCCTGCCGACCATCGAAGGCATGGCGAAAGACGGCGTGCCGTTCACCGGCTTCCTGTATGCCGGCCTGATGATCGACGCGCACGGCCAGCCACGCACGGTCGAATTCAACTGTCGCCTGGGCGACCCGGAAACGCAGCCGATCCTGATGCGCCTGAAAAGCGATCTGTTCGACCTGTTCGCGCACGCCACCGATGGAACGCTCGACGAGGTCGAGCTGCACTGGGATCGCCGCGTCGCACTCGGCGTGGTCGTCGCGGCGGCGGGCTACCCCGGCACGCCGCGCAAGGGCGATGCCATTCACGGCATCCCGGCCGAAGCGGCCGATGGCATCGTGTTCCACGCCGGCACCGAATTGCGCGACGGCAAGCTGCTGACCTCGGGCGGGCGCGTGCTGTGCGTGACGGTGCTCGCCGATTCGGTCAGGCAGGCCCAGCCCCGCGCCTACGAACTGCTGCAGGCCATCCGCTTCGACGGCATGCAGTACCGCAAAGACATCGGCCACCGCGCGTTGAAACGCTGAACCCATTCCGACCATGAGCACACAAGCCGTTCGAGACTACCTGCTGGGTCTGCAGGAACGCATCATCAGCGCGATGGAGCGCGAGAGCGGGCAGCCGTTCCGCACCGACGGCTGGGTCCGCGCGCCGGGCGAGCGCCTGCAGGGCGACGGGCTCTCGCGCCTGATCGAAGACGGCGACCTGCTTGAGCGCGGCGGCTGCAACTTCTCGCATGTGCGTGGCCCCAAGCTGCCGCCGTCGGCCACGCAGCACCGGCCCGAGCTGGCCGGCGCGCCGTTCGAGGCCATGGGCGTGTCGCTGGTGATGCACCCGCGCAACCCGTATGTGCCCACCGTGCACATGAATGTGCGCTCGTTCGCCGCGCTGCCCGAAGGCAAGGCGCCGGTGGTCTGGTTCGGCGGCGGCATGGACCTCACGCCCTACTACGGCTTCGAGGAAGACGCCGCCCACTTCCACCGCGTCAACCGCAATGCGCTCGCACCGTTCGGCGACGACAAGTACCCGCGCTTCAAGACCTGGTGCGACGAGTACTTCTTTCTGAAGCACCGCGACGAGCCGCGCGGCGTGGGTGGTGTGTTCTTCGACGACTTTGCCGAGCTGGGCTTCGACCGCAGCTTCGAGATGATGCAGGCCGTGGGCAACGCGATGGTCGACGCTTATCTGCCGATCGTGCAGCGCCGCAAGAACACCGCGTACACCGAGCGCGAGCGCGACTTCCAAGCCTATCGCCGCGGGCGCTATGTCGAGTTCAACCTGGTGTTCGACCGCGGCACGCTGTTCGGCCTGCAGTCGGGCGGGCGCACCGAAAGCATCCTGATGTCGATGCCACCCATCGTGAAGTGGCGCTACGACTGGAAACCCGAAGCCGGCACACCCGAAGCGCGGCTGTACAGCGACTTCCTGCGACCGCGCGACTGGGCGGACTGGTCCGCTTGAAACGCATCGGCCTGTTCGGCGGCAGCTTCGATCCGGTGCACCACGCGCACCTGTCGCTGGCACGGGCAGCCCTGCGAGACCTGGCGCTCGATGAACTGCGCTGGATCCCCGCCGGCCAACCCTGGCAAAAGACGCGCCGGCTGGCCGACGCCGCGCACCGCGAGGCCATGGTCGCACTCGCGATCGAAGGTGAACCCCGCTTCGTGCTCGACCGCATCGAGCTCGATCGCCCCGGCCCGAGCTACACGCTCGACACGGTGCGCGCGCTGCAAGCCGCGCAACCCGGCGCACAGTGGTTTCTGATCCTCGGGCAAGACCAGCGGGCGGGCTTGCCCACCTGGCATGGCGTGGACGAACTGCTGGGCCTGGTCACGCTGGCGGTGGCGCAGCGCCCCGGCGCGCCTGAGGTTGAGGCCTCTGCGGCCACGGTGCGCAGCATTGAATTGCCGCCGATGACGCTGTCATCCACCGAGGTGCGCGCGCGTTGCGCTGCGGGCCTGCCCATCGACGAGATGGTGCCGGCGAAGGTGGCGCGCTATATTGACCAACACGGGCTGTACCGGTGAACACACCGCGCCCCACGCATTTCGAGGCACGCGCCGGCTGGCGCATCAGGAGTTGAATGGACATCAAGAAACTGCAACGCGCCATCGTCGATGGTCTGGAAGACGTCAAGGGCCAGAACATCCTCGTGTTCGACACCGAACACCTGTCGTCGCTGTTCGAGCGCGTGATCATCGCCTCGGGCACCAGCAATCGGCAGACGAAATCGCTGGCTGCCAGCGTGCGCGACGCGGTCAAGCAGGCAGGCTTTCCGGTGCCGCGCACCGAAGGCGAAGTCAACGGTGAATGGATCATCGTCGACTGCGGCGCCGCGGTGGTGCACCTGATGCAGCCCAACATCCGCGAGTACTACCACCTCGAAGAAATCTGGGGCGAGAAGCCCGTCAAGCTCAAGCTCGACACCGCGCCGAAGCGCTTGGTGAAGGCCGAAGAAGTGCCAGCCGAACCCAAGAAGAAAGCCCCTGCGCGCAAGGCCGCAGCCGCTGCTCCTGCCGAAGCGCCTGCCAAGAAGGCCCCCGCCCGCAAGACTGCAGCGCCGGCCAAGCGCGCGGCACCTGCCAAGACCGGCGTCACACGCACCGTGGGCGTGAAGTCCGCCGCGCCGTCGTCGCGTGTGGCGAAGAAGGCGCCGATCAAGGTCATTGCGGTCAACAAGCCGACCACCAAGAAGGCCGCCAGTGCCCGCGCAGCTGTCAATGCGGCGCCAGCCAAGCGACCTGCTGCTGGCAAAAGCGCGGCCAAGCCGGCCGTGAAGAGAGCCCCGCGCAGCGCGTGAAGCTGCTGCTGGTCGCCGTCGGTCAGCGGCAGCCGGCCTGGGCCGACGAGGCCTACCAGGACTACGCCAAGCGCTTTCCGCCCGACTTGCGGCTGGAGCTGAAAGCCGTGAAGGCCGAGCCGCGCAGCGGCAAGACGGCCGAGCAGCTGATGG
>LNEY01000006.1 GCA_001464195.1 Burkholderiales bacterium Ga0077547
CCGCGAATGAAGCCCCGCACCGGCCCCACCCACGCGTTTGTCTACCTCGCATCGCAAAGCCCGCGCCGGCGCCAGCTGCTGGAGCAGATGGGCGTGCGCTGTGAGCTGCTGCTGCCTGATGCGACCGAAGACGCCGAGGCGCTGGAAGCCGAACGCCAAGGCGAACTGCCGCTGGCCTATGTGCAGCGCGTCACGCGCGCCAAGCTGTACGCCGCGCGGCAGCGCCTGCAGCAGCGCCAGCTGCCACCTGCGCCCATCCTGTGTTCAGACACCACCGTGGCGCTGGGCCGGCGCATTTACGGCAAGCCTCAAGACGCGGCGGACGCTACGGCCATCTTGCAGCAGCTGAGCGGCCGCACCCACCGCGTGATCACCGCCGTGGCCGTGGCTTCGGGTGCGGCCGAGCACCTGGCCGTGAGCACCTCGCGCGTGAGTTTTGCCGAGCTGAGCGCCGACACCATCGATTGCTACATCGCCAGCGGTGAGCCCTTCGGCAAGGCCGGCGCGTACGGCATTCAGGGTGCGGCGGGGGCTTGGGTGAAACGCATCGACGGCAGCTACACCGGCATCATGGGCTTGCCGCGGTGGGCGTGCGGTGGTGACTCGGCCGCGCCGCGATCCCCTACCATCGACCGCATGCAAGACATCCTGATCAACTGGACCCCACAAGAAACACGCGTCGCGGTGATTGAAGGCGGGGCAGTGCAGGACCTGCACATCGAACGCACGCTGGAGCGCGGGCTGGTGGGCAACATCTACGCGGGCAAGGTGGTGCGCGTGCTGCCGGGCATGCAATCGGCCTTTATCGACATCGGGCTCGAGCGCGCTGCCTTCCTGCACGCCGCCGACGTTCAGCTGACCGGCGAGCCCCCGCGCCACGCCGTGGCCGCCGGCACCGTGGTGACACCGCCCCCGCCGATCGAGCGCCTGGTGTTCGAAGGCCAGACGCTCACCGTGCAGGTCATCAAGGACCCGATCGGCACCAAGGGCGCGCGGCTGTCCACGCAGATCAGCATTGCCGGGCGCCTGCTGGTGTTCTTGCCGCAAGACGACCACATCGGCATCAGCCAGAAGATCGGCTCGCCCGAGCTGCGCGAGCAACTGCGCACCCGCATGAAGGTGCTGGCCGAGCTGCCCGAAGGCAGTGGCCCCACCGGCGGCTTCATCCTGCGCACCAATGCCGAAGAAGCCACCGACGCCGAGCTGGCCGACGACATCGCCTACCTGCGCAAGACCTGGAAGTCCGTCCGCGAGCGCAGCTTCAAGTCGCCCCCCGGCACCTTGCTGCACCAGGACCTGAGCCTGGTCCAGCGCGTGCTGCGCGACCTGGCGAACGAGGCCACGCAATCCATCCGCATCGACTCGCAGCAGCAGTACGACGCGCTCAAGGCCTTTGGCGAGGCCTTCACGCCCACCTCGGTCGACAAGCTGGCCTTGTACAAGGGCGAGCGGCCCATCTTCGACCTGTTCAACATCGACGAAGACATCGCACGCGCGCTGGCGCGGCGGGTCGATTTGAAATCAGGTGGCTACTTGGTGATCGACCAGACCGAGGCGCTGACCACGGTCGACGTGAACACCGGCGGCTATGTGGGTGCGCGCAACTTCGACGACACCATCTTCAAGACCAACCTCGAAGCCACGCAAACGATTGCTCGCCAGCTGCGGCTGCGCAACCTGGGCGGCATCATCATCGTCGACTTCATCGACATGACGCGCGAAGAGCACCAGGCCGCGGTGCTGGCCGAATTCAAGAAGCAGCTGGCGCGCGACCGCACCAAGGTGACGGTGAGCGGCTTCACCCAGCTGGGGCTGGTCGAGCTGACCCGCAAGCGCACCCGCGAATCGCTGGCCCACATGCTGTGCGAGCCATGCCCCACCTGCGAAGGCAAGGGCCAGGTAAAGACCGCGCGCAGCGTGTGCTACGACATCCTGCGCGAGATCCTGCGCGAGGCCAAGCAGTTCAACCCGAAGGAATTCCGCATCATCGCGACGCCCGCCGTCATCGAGATGCTGCTCGACGAAGAAAGCCAGCACCTGGCCGGCCTGAGCGATTTCATCGGCAAACCCATCTCGCTGCGCGCCGAGAACGCGGGGTCGCCGGAGCGGTATGACATTGTGTTGATGTAGGGCGGTGGCGGGTCGGGGATCGGCCACGGGCTACGTGTCACTATGTTGGCAGTGTGCTGCCGGGCTGAGTGACTGCTTGAGACTGGGTGCAGCCGGTCAGATTTCGGGGGCGAATGTCAGTGGGCGCCGATACCTGACGTTGGCCATCTCCTCGGGCGGCTGTCCGCTGTACCTCCGAACTTGCCGTTCTACGGCGGCAAGGTGCGTAGGAGGGCCAGCGGGTCGGCGACGATGTTCGGCCAACGACTGCTCCGACTGACGGCGAACTGGGACTTTCGACCCAATCCAGTC
>LNEY01000007.1 GCA_001464195.1 Burkholderiales bacterium Ga0077547
CGCCACTGTCGAACCATTGGTGTTCCCGCCTCGCCCCAGATGCTCGAACCAAGCCTGGGCGGCCTTCGCGGCAGCGTCGAAGCGCAAGTGGTCAGCGAGCTCGAGAAACTCGCCGAGGGGCTTGTACAAGTGCTGCACGGAAGCCTCTTCGTCGCGTGCCCGAGCGAGCCAGGATCCGTGTCCGGTGGCGGACATCTTCCGGTAGCCAACGTGGCAACCCTTCAGCACCCGGTGCCAGTAAGGGCCTCGCCGAGGCTTCAGCTTCTCGCGCGACGCGACTGTGTCTATGCGGACGGCCATACCTACCCCTGATGGCAAGGTACCAAAAAAGTACCAAAAACTGGGGTGGATTTTAGAAGACCTCGCGGGACTTCCGATGTCACTTTCTCCTATGAAAGTTGCATCTCCGGAGATCCCGGAAAGTCCCGCTTTCCCACCTTGACATGGTGGGGGTCGATGGTTCGAGTCCATTCGCGCCTACCAAATACGGTAGGAAGATCAAGCACTTGGCGGCAACGCCAGGTGCTTTTTTCTTGCCGGGATGGCGCTGACGCAGGCTGGCAGCAAGCTGGCCAGCGAGTCCGGCGGCAGGGGCCGCGCCAGCAGATAGCCCTGCACTTCGTCGCAATGGTGGTGTTGCAAGAATTCCAGTTGCGCTTGCGTTTCCACCCCCTCGGCGACCACACGCATGCCCAGACTGTGCGCCATCGCAATGACAGCCTGGGTGATGGCCGCGTCGTCGCGATCGTCTGGCAGACCCTGCACAAACGATCGATCGATCTTCAACGTCTTGGCAGGGAATCGCTTCAAATAGGCCAAGGACGAATAACCGGTGCCGAAGTCGTCGATGGCGATGCGGATGCCCAGCTGGTGCAGGCTGTTCATCACCGCCTGCGCGCGCTCGGTGTCGGCCATCAGCATGCTTTCGGTGATCTCGACCTCCAGCGCGTCCGACTCCAGCCTGGCCTGCTCCAGTGCAGCCCGGACCTCGTCGACGATGGCGTCGTGACTGAACTGGCGGACGGAAAGATTGACTGAGCATCGCGGTGGATTCAATCCGATGTCACGCCAGCGGCGCATCTGGCGACAGGCTTCTTCCAGGACCCAGCGACCGATCGGCACGATCAGGCCACTTTCCTCGGCCAGCTCAATGAAGTCTCCAGGCCCCAGCAAGCCGCGCTGCGGGTGTTGCCAGCGCAACAGGGCTTCCATGCCGCACATCACCGTCTGGTCCAGGTTGTAGCGAGGTTGGTAATGAAGGCGCAGTTCGCCGCGTTCCGCGGCTTGGCGCAGTTCACCTTCCATCACGAAATGGCGTGAAGCACGCTGGGCCAGATCTGCGGTAAAGAACTGGAAATTGTTCTTGCCACGTGACTTCGCCAGGTACATCGCGGTGTCTGCGCTTTTCAACAAGCCTGCGACATCGGTCCCATCGGCTGGGTACAGGCCGATGCCGATGCTGGCGCTGACTTGGAGCGGCCGGCCCGACAGTCGCAGTGGTTCGCAGAGCACGTTGAGCATGCGTTTGGCCACGCTGGACAGCGCGTGCGTGTCGACGCCGCCGTCGAGCAGAACCACGAACTCATCACCACCTAAACGAGCGACCATGTCCGAGTCACGCATCAAGCCGGAAAGGCGCTCTGCCATGACTTTCAGAAGGCTGTCACCTGCTGCGTGCCCCAAGCTGTCATTGACCGTCTTGAACCGGTCCAGGTCAATGAAAAACAGCGCCAGCTCCTGCTCCTTCACACGAGCTCGATTCAGCGACAGTTCCAGCTGGGCGATGAACGTGCTGCGGTTCGGCAACCCTGTCAGTTCGTCGTAGCGAGCGAGTTGCACGACCTGCTGCTCTGCGACGGTCGCCTGGGTGACATCTGATCCCACACCGCGCCAGCCGCGGAAGATGTCGCCCTCGAACACAGGTTCACCGCTGATGCGCAGGTACAGCGCCTCGCCCTCCGCCGTGAGTGCTCGCAATGTGACGTTGCGAAAGGGCAGTCGCGAGACCACGCTGGAGGCATAGGTCTTGGCGTTGTCATCGCCGACGGCCATCAGATCGACCAACGCCTGCTTGCCCGTGAGCAACAGGGAGAGCCGCGATCCTGTGTCGCCACTGTGCGAAGAGACATAGCGGAAGCGCTGCTCGGTGTCTTGCTCCCAGATCCAATCCGACGACAGTGACACCAAGCTTGCCAGTCGACTCTGGCTGGCCTTCAGGTCGTTGTAGAGCTGCGTCATCTCGCGCGAGGCCACTTCCTGCGAACGTTCGAGCAGGTAGCGCGCTTGATCGGCATCGGCGTAGGCACGGCTGATGCGCTCGAGCAGGGCCGGCAACTGCGGGTGCGAGGCATCAGCCTTCTCGGCCTCCAGGCCCACTCGGCGCAGTTGCCTGAGCAACAAGGGATGCAGATCCTGTCCCATGCTGCTGTGTTGCACTGTTCAGTCTTCAGAGAAGACGGTGACCGTCATCGTCTGGTTATGCAGTTCGCTGGGGCCGCCGTCGAGTCCTGGCGCGATCTCGCCGTAGGAATAGAAGCCCACGTGGACTGCTCCCGGTGGGGCGCCGGCGCTGATCGATTCGACTTCCTCTTCGGTCCGCTCCCCCAGCACCAGGCGCCGGCCCACACAGCTGACCGAGATCACCAGCGCTGGCGCCGGTCCCGCAGGCGACATGGCGCTGCAGGCCTGCGCCACGGCGGCAGCGGCGCTGTCGATCAGCCCTTCGTCGGTCGTGCGCATCAGCCGCGCCTCGAATCCCTCGGGGACGTCACCGGCAAAGGTCAGGCTGTGTCGCTGCTCGTCGATGGCCAGCACCGTGCGCACCACAGGCTTGCCGCTGCTGTCAGGCCGGCGGATCGCCAGCGGGAACAACAACGCCGAGCCCGGCAGTCCGGCGGCCAGCGAGCCCAGGTATTCCTTGTACAGGTCCAATGCGGGCTTGCCGTCGAGTTCGAACAACACATTGCCTTCCGAGCGCGTGATGCGTCGCTGCGGCCCGAAGTCCAGCCAGCCACCGTTGCAGCCGCTGCTCACACGCAAGCGTTCACCGTACAGGCCCACTGCAGCAATCCGATGCGGTTGCGGAACACCGTCGGAGAGGACCCAGGTGTGCTTGAAGTCGCTGCCGTCGCCGGCCAGCCCACCGGTGATCGTGATGCCCGCTGGCAATTGGCTGGTCAGTCCGGACACGAGCGACGTGCCGTTCACATTCAGCCCGTCGGAGAGCAGGAACACCGCGCGCAGTCCAGGGCCGCTGAGCTGACGGGCCAGGCGTTCGCCGGCCGTGCGTGAATCGGCGGGGGTCTCTACTGCGGTCGTGGCCAATTGCAGGCGGGTATGTTCGAAACGCGCCACGACCAGACTGATGCTCGCGTCGTCGACGTTCGTTCCTGCCATCTCGCCAGAGGTCGAGCAACCGAGAAGCTGAGCGTGCGGAAATGCGGCGCGCAGTTCGTTGAAGGGTGCGATCTGATCGCCCAGCGCACGGGCCCCGAAGGCCAGAACCAGCGTCTGCGGGCTGTCCATGTCGGCTGGCAGTGCGGGCGACCAGCCTGTGGAACCTGTATAGCGACAGGAATGAAGGCGCATGAGCGTGTCGGCGTCCGGTTCAATGACAGATGACCTGTCAGATTTCGGCGAGTCACGCGGCGACTTGATCCTAGGGCAAGCCCGAGCGGGAGCAGGGAGAGGCAGTCTTGATCGACATCGCCGAGCGGACGATGAACCCAGCGCTACTTGGTGAGGATGAGCTTTCCGAGAGAGGTCAAGCGCAGCCGGTAGATGGCCTGGCCGTGCTCGATCTCGATTTCCTGCTGATGCCCCAGCAGTTCGGTGCTGCGCCAGCGTCGCAGACAGGACACCTCGGTCGGCGTGACCGGTTGCACCTCGGCCGCGGTGGGCTTCTCAGGTACCAGCCCGAGCGGCATGGTCATGCTCAAGCGCCCACCACGCGGGCAGCCTCGGCATGAATCATCACCACCCGACGCGGCGCAGGGCAACTGGCGGCGTCAGCCCCGGTGGGCAGAACGTGAACTTCCTGCGCCCGCACGGCCGTGTGCTCATGGAAGGTCTCGCGCGCGCAGTCGTGGCAGCGCCCGCATGACGTGGCCACCGACAACTCGCACTGAAGTTCGTCAAAACTCGCGCAACCCGCGCGAGCGGCTCGGGCGATGTCGCGATCGGAGACGCGGTGGCAGATGCAAATGATCATGCGCTCAATGTAATGCGAATAGTTCGCATTGGCAAGCGCATTGAAAAACCAGCCCCTTTCTGGGGCTGATCGGGAGGCGTGTCAGGTGCCGAGTTGCGACTGCAGGTAGTTCTGCTCGCCGATCTTGTCCACCAGTTCGAGTTGCGTCTCGATGAAGTCGATGTGCTCCTCGGTGTCTTCGATGATGTGCTGGAACAACTCGCGCGACACATAGTCCCGAGACAGCTCGCACTGGGCGATGGCCTCTTTCAGTGTGGCCTGAGCGGCCTGCTCGGACTTCAGATCGCAAGCCAGCGCCTCGACCAGGGTTTCGCCAATCATCAACTTGCCCAGGTCCTGCAGATTAGGCAACGCGCCCAGCGTGAACAGCCGCTCCATCAGCGCATCGGCGTGTTTCATCTCACCGATCGACTCTTCGTACTCCTTTTTTGCCATCCGCTCGAAGCCCCAATGCTTGAACATGCGGAAGTGCACGAAGTACTGGTTGATGGCGGTGAGCTCGTTCTTCAGCTGTGCTTGCAGCCATTTGATGACCGGTGGATCGCCTTGCATGATGGGTTCCTTTCAATTGATCAATGACGGCCGTGCCGTCGGCCATGTGCATTTTGCGGTGCGAATGGTCCGGCGCGGATCTACAGGGGCTGGGTGCGTTCGGTCAGCCAAGCGAGCGCGGGGCCAGAGACCACAGGCGACAAGCGCTCGAACACCGTTGCGTGATAACGGTTCAGCCAGTCGATCTCGCCTGCATCGAGCAGCGATCGGGCTATGCAGCGGGTGTCGATCGGGCACAGCGTCAGCGTTTCGAATTCGAGGAACTCGCCAAAACCGTCGTTCGCGGCTGCATGGACCTGCACGTTCATCACCAGATTCTCGATGCGGATTCCCCACTGGCCGGGGCGGTACAGCCCGGGCTCGATGCTGGTAACCATGCCTGGCTCCATCGCCATCGTCGAATCGGGGATGGCCTTTGAGATGCTCTGCGGACCTTCGTGCACATTCAGGAAGTAGCCCACGCCATGGCCGGTGCCGTGGCCGTAGTCCAGACCCTGTTGCCACAGCGGCGCGCGCGCGATGGCGTCGAGCATCGGTGCCAAGGTGCCGCGCGGAAATCGGGTGCGGCTGAGCGCGATCAGGCCCTTGAGCACCAGGGTGTAGTCGCGCTTTTGTTCGCCGCTGGGCGTGCCGATGGGCCAGACGCGGGTGATGTCGGTGGTGCCGCCTGCGTACTGGCCACCGGAGTCGATCAGCAGCAAGTTGCCACCTTGCTGATCCGTGCCCACCGTGATGACTGCATGCGATTCAGATGTCGCGCGGTAATGCGGCATGGCCCCGTTGGCGCTGAATCCGGCAATGGTCGGGAAGCTCAGGCCGACGAAGCCCGGACGATCGCTGCGCGCGGCGCTCAGCCGTTCGTCGATCGTCAGTTCGGTGAGGCGGTCAGCGATGGCTGGATCTGCCAACGCCTGTTCGAACCAGGCGTAGAAACTGCACATCGCGGCACCGTCCTGCACCATGGCCTCGCGAATGTGGGCGGCCTCAGCCGCACTCTTGCGACTCTTGCGCAGCGTGCTGGGGTTGATGGCTTCGATGACGCGGATGCCGACATCGTCCCGGACGCACTGGCGCAAGCCCAGCGTGATGCGGCGCGGGTCGATCAACAAGCGCGCGTCGGCGGGCAGGCACTGCAGCGCCGTGCCCGCTTGATCGTAGGACTCGACGCGCACTCCGTCGGCTGCCAGTCCTGCCTGCAGGCTGGGGGAGACCTTGCCATCGGCCACGTACAGCACGGCTTGCCTTGCATCGATCAAGGCGTGCGCGAGGAACACCGGGTTGTAGGGAACGTCGGACCCGCGCAAGTTGAACAGCCACGCGACGTCATCGACCGTTGAGATGAAGTGGTGCGTGGCCCCCAGCGCCGCCATGTCGAGGCGCACTTTTGCCAAGCGTTCGGCGCGAGAGTCGGTCGCGTAGGGTGGCGCGTGCTCGTAGACCGGCGCATCAGGCAGCCCGGGCCGCTCGGGCCAGACTTCGGCGAGCACGTCGAAATCGGTGCGCAGTGCGATGCCTGCGGTCTTCAGCGCGCCTTGCAGCCGCTGTGCGGTGGCCAGGCCCAGCACTTGGCCATCGACACCCACCACCTGGCCTGCTGGCACATGCTTCGCCAGCCAGTCGATCGGATGTGTTGCGGTACCGGTCGGGATTTTTTCCAATTCGATCCCGCTGCCCGACAGTTCAGCCTCTGCCTGCACCCAGTAGCGGCTGTCGGCAAAGACCACCGCGGTGTCGACAGTGATGATCAACGTGCCCACCGAGCCAGTGAAGCCCGACAGCCACTGCCGCCCCTGCCAACGTGCCGGCAGGTACTCCGAGAGGTGGGGATCCGACGACGGCACCAGCACGGCAGCGAGTTGCTGCTGCCTCAGTGCGTCGCGCACGCGCTCGATGCGCTGCCGGATGGGGGTGGGGCCGGTGTCCATCCGAGCCAGTTCAGGTAGGCGTGTGGGTGGCCGATCGCGCACCGACCGGCGTCGGAGCAGCGTTTGCTGTCTCAGCGCCGTTCAGCCGGGTTCGCACCAGATCGATGTAGCTGCGCAGCGCATACAGCTCGTCGGTATAGGCCAACGGCACGGTGATCTGTCCGACCTTGCCGTCCAGCGCATCGAGCTCGGCCAGCAGCTCGGTTGACGGCTTGCGGCCGATCGCGCCTTCGATCTGTCGCAGCTGTTCGTACCACCGGAACACCCGCGAGCGGATGCGGAACTGGTACAGCGGTGGCAGCATGCGCGACAGCGGCAGCAGCACCGCGACGATGGTCACCAGCACCGGCCACATGCGATCCACCAGATTCGCGAGCCAGAAGGGCAGGTAGCGTTGCAGCAGCGGTACGCCGCTCTGGAAGAAGCGTTGCGCTTCATTTGCCAGCGGTCGCTCGGTATTCAGCGCGGTCGGAAACTCGCCCTTGCGCTGGAACCAGCCGGCGCCGCCATGCACCTGCTGCGCAGCCTGCACGAACAGCTGGATCAGCGCCGGGTGCGTGTCTTCGCGAGCGACCAGCGTGGCCGTGGGCGCCACCAGGCGCACATCCTGCGGTGGCAGGTTGCCAGCCAGATCGACGACGCCGCGCGGCAGCGTGACCGGACTCATGAACGGGAATCGGCGCGAATAGGCCTCGGCCTGTGCGAAGTCGAACAACTTCACGCCCGGCGTTTGCAGCAGCATCTGCACCATCTGCGCCTCAGGCGCGGAGGCGAACACCAGTGCATCGGATTCGGCGCCCAGCAACGCCATCACCGCCGGGGTTTGCGGTTGTTCCAACAGCGTGATCTGCGTCGGCTCCATGTGGTTGGCCTCGAGCAGCTTTTTCATCAGGTTGGGCACACCGCTGCCCGGTGCGCCGATGTTGAGCTTCCAGCCGCCCAATTGCGAAATGCGGGTCAGGGTGTCCGACTTCAGAAGGCGCTGCGCTGCATCTTCCCGATAGAACAGCCACACCGGCTCGAAGAACATGCTGCCGAGCGACACCAGCGAAGGCTCGTCTTCATCGGCATCGGTGTCCTGGGGCAGTTCATCGGCGCCGCCCTGGACGAAGGCGATCTGCACTTCCGACGAGGGATCGCGCAGCAGGGCGAGGTTCTCCGCCGCGCCCTGTGTGTTGCGCAGCTCGACCTGGACGCCATAGGTCTTCAGGATCGCCTGATAGCGCTTGCCGAACGCGTGGTACGCCCCTTGTTCCGCACCGGTGGCGAGCACCACTTTCTTGGGCGGCGTGGGGTCGAGCACGTAATACGCCGGGACCAGCAACGCCAGTGCCAGCAGCACGAAGGGGCCGACGGTGGCGAGCAGGTCGCGTATGGACAGCAAGGTCTGGCGCAGCGAATCGGGCATGGCCATCCGCACGGACTCAGCCGATGCGGCCGATCAGAAGGTACTCCAGCAGGGCCTTCTGCACGTGCATGCGGTTTTCCGCCTCGTCCCAGACCACGCTTTGCGGGCCGTCGATCACGTCGGCATCGACCTCCTCGCCGCGGTGGGCCGGCAGGCAGTGCATGAACAGGGCATCGGGCTGGGCGACGGCCATCATGTCGCGGTCCACGCGCCAGTCGGCGAATGCCTTCTGACGGGCTTCGTTCTCGGCCTCGTAGCCCATGCTGGTCCACACATCGGTGGTGACCAGATGGGCGCCACGGCAGGCATCCATCGGGTTGTTGAACACCTTGACGCAGGCCTGGTTGGTGACGCCCGCCACTGCGGGGTCGATTTCATAGCCGCTGGGTGTGCTGACATGCAACGTGAAGCCGAGGATGTCGGCCGCCTGCAGCCAGGTGTTGGCCATGTTGTTGCCGTCACCGACCCAGGCCACCACCTTGCCCTTGATGTCACCCCGGTGCTCAATGTAGGTGTACACGTCGGCCAGGATCTGGCAGGGGTGATATTCGTTGGTCAGGCCATTGATGACCGGCACGCGCGAGTGCGCGGCAAAGGCCTCGATCTTGGTCTGTTCGTAGGTGCGGATCATCACCACATCGACCATGCGGCTGATCACGCGGGCGCTGTCCTCGATCGGCTCGGCGCGGCCCAACTGGCTGTCGCCGGTGGTGAGGTTCACCACCGAGCCGCCCATCTGGTACATGCCCGCCTCGAAGCTCACGCGCGTGCGGGTGCTGGCCTTCTCGAAGATCATCGCCAGCGTTCGGTCGATCAGCGGGGTGTACTTTTCGTAGTTCTTGAAGCGCTGCTTGATGTCGGTGGTGCGGGCCAGCAGATAGGCGTACTCCTCGGCGCGCAGGTCCTTGAACTGAAGATAGTGCCGGATCAGTGTCTTGCCAGGCTTCATGGCGGTTGTGTTCACGATGGCACGGGTTCTTGCAGGAAAGCCCGGATCAGCGGGCACAGGATGGCAACGATCTGCTCGGCCTCGGCCGCTGTGAGGATCAGTGGCGGCACCAGGCGCACGACGCGATCGGCGGTCACGCTGAGCAGCAGGCCCGCTGCGGCCGCTCGTCCCAGCAGGTCACCGCAGGGCCGATCGAGCTCGATGCCGATCATCAGGCCCTGGCCGCGGATCTCGACCACACCGGCCACGCCGGCCAACTCGCGCATCAGCCCTGCACGCAGGGCCGCACCCACGACGCTGGCGTTCTCCAGCAGGTTTTCCTCTTGCAAGATGCGCAGGGTCTCAATGCCTGCACGCATTGCCAGCGCGTTGCCACCGAAGGTGGTGCCGTGATTGCCAGGCTGAAGGACCGTCGCAGCGCGCGGGCCGCACACCACCGCGCCCACCGGCACGCCCGAGCCCAGTCCCTTGGCCAGTGGCATGACGTCGGGCAGGATGCTCGCCCATTGGTGCGCGAACCACTTGCCGGTGCGCCCGATGCCGCATTGCACCTCGTCGAGCATCAGCAGCCAATCGTTTTCGTCGCAAAGACGACGGATCGCGCGCAGGTAATCGACCGTCGCAGGGTTCACGCCGCCCTCGCCTTGAATCACTTCCAGGAAGACCGCCACCACGTTCGGTCGGGTGTTGGCGACTTCTTCGATCGCTGCCACGTCGTTCAGCGGAACTCGTACGAACCCTTCCAGCAGGGGCTCGAAGCCTGCATGGACCTTCGGGTTGGCCGTTGCGGACAAGGTGGCGATCGATCGGCCGTGGAAGGCCTTCTCGTAGACGATGATCTCGGGGCGATCAATGCCCTTGTTGTGCCCGAACTTGCGCGCAATCTTCAGCGCAGCTTCATTGGCTTCCAGCCCGCTGTTGCAGAAGAACACGCGGTCCAGCCCCGAAAGTTGGCACAAGGTCGAGGCCAGACTTTCCTGCAGCGGCGAGGCGTAGTAATTCGAGGTGTGGATCAGGCGTCCGATCTGCTCCTGCAGCGCAGGCACCAGCTTGGGGTGCGCATGGCCAAGCGTGTTGACCGCGATGCCACCCAGGCCGTCAAGGTACTTCTTGCCGTCTGTGTCCCAGACCCAGCAACCGTGTCCATGCGACATTGCCATGGGCAGGCGCGCATAGGTGTGCATCACGTGCGGTTCGGGATCGGCGGTGACGGGTTCAGGGGCGTTCATGGCAAGGATCCGCAAGGTGCTGGAGAACAGGTGCCTTGCCGCAAGGCGGCAGTGGATGACCGCTCGTGAAAAAGCACGGGAATCGGATTCTAAGGACGCGCAGAAGTCAGCAAAGATCAGGCGGCCAGGTGTCTGTCAAGCGGCACAATCGGCGGGCGTGTTGCATTGCATCAAAAACGAGCGCCTTGTCTCGCTCCGAAATTTGTCTCTCTGACTGTGTCACTTGAAGCATGAGTTCAACCCCTGCTCGCGAAGTGTTCATCATGGGCATGACCCTTGACGGGCAGGCGTTTCGACCGAGCGATTGGGCTGAACGTCTGGCGGGTGCGATGTCTTGCTTCCGGCCGGAGGGCTCGGCCTCCGATCGGTCGTCGTTCATTGGCTATTCGCCGTATTGCGTGCCGCGGGTGATCAGCGGCGTGAAATGCGTCATCGTCAATCAGGCGCTGCGCGACGCCGAGCCGATGGCCTGGGACTTCGTCATGAACTTCGCGCGTGACAACAAGCTGCAGGTGGTCGACGGTTGTTCGTTTCCACCGTCGTCCAGCGACCGTTGAGTCGATGAAACGACAAAGGCCCGCAGAGCGGGCCTTTGCTGGGGCGCTGGATCGCAGGTCAGGCTGCAGCAGGCAGCGCCTTGATCTTGGCTGACAGGCGGCTCTTGTGGCGCGCGGCCTTGTTCTTGTGGAACAGACCCTTGTCAGCAACCGAGTCAATCACCTGCTCGGCAGTCTTGAACAGGTCGGCGGCCTTGGCCTTGTCACCGGCGATCACAGCTTTCTGCACGTTCTTGATGACGGTGCGGAATTTCGAGCGCAGTGCCGTGTTGGCCGCATTCAGCTTCACGTCCTGACGCACCCGCTTCAAGCCGGAGGCGATGCGGACGGTTTTCTTCTTGGCTTTTGATGCTGTGGCCATGATTCTTCTGAGAGCAGTTGGAGCGGAGCCCGCGAGTATAGCAGTTTCATTCGCGGTGCAGTACAGCTCGCGGGTCGAGCGCTCGTGGTCAGCGGGCCGCTGCCTATACTGCGCCGCACTGTTGCCTTGACACGATGAACCTGCTGCGCGCCGCTTCCACCGTTTCGTTGCTGACGCTTGCGTCGCGCATCACCGGTCTGGGGCGCGAGCTGATCGTCGCGGCGAGTTTCGGCGCCAGCGCCTATACCGATGCGTTCAACGTGGCGTTTCGCATCCCGAATCTGCTGCGGCGCCTGTTCGCCGAAGGCGCGTTTTCTCAGGCCTTCGTGCCGATTCTGGCCGCCACTCGCGCCGCAGAGGGTGACGATGCCACGCGCCGCCTGGTCGATGCAGTCGCCACCGTGATGGCCTGGGCACTGGCGCTGACCTGCGTGGTCGGCATCGTCGCCTCGCCGCTGCTGGTGTGGCTGATGGCTTCCGGGCTCGAGAAATTCGACGCTGCGGTGGTGATGACGCGGGTGATGTTTCCGTACATCGCCTTCATGTCCCTGGTCGCGCTGGCCGCTGGTGTCCTGCAGACGTGGAAGCGCTTTGCCGTGCCGGCCGTCACGCCAGTGCTGCTGAATGTCGCGGTGATGCTCGCAGCTTGGCTGTTGGCGCCGTGGTTTGGTCAGCGCGGCATCGAGCCGATCTATGCGCTGGCCGTCGGCGTGATGCTGGGCGGCGTGCTCCAGCTGGCGGTGCAGTGGCCAGCTCTGCGGGCCATCGGCATGCGCCCGCGCATCGGGGCGTCTTGGCGGTCGTTGCGTGCCTCTTTCGACCACCCTGGCGTGGGGCGCATCCTGAAGCAGATGGGCCCGGCGTTGATCGGTGTGTCGGTCGCGCAACTGTCTCTGCTGATCAACACGCAGATCGCTTCGCATGTGGGAGTGGGCGCGGTGTCGTGGCTGACCTATGCCGACCGCCTGATGGAGTTTCCGACCGCTTTGCTGGGCGTGGCCTTGGGCGTGGTCTTGCTGCCGCAGCTGTCGGCAGCGCAAGCCAGCGGTGACCGGGCGGCCTATTCCAGCCACCTGGATTGGGGTTTGCGACTGGTGCTGCTGCTGGCCTTGCCCTGCGCCGTGGCCTTGCTGGTGTTCCCCAAAGCCATCGTGTCGGTGCTGTACCACTACGGACAGTTCAACGACCGCGATGTGCAGCAGACTGTGCGGGCCCTGATGGGCTATGGCGTGGGGCTGCTGGGACTGATCGGCATCAAGGTGCTGGCCCCCGGCTTCTATGCGCGGCAGGACGTGCGCACGCCGGTCAAGATCGCGGTGGTGGTGCTGATCCTGACCCAGCTCATGAACCTCCTTTTCGTGCCCCAGATCGGCCATGCCGGCCTCGCGCTTTCGATTGGATTGGGGGCATTGATCAACGCGGCTTGGTTGTTGATCGGATTGCGACGGCAGGGCGCGTACGTTCCCCAGGCGGGCTGGCTCGGCTTCAGCCTGAGGGTGTTGTGCGCCAGTGCGTTGTTGGGCGCGGCACTGGGTGCGGCGGCCGTCGGCATCGACTGGGTTGGCCTGGGGCAACAGCGCCTCTTGCGGGTCGGTTTGGTGGCGGGATGCCTGCTCGGAGTGGCGCTGCTCTACTTCGTCGCTCTGCGCTTGATGGGCATCCGCCTGAGGGATTTCGCCCGCCGCGGATGAGCTCGTGCTGATCCCCGCGATCGCCGCCGTACACTTCCAAAATGCCCACAAAGTTCCAGTTCGCGACGCCTACCGCGCTCGAGTATTTCGATGCCTTGGTGGCAGACGACGCCAGCTTGCCGCTGCTGGAAGCGGCGGCGTCGATCGGTCTGGATGAGCATCCGCAGGTCGACCTCCAGGCGGTGCTCGCCGAGGTCGATGAGCTGGCCGACAGACTCAAACGTCGCATCCCTGCCGATGTCGTTCCCCTGCAGCGGCTGCGCTGGCTGAACCGCTATTTCTTCCACGAGCTGGGCTTCCGCGGCAACGTCAACAACTACTACGACCCCAGCAACAGCTACGTGCATGAGGTGCTGCGCACGCGCTGCGGCATTCCCATCACGCTGGCCATCCTGTACGTCGAGCTGGCCACACAGATCGGACTGCGGGCTCACGGGGTGTCATTCCCTGGGCACTTCCTGGTCAAAGTCAGCAAGCTGACGGGGCCAGGCAACGGTGAGGTGGTGATCGATCCGTTCTCCGGCAAGTCGCTGTCTCGAGAAGAGCTTGACGAGCGGCTCGGTCCCTACAAGATCAGCCAGGGCTTGGTCGGCGACTTCGACGCGCCGTTGGGCCTGTTTCTGCAAACCGCTCAGCCCCGCGAGGTGCTGGCGAGGATGCTGCGCAATCTGAAAGAAATCCACAGCACCGCCGAAGACTGGCTGCGCCTGATGCCGGTGATGGACCGCCTGGTCGTGCTGCTTCCTCATGCCCATGAAGAGCGTCGTGATCGCGGGCGGGCCTGGGCGCAGCTGGGTCAGGCCAGCAAGGCGGCCGAGGATCTTGAAGCCTATTTGCGCGACCGTCCCGATGCTGACGACAGCCGTGTGATGGCCGAGCAGCTGGATCGCTTGCGCCGGGGTGAACGCCCGAGGCTGCATTGATCCCCGCGCGGTTGACCGGCTCACAGTGTTCATCGCGGGCCACCCAGCGGTTGATACTGTGAAGCAGATTCCACTGCCGATGGCCTCCGGCAGTGTGCCGACCTTCGACACCTTCGTTGCCGGGCCCAATGCGATGGTGCTGACCCAGCTGCGTTCGGCGTGCGAGCCTGGCGCGCCCACAACGCCGCTGTATCTGTGGGGCAACCAGGGCACTGGCAAGACCCATCTGCTTCGGGCCCTGGCGCATGAGGTTCAGCGCCGTGGCGAGCTCGTTGGCTGGTTCGATGCAACGCAGCCGCTGCCCTGGGTGCATGACGACACCTGGGGCTTGCTGGTGCTCGATGGCTGCGAGGCATACGACGCACCGCAGCAGCATGCGGCCTTCACCTTGTTCGTCGGGGCGACTACGCAGGCCACGCTGATCGCTGCGTCGGGGCGGTTGCCGCCGGTCGATCTCCCTTTGCGCGAAGACCTGCGATCGCGGCTGGGCTGGGGTCATGTCATGGCGGTGCAGGCACTGTCGGAGGCCGAGTCGCGAGCCGCGCTGCGCCGTGAGGCCGACCAGCGCGGCCTGTTCCTGTCTGACGAGGTGATCGACCATCTGCTGCACCGCTATGCCCGTGACCTGAAGTACCTGATGACGCAACTGGCCCAGCTCGACGAGTTTGCGATGGTGCACAAGCGCGCGATCACCGTGCCACTGCTCAAGCAGATGCTCGCCGAAACGTCGGACGACGGCCTGACGAGGGCTCTGTTTTGAACCTCTGCCTATTCGACCTCGACGACACCCTGCTACCGCTCGATTCCGACCACGCCTGGGGCGAGTTCGTGATTTCGCTCGGCTGGGTCGATGAGGCCGGCTTCCGGCGCGATAACGACGCGTTCTTCGCCCAGTACCAGGCCGGCCGCCTCGACGTGCATGCCTACATTGAGTTCGCGACCCGGCCGCTGCGCGAGCGCCCGGCCCAGATGCTGAGTGACGCGCAAGCCCTGTTCATGCAGCGTGTGATCGAGCCCGCCCTGCACGACAGTGCCCGGGAACTGGTGCGCCGGCACCAGGCGCAAGGGGATCACGTGGCGCTGGTGACGGCGACCAATGAATTCGTCACCGCGCCGATCGCGGCGGCGTTCGGCATCCCCGCGCTGATCGCGGTGCAGCTCGAGCGCGACGCGCACGGTAGCATCACGGGGCGGATCCGAGGCACACCGAGCTACCGGGAAGGCAAGGTCTTGCGCGTCGAGGAGTGGTTGGCTGAGCAGGGTGCCTCGTGGCAGGACTGCGATCGCATCACGGTCTACAGCGACTCGCTCAACGACTTGCCGCTGTTTGAAAAGGCCACCGACCCGGTGGCGACCAACCCGACGCCTGCGCTGCTCGCGGTGGCTCACCAGCGCGGCTGGCCAACGTTGAACCTGTTCACATGATCAAGAAGTTTCTCGACAAGCTGCTGGGCAAGCCGACCAAGAAGGCCAGCTCGGGTTCATCGCTCGGCAAACGCATCGAGGTGCCGAAGAGCGAGCACCAGATCGATCCCTCGCTGGTCGATGAGCGTGCGGCCAAAGTCGTGCAGACGCTGGTCGACGGCGGGCACGAGGCCTACATCGTTGGCGGCGCGGTGCGCGATCTGCTGCTCGGCCTGCGCCCCAAGGACTTCGACGTGGCCACCGACGCAACACCCGAGCAGGTCAAGGCCTTGTTTCGCCGTGCCTTCATCATCGGGCGGCGGTTTCGCATCGTGCACGTCGTGTTCGGCCGCGGCCGACAAGACCGCGGCCTGAGCGAGGTCATCGAGGTCTCGACCTTCCGCGCGTTGATGGATGCGGCTGCCGCCGAGCAGGTACTCGGCAATGAGAAGACGCTGAAGGCCGAAGGCCGCCATGCCACCGGCCCCAGCCATGTGGTCGATGCCGAAGGCCGCGTGCTGCGCGACAACGTCTGGGGCCCGCAGATCGAGGACGCTGCGCGGCGCGATTTCACCGTTAACGCGATGTACTACGACCCGGTGCGAGAACTGGTGGTCGACTACCACGGCGGCATCAAGGACGCCAAGAAGAAGCTGCTGCGCATGATCGGTGATCCGGAGACACGCTACCGTGAAGACCCGGTGCGCATCATCCGAGCGGTGCGGTTTGCGGCGAAGCTGGGATTCGAGATCGAGCCGAAGACGCGTGCACCGATCCAGGCCATGTCTGCACTGCTGGATAACGTCCCCCCGTCGCGCTTGTTCGACGAGATGATCAAGTTGCTGCAGACCGGCCACGCGCTGGCAAGCCTTGCCGAGCTGCGCAAGCAGGGCCTTCCGGCAGGCACGTTCCCGGTGCTCGACACCTTGCTCGACGACAGCCGTGGCAGCGCGGCGCACCGCGACTTCGTTCGGCTGGCACTGGCCGACACCGATCGCCGCGTCGGCGAAGGCAAGCCGGTGGCGCCCAGTTTCATGCTGGCCTGCATGCTGTGGCATGACGTCCAGCAGAAGTGGGAGCAACTCAAGTCACGAGGTGAGCCCGCGTTCGCCGCACTCCAGCAGGCGGTCGAAGCCATCTTCGATGCGCGCATCGGTGATATCTCGGGGCGCGGCAAGCTTGGCGGCGACATGCGCGAGATCTGGCTGATGCAGCCGCGCTTCGAGCGCCGCGTCGGCAACTCGCCCTTCACGCTGGTCGAGCAGCCGCGATTTCGCGCCGGCTTCGATTTCCTGCGCTTGCGCGCTGATGTGGGCGAAGTTTCGGATGAGCTGGCACGATGGTGGGAAGCGTTTTCGCTGGCCGACGAGGACGAGCGCCGGCGTCTGATCGAATCGGTGCGAGGGCGTGACGCTCGCCAAGACGGCAAGCGTCAGCCCAAGCCAGCGCTGGCCACCGACGTCGACGAGGAGTTGGCACCCGCAGCCGAGCCCGCCAAGAAGCGCCGCCGCCGTCGCCGCAAGCCGGCCGAGACAGGCGCGACCGCGGCCTCAGAAGCCGGCGAGCCCGGCGTGGTGTGATCGAACTGTCAGCCTGCGTCGGCCTTGGTGCCAACCTGGGCGATACGCGGGCGGTGCTGTCAGCGGCTTACGCGCAATTGCAGCAATTGCCCGGCACGTGCCGTCACCGCTGCTCACCTTGGTTCTGCAGCGCGCCGGTCGACGCAGGTGGGCCGGACTACCTGAACGCGGTGGCCTGCTTCGACACCACCCTGTCACCACAGGCATTGCTGGAGGCACTGCAAGCCATCGAGCACGGTCATGGGCGCGAACGCCCTTACCGCAATGCGCCACGCACACTCGATCTGGATTTGTTGCTCTACGGGCAACAACAAATCGAGACGCCTACGCTGACCGTGCCGCACCCTCGGATGCACGAGCGCGCCTTCGTGCTGCTTCCGCTGGCAGCATTGCTGCCCGATGCAGTGATTCCCGGACGCGGGCCCGTCAGTACGCTGATGGCGTCGGTGGCGGGGCAGTCGGTGTGGCGGGCTGACTGACGGACGCAGCTTCGGTTTCTGCCTCGTGCTCGAAGTAGCGCTGTGTGCTGAAGGCGATGGTCGCCATCAGCACGCCCGCACCGACCAACAGGGCCAGTATCACACCGAGGACGGCGGCCCAGCCGCTGCGAGAAGCCGCGCGGCCTCCATTGAATCGGGTGTTCCATTTTTCGTCGCTGGTCAGGCCGTAGACGATGGCGCAGAGCATCGAGGCCGTAATCGTGCAACCCACAAACGGAATCAGCACCCACGCCAGCTGGTCGTCCTGGCCCAGCGACTGCGCCCGCATCACGCCGTACAGACCGACCAGCGTAGGCAGCGGATGCAGCCAGCCGAGCAGGTCGCGAAATCCATGCAGGTAGAAGCGATGCCAACCCATCGTCCCCCCGACGATGGCGATCCAGGTGGCGAAGGTCTTCGATTTGTCAGCGGATACGGTCGGTTCGATGGTCGTCATTCCTTGAGTTGGGGTGTCGATTCTGCGCCCGCGCTAGCCCCCCAACCTGCAACGAGAGGATGCTCGTCAGCGCCGTGATGTCTTTAGCGCGGTGGGCACGAATCAGCGATGAGGATGTCGCGAGCTTGGCAAGGTCCGGACGGTCCAGCTTAGAATCGAGGGTTCACGTGACGGCTGATAGGTGCCTGGGGCTTTGGTGCGCTGGGGCCCGTCGGCGTATCTACGGCACTGATCTTTGTCGTGGCCCTGCGGCTGCGGCGTCATGTTCTGCGCGACCGGAGTGTCTCCCGGATGCGGCGGGCAACCCATCATTCAAGGAAATACCATGGTTGTGATTCGACTCGCTCGCGGCGGCGCCAAGAAGCGCCCGTTCTTCAACATCGTCGTCACCGACTCGCGCATCCGCCGGGACGGCCGCTTCATCGAACGCGTCGGGTTCTACAACCCGGTCGCCTCGGGTGGCGAGCAGCCCCTGCGCGTCGCTTTCGACCGCATCGACTACTGGGCTGGCAACGGCGCGCAGTTGTCGCCGACAGTGGCACGGCTGGTCGAGCAGGCCAAGGCCGCGACGGCCTGAGTCTGAATTGATCGTCGGCGTCACCGACCCGTTCGACGCGCCGGGTGCAGCCCATGGCTGATCCCGGTGCCGGCGCGGTGCCTTGGCCCGACGATGCGATCGAGGTGGGCATCATCATCGATGCCTGGGGCGTCAAGGGCTGGTTCAAGGTCAAACCGTTCGCTGCGGATCCGCAGGCGCTGTTCTCCTCGAAGCGCTGGCTGCTGAAGCCACCAGAGTCGATCGGCCCGAGGTCGGTCGTCAACACCGCGCCTTTGCCCCCGCTGCTGAAGATCGTGACCGCCAAGGATCACGGAGATCTGGTGGTCGCCCAAGCGCAGGATATCGTCGATCGCCCTGGTGCTGAGACCTTGCGTGGTGCGCGTGTCTACGTCCCGCGCAGCAGTTTCCCGACGGCACCACCCGATGAGTACTACTGGGTCGACCTGGTTGGCCTCGCGGTGATCAACCGTCAGGGCGAGCACCTCGGGGAGGTGGTGGGACTGATCGATACAGGCCCGCACAGCGTGCTGAGGGTGGCTGCTACCGGTGTGACCGCCGAAGCCGATCAACGTCTGATCCCTTTTGTCGCCGCTTTCGTCGATGCGGTCAGCTTGCCCGAGCGACGCATCACCGTCGACTGGGGCCTCGATTACTGACCGTCGAGCCGACGCTGCCATGCGATTCGACGTCATCACGCTGTTTCCCGAGCTGTTTGAGCCGCACCTGATCCACGGCATCACGCGGCGGGCCTATGAGTCTGCGCAAGTGGATGTGCGGCTGTGGGCGCTGCGCGATTTCGCCGATGGCCAGTACCGCCGCGTCGACGACCGGCCCTACGGCGGTGGCCCGGGCATGGTGTTGCTGGCCGAGCCGCTCGAGCGCGCTCTGGCTGCCGTGCGCGCCGGGCGCGATGGCGACGCCGTTGGCGCAGCAGATGCGGTTCACACGCGAGCGCCGGTTATCCATTTCACCCCCACCGGCCGACGCATCGATCAGGCCCTGGTGCGCGAGATCGCCGCGGGTCCTGGCGCTGTGCTCCTGTGCGGCCGCTATGAGGGCATCGACCAGCGCGTGCTCGACCGCCATGTGGATGTCGAGCTGAGCCTTGGCGACTTCGTCCTGTCAGGCGGTGAACTGCCCGCCTTGGCGCTGCTCGATGCGGTGGCCCGGCTGCAGGACGGCGTGCTCGGGGATGCGCACTCGCATCAACAAGACAGCTTTTCCGACGGATTGCTTGAAGGGCCGCATTACAGCCGCCCCGAGAACCTGGTGACCGACGACGGCTCACTGCCGATTCCGCCGGTGTTGCTGTCGGGCCATCATGGCCGCATTGCGCGCTGGCGCCGTGAGCAGTCGCTGGCTTTGACGGCACGCCGTCGACCCGATCTGATCGTTCTTGCACGGGCCGCCCAGCAACTCAGTGCAGAAGACGAGCGATTTTTGGCGAGTCTCGGGATATACTAGAGGGCTTTTCTGATCCTCTGCCACGTCCGGCCGCGCGTTGTCACTTCGCGTCGCAGGTCCGGAACAATTCCTCCACCCAGCGTGGGCAAGATCACACGGAGAAACCATGGACCTGATCCAAACCCTCGAGCAAGAGGAAATTGCCCGTCTGAACAAGACCATCCCGGCGTTCGCGCCCGGTGACACGGTCATCGTCAACGTGAACGTTGTCGAAGGCACTCGCAAGCGCGTGCAGGCATACGAAGGTGTCGTGATTGCCAAGCGCAATCGCGGCCTCAACTCCAGCTTCATCGCCCGCAAGATCTCCAGCGGTGAAGGCGTCGAGCGCACCTTCCAGCTGTACAGCCCGTTGATCGCGTCGATCGAAGTCAAGCGCCGCGGTGATGTTCGCCGTGCCAAGCTGTATTACCTCCGCCAGCGCTCGGGCAAGTCGGCACGTATCAAGGAAAAATTGGCCTGACCGGTAGCGCACAGCCAATTTTCGACGCGACCTGGCGCAGCCGGCTGCGTCGGAAGCTGGCTAAAGGCTGAACCGAAGCCGCCTTTCGAGGCGGCTTTTTCAATTCCGAGGACCTCGATGCCGTTGAACTTTGATCCGCAACAGTGCCCCGTGCTGGCGATCGATGATCACCTGCCTGCGGTGCCGCGTGATCGGCTCGTGGTGCCCGCGTTGCGCGGCCGATTCGAGCGTTCGCCCGTGTGGCAGCCCGAGCGTGTGGCCGATCGACAACCGCTGCCGAGGTCACTGGTGCATGCGTCGGTACTGATGCCTCTGATCCTTCGTGGCGACGACATCACGGTGCTGCTGACGCAGCGGTCCGAGCGTCTCAGCGACCACCCGGGTCAGATCAGCTTCCCCGGTGGCCGTGCAGAGCCACAGGACGCAAGTCCGATTGCGACCGCGCTGCGCGAAGCCGAGGAAGAAGTCGGACTGACACACGACTTCATCCAGGTGCTGGGCACCTTGCCGCACTACACCACTGTGACTGGCTACGTCGTCACGCCGGTGGTGGGCCTGGTGCAGCCGGGGTTCAGCTTGCAGGTGGATTCCTCCGAGGTCGCGGAGGTATTCGAGGTTCCGCTGGCCTACCTGATGTCGCCTGCCCATCACCGCCGGCATGCGGTGGGCGAGGGCGACGAGGCCCGGGAGTTCCTGTCGATGCCATGGATGTCGCAGACAGCGGATGGTTTGCCGAAGTCGTATTTCATCTGGGGCGCTACCGCGGCGATGCTGCGCAATTTCTACCGATTCCTGTCGGCCTGATCTGCCCAGGGGCGAGCGAGCGACCGCTATCATCGGCCGCGATGAGCCTTTTTTCGGTCCTCCTGGCGCTGCTGCTCGAACAGCTCAAACCCCTGCAGCGCGGCACGGCGATTCACTCGGCGATGACTTCCTGGCAGCGCTGGGTGGGTCGCAACTTCGACGCAGGCCGTGACCATCACGCCTGGGTGGTGTGGATCATCACGGTCGTCTTGCCGGGCTTGCTGGTGTGGTTGGTTCATGCGGGCATCACACATTACAGCCTGCTCCTCGGGCTGGTGTGGAATGTGGCGGTTCTCTACCTCACGCTGGGCTTTCGCCAGTTCAGCCACTACTTCACCGACATCCGCGACGCACTCGACCGCGAGGACGAGACCGAAGCCCGTCGCCTGCTGACCGAATGGCGCCACCTCGACGTGAGCGAGTTGCCGCGTACCGAGCTGCTGCGCCATGTGATCGAGCATTCGCTCCTGGCCGCTCACCGCCACGTGTTCGGCGTGTTCTTCTGGTTTGTGGTGTTGTCCTCGCTCGGCTTAGGCCCGGCTGGCGCCGTGCTGTATCGCTGTGCCGAGTTCGCGAGCCGTTACTGGGCTTATCGCAGCCGCACCATCGGTGAGCCGACCAACGAGCGGCTGATGGCGTTGTCTCAGCGGTTGTTCGGCCTGATGGACCGGATTCCGGCACGGCTGACCGCCTTTGGCTTCGCAGTGGTCGGCAACTTCGAGGAGGCGATCAACGGCTGGCGCCGCGATGCCGAGCTGTGGCTGCATCCAAACGAAGGCATCATTCTTGCCGCCGCGGCCGGTGCTGTGGGCGTGCAACTGGGTGGCACGGCCGCGCCGGGCGTGACACCTGATCGCTCCAAGACCTTCGACAAAGGCGTCGGCTTCGAAGACTTGGCAGCTGTGGGCTCCACATCCGGCACGACGCCGGTGCTTGGTCATCTGCGCAGCATCGTGGGTCTGGTCTGGCGCTCGGTGATCTTGTGGATGCTGCTGCTCGCCTTGTTGACGCTGGCCAATCTGGTGGGGTGACCCCCCACGCCTACCAGCGGGTGCCTTCGAGCTCCTGTCGGATCTCGCCGTAGATGCGGTAGCGCGACTCGCTGATGTCACCTTGCGCCAATGCCTCGCGCACGCCGCAGCCTGGTTCTTGCCGATGGGTGCAGTTGTAGAAGCGACAACGCGTCGAGGCCTCACGCAGGTCGGGCATCAGGGCCGGCAGTTTTTGCACATCGACCTGCTTCAGGCCGAATTCCTGGAAACCCGGCGAGTCGATCAGGCCGGTGCGGCGGTCGATGTCCAACCAGTACCACTGAGTCGACGTGGTGGTGTGGCGTCCCGAGTTCAGCGCCTGCGACACCTCGCCCACTTGCGCGCGGGCATCGGGCGCCAGCAGGTTGATCAGCGTGCTCTTGCCGGTCCCACTGGGTCCGAGCACGAGCGAGGCTTGGCCGGACATCAGCGGCAGCAGCAGCGCGCGAGACGCCTCGGGCTGGGTCTTCAGCGCCACCTCCAGCACCCGATAGCCCATGGTCTTGTACGGCTTCAGTCGCTCACGCGCCGCGGCGATCTGCGGCAGGTCAGACTTGTTCAACAGGATGCTCGCCGCAATGCCGGCGCTCTCGGCGGCGATCAGCGCACGCGCCAGTTGCGATTCGCTGAACACCGGCTCGCTGGCCACCATCACCAGCACCTGGTCGAGGTTGGCAGCAAAGGCCTTGGTCTTCCATTCATCCTGGCGAAACAGCAGGTTGCGTCGCGGCTCCAGTTCTTCGATCACTCCCTCGTCGCCACTGATCTGCCAGCGCACCCGGTCGCCAACAACGCACAGGCTCTTCTTGCCGCGCGGATGGCAGATGGTCCGTGCCCCAGCCTCCGATTCGACGACGTAGTGGCGGCCGAAGCCCGAGACCACCAGCCCTGAGGTCGTCAGCGCGTCGTCGGCTTTCGCCTTGCTCAAGGCGTCGATCCGGTCATGTGGCGGTGGCCGGTGTCTGCATGGCCGCCAGCCGTTCAGCGGCCGGTGGGTGCGAGTAATAGAAGCGGGCGTACAACGGGTCTGGTGTCAGCGTCGACGCGTTGTCCTTGTAGAGCTTGAGCAGGGCCGACGACAGATCGCGCCCGCTGGCGTGTGCGCAGGCGTAAGCATCGGCCTCGAATTCGTGGCGCCGGGACAAGCCGGCGAACAGCGGCGACACGAAGAAGCTGAACACCGGCACGATCAGCATGAACAGCAGCAGGGCCACCGCGTCGTTCGACGCTGTCATCGACGGCTGCACACCGAAGGCCGTATAGAACCAGATCCGGTGCGATAGCCAGCCCAGGATCGCGAAGCCGACCAGGCTGATCGCGAACATCGAGGCGATGCGCTTGAGCACATGCCGGTGCTTGAAATGCCCCAGCTCGTGAGCCAGCACGGCCTCCACCTCGCCGGGCAGCAGCTTGTCGAGCAAGGTGTCAAAGAACACCACCCGCTTGGCCGCGCCGAAGCCGGTGAAGTAGGCATTGGCATGCGCCGAGCGCTTGCTACCGTCCATCACGAAGAAGCCCTTGGCGAAGAAGCCGCACTTCGCCATCAGCGCCTGTACACGCGACTCGAGCGCGCTGTCAGCCAGCGGCTTGAATGTGTTGAACATGGGTGCAATCACCGTCGGGTAAAGCACCAGCGCCAGAAGGTTGAAACCCATCCATGCGCCCCAGGCCCACAGCCACCAGAGCGTGCCGGTGCTGGCCATGATCCACAGCATGCCGGCCGCCAGTGGCAGGCCGATCAGTGCACCCAGCACGATGCCCTTCAGCGCATCGACGAGGTACAGCCTCCAGGTGGTGCGGTTGAAACCAAAGGCCTGCTCGAGACGAAAGGTGCTGTACAGATCGAACGGCAGATCGAGCAGCGACCCAATCAGCACGAACGCGGCCAGCAGGGCGAGCTGGTAAGCCATGTCGCCGTAGGCCGGTTGAATCGATTCGCGGATCGCGTTGTTGAGCACGCCGAGGCCGCCCAGTAAGGTCCAGCCGACCAGCACAGCAGCGCTGAAGGCCATGGTCCACAGACCGAAGCTGCCCTTGGCGAGGGTGTAGCGCGCGGCCAGGCGATGCGCATCCAGCGTGACGATGTCGGAGAACGCCGCGGGCACCGCATCGCTGTGCCGTGCCACGTGGCGCATCTGCCGCGCAGCAAGCCAGAAGCGGATCAGCAGGGAAATGACGAGGGCCGCGGCGAACAGCAGCGCAAGCAGCAAGGCAGGGTGGTTCAAGGGAACTTCAGAGGGTGGCGTCGGAGCGCAGTGTAGGGCGCCGGGCCGCTGGATCGGGCCGCCGTAAGACAATCCCCGCAAGGAGCAAGCACCATGACCACCCCCTTGGCAAAGAGCGACCAGAACCTGATCTGGATCGACCTCGAGATGACCGGGCTGCATCATCGAGATTGCGGTGATCGTCACCGATTCACAGCTGAATGTGCGCGTGGAAGGCCCGACGATCGCAGTCCATCAGAGTGATGCCGCACTGGACGGGATGGACGCCTGGAACAAGGGCACGCACGGTCGCAGTGGGCTGATCGATCGCGTCAAGGCATCGACCGTGGACGAGGCGCAGGCCGAGGCGCAGATCATCGCTTTTCTGGAGGCTTATGTGCCCAAAGGAAAATCACCCATGTGCGGCAACAGCATCTGCCAGGACCGCCGCTTTCTGGCCAAGACGATGCCCGCGCTGGAAGATTTCTTCCACTACCGCAACCTCGACGTCAGCACGCTGAAGGAACTGGCCAAACGCTGGAAGCCCGGCATCCTGGACGGCTTCAAGAAAGCCCAGGCCCACACCGCGCTGGCGGACATCCGCGAGTCGATCGAGGAACTGGCGTACTACCGCGAGCACTTTCTGGCGGCGTGATCCGACGGTCTGTCTGTTGAGATCAGTCTGGGAGCGCTGCGCCGGGCCGCTGTGTTCCGTTCATGCCCGGGGGCAGAGCCCCGGGCGCTCGCCAGGCACAAACAGTCCAGTGGACTGTTTGAGTCCGGGCTCTCTCCCCCGGGCCGGCCCTCCTCCTTACTTCACTCCACACAGCGGCCCACCGCAGCGCTCCTGTCACCACCGAAGCGGATGGGGTTTGAAGCCTTCGCATGCAGCGGTGGTTCTGCCTGCCGAGGGCGTGGGGTGACCGGCACAGCGAAGTAAAGGAGGAGGGCCGGATCGGCTTATTCGAAGCGTTCGCGGAGCCGGTCACCCCGCGCCCTCGGCAGCAACGCGCAAATGCCCGCATGCAGTCAACGGTGCCAATCGATCAGCGATCAGTAATTGATCCCCATCGCATCCCGTACGTCCCGCATCGTCTCCCGCGCCACGGTACGTGCCCGCTCAGTGCCGACCTCGACGATCCACTGCACCTGCTTCGGGTTGCTCAGATAAGCCTCAGCGCGCTCGCGCCAAGGTTGCTGCTCACGAATGATGGCGTCGATCACCGGCTGCTTGCACTCCAGGCAGCCGATGCCGGCGGTCTTGCAGCCCTTGACGACCCATTCCTTCGTATCGGCGTCTGAATAGACCTGGTGGAACTGCCACACCGGGCAGCGGTCCGGGTCGCCCGCATCGGTGCGGCGCACGCGCTGCGGGTCGGTCGGCATGCGCTTGATCTTCTGCTCGACCACGGCCGGCTCTTCGCGCATGGCGATCGCGTTGCCGTAGCTCTTGCTCATCTTCGCGCCGTCGAGGCCGGGCAGCTTGCTCACTTCGGTCAGCAGCACCGCCGGCTCGTGCAGGATGGTCTTGCCGGCGCCGCGCAGGAAAGCGTCGAGCCGTTCGCGGTCGGCTGCGCTCAAGGCGCCACTGGCGGCGATCAGCGCGCGCGCCTGCGCCAGAGATTCATCGCTGCCGGTCTCCTGAAAGGCCTTGCGTGCGGCGGCAAACGCCTTGCCGTCGTTCTTGCTCATCTTCTTGACGACGGCGAGCGCCAGGGCCTCTGCGTTCGGCTCGCGGCCATACAGGTGGTTGAAGCGGCGGGCCACCTCGCGGGTGATCTCGACGTGCGGCGCCTGGTCTTCCCCCACCGGCACGTAAGCGGCCTTGTAGATCAGGATGTCGGCGGCCTGCAGCAGCGGGTAGCCGAGGAAGCCGTAGGTCGCGAGGTCGCGGTCCTTCAGCTTTTCCATCTGGTCCTTGTAGGTGGGCATGCGCTCCAGCCAGGCCAGCGGTGTGCCCATGGCCAGCAGTGTGAACAGCTCGGCATGCTCGGGCAGGCGGCTTTGGATGAAGATCGTGCACTGCTCCGGGTCCAGCCCGGCGGCGATCCAGTCGATCACCATGTCGTAGACGTTCTTCTCGATGACCTCGCGGTCTTCGTAGTGCGTGGTCAGCGCATGCCAGTCAGCGACGAAATAGAAGCAGTCGAAGTCGGCTTGCAACCGCACCCAGTTCTTCAGTGCGCCGTGGTAGTGGCCGAGGTGCAGCGCACCGGTGGGGCGCATGCCGGAGAGGACTCTCTGTTTCATGGGACAGCTCGGTGGTGAGGCTGGCGATTGTAGGTTTGGGCTCCGCAGCGGGCCGATACACTGCGGCCGGCCGTTGAACCGCTTGAAACACACTCTGCGTCATGAAGAACCTGGTCATCCTCATCTCTGGTCGCGGCTCGAACATGGTGGCGATTGCCGAGGCCTGCGCCGCCGAGGGCTGGGATGCGCGCATCGCAGCCGTGATCAGCAACCGCAGCGATGCCGGTGGTCTGGTCTATGCGCAGCAGCATGGCATTCCGACTGCGGTGGTCAACCATCGCGATTTCGAGGATCGTGAGGCCTTCGATGCCGCGCTGGCGCAGGTCATCGATGGGTTCGCCCCTGAGCTGATCGTGCTGGCCGGCTTCATGCGCATCCTGACGCCCGGCTTCGTGCAGCGCTATGCGGGGCGCATGCTCAACATCCACCCGTCTCTACTGCCAGCTTTCCCGGGCTTGCACACGCACCGCCGCGCCATCGAGGCCGGCTGCAAGGTCGCGGGCACCACCGTGCACGTAGTGACGCCTGAACTCGACCACGGCCCGATCGTCGCGCAGGCGGTGGTATCTGTGCGGCCCGACGACACCGAGGACACGCTGGCCGCGCGGGTGCTGGTGATGGAGCATCAGGTGTATCCGCGAGCCGTGCGGTGGTGGATCGAGGGACAGCTGGAAGCGACGGCAGATGGGCGCATCGTTCATCGCAGTGCCGCGCCGCAATTGCTGATCGGCAGCTGAGCGTGTCGCACTGAACGCGCCCCGGATAATCCGGTCGATGCATCCCAACGCCTTGCTTGAACTTGCCACGGAACTGCTGCATCGGGTGATGCAGTTCAGCGCCCCCGCCGACAACGTCGTCTCCGACTTTTTTCGCCAGAACCGCGGCCTTGGCATGCGCGAGCGGCACACGTTGGCCGAAACCACGTACACCGTTCTTCGGCAGCGCCCGCTGTTTCAGCACCTGGCGCAGTCGGGCAAGGGCGAGATGGAGCGGCGCCTGGCACTCCTGGGCTGGCAAGGCAATGCGGCCTTTCTGCGCGCGGCCCTGCAAGAACACGAGGTGCAGTGGTTGGAAAAAGTGGCCGTGGTCGATCGCACGGCGCTGCCCGACAAATTGCGCCACAACCTGCCCGAGTGGCTGGCCGATCGGTTGCACGCTGAAGTGGGCGACGATTTCTGGCCGCTGGTCGAGGCGCTGAACGGCAGCGCGCCGTTGGACCTGCGCGTCAACACCTTCAAGTCCAAGCGCGACGCGGTACAGGCCGAGTTCAAGGTGGCGAACATCGATGCGCTGCCCACGCCCTATTCGCCGTGGGGTCTGCGCATTGACGGCAAGCCGGCGCTGCACAAGCTCGAGGTCTTCCTGCGCGGCGATGTCGAGGTGCAGGACGAGGGCAGCCAGCTGCTCGCGCTGCTGACCGATGCGAAGCGCGGCGAGATGGTGGTCGATTTCTGCGCGGGTGCCGGCGGCAAGACGCTGGCACTCGGCGCCTCCATGCGCAACACCGGTCGTTTGTATGCGTTCGATACTTCTGGCCACCGTCTTGCTGCGCTGAAGCCCCGCCTGGCGCGCAGCGGGCTGTCCAACGTGCACCCGGTGCAGATCGCCCACGAGCGCGACGATCGCATCAAGCGGCTGGCCGGCAAGATCGACCGGGTGCTGGTCGATTCGCCGTGCTCGGGCCTGGGCACGCTGCGCCGCAATCCGGATCTGAAATGGCGGCAGTCGCCGCAGTCGGTCGATGAACTGCGCCTCAAGCAGGCAGCGATCCTGGCCAGCGCGGCGCGGCTGGTCAAGCCAGGCGGCCGACTGGTCTATGCGACCTGCAGCCTGCTGCAATCCGAAAACGAAGCCATCGCCGACGCGTTTTCAGCCGAGCGCCTGCGGGATTTCAAGCCGATGGCAGTCGACTCGTTGCTGGAGGACGCGCATGTGGTGCAGGCCGGCACGTTGGTCAGCGGCCCGTACCTGCGTCTATGGCCGCATCGGCATGGCACCGATGGCTTTTTCGCAGCGGTCTGGCAACGCGCGTGATGCCACCAGGGCCGGCCTCAGTTTCCAATTTGCGAGAGAGGCCCTGCTTTGTTCGGGCTATCGGTACCTGCAGGTCGGCGCCTACAATAGAAGGGTTTGAATTACTGCAGCGCGGACGCGATTCATGAACGTATTGACGACGGTGTTGGACAGCCTCCTGAACTGGATGGCCAACGGCTTGATTGAAACCACATGGTGGCAGGTGGTTCTGTATGCGTTGCTGACAACGCACATCACGATCGCCGCCGTGACGATCTTTCTGCACCGCTCGCAGGCGCATCGCTCGCTTGATCTGCATGCGATCCCCTCGCATTTTTTCCGCTTGTGGCTGTGGCTGAGCACGGGACAGGTCACCAAGGAATGGGTGGCTGTCCACCGCAAGCACCACGCGAAATGCGAAACAACCGAGGATCCCCACAGCCCGCAGACCCGCGGCATCAAGACCGTCCTGCTGACGGGGGCTGAGCTGTACCGGGTCGAGACGAAGAATGCCGATACCTTGGCCAAGTACGGTCTTGGCACGCCGGACGATTGGCTGGAGCGCAATCTCTACACCCGCTACAGCTGGCAGGGTGTCGGTGTGATGATGTTGATCAACCTGGCGTTGTTCGGTGCTGCCGGTCTGGCGGTGTGGGCTGTCCAGATGGCGTGGATCCCGATCACAGCGGCTGGCATCATCAATGGCCTGGGTCACTGGTGGGGATATCGCAATTTCGAGGCGCAGGATGCTTCGACCAACATTTCGCCCTGGGGCATCATCATCGGTGGGGAGGAGTTGCACAACAACCACCACACCTATCCGACGTCAGCCAAGCTGTCCGTCAAGCCCTATGAGTTCGACATCGGCTGGATGTACATCCGTGCGATGGAGATGATCGGCTGGGCCAAGGTGCGCAAGACAGCCCCGCAGCTCAAGCTGGGTGCCGTCAAGCCTGTGGCCGACTCGAAGACGCTGGAGGCGATCATCGCCAACCGGTACGAGGTGATGGCGAAGTACGCCAATCACCTGCGCGATGAATGCCGCAGTGAACTGGCACGGTTGAAGGCCGAGGGTGCGGAGAACAGCGCTCACTGGAAGGACATGCATCTCGCCAAACGCTGGTTGCACCGCGATCACGACAAGATTCCCCACAGCGTGCAGGAACGGGTAGCGTCGGTGTGCGCGCAAAGTGCCGTGCTGTCCAAGCTGGTGACGATGCGTGAGGAACTGCGGAGTCTTTGGACACGCACCAATGTGTCCGCCGATCAGTTGGTGGTCGATCTGCAGGCATGGTGCAAGAAGGCTGAGGACAGCGGAATCACGACGCTGCAGGAGTTCGCGCTGAAGCTGCGCGCGGCGCACGCCTGACGCTGACAGTCACCGAGCCCACAAAGCAAAACGCCCCGCAATGCGGGGCGTTTTCACGTCAGGGGCGAAGCTGCTGTTACCGCAGCTTCGTTTCCTTGTACATGACGTGCTTACGTGCCTTGGGATCGAACTTCATGATTTCGATCTTTTCCGGCTTGGTCTTCTTGTTCTTGTCGGTCGTATAGAAATGACCAGTGCCGGCTGACGATTCCAGCTTGATTTTTTCGCGTCCACCTTTTGCCATGATCCGCTCCGTGTCAAATTTCGCCGCGGGCGCGCAGGTCGGCAACGACCTTCTCGATGCCCACCTTGTCGATCAAGCGCAGTGCCGCGTTCGAGATGCGCAGGCGCACCCAGCGGTTTTCGGTTTCGAGCCAGAACCGGCGGTACTGCAGGTTTGGCAGGAAACGACGCTTGGTCTTGTTGTTCGCATGGGAAACATTGTTTCCCGACATCGGGCGCTTGCCCGTGACTTGACAGACGCGTGCCATGACGCTGCTCCAATAGGTTCGTGTTTCAGGTTTCGCTGATGCGGCACGCCCCGGGCGTCGGCTGCATCGTGGCTTGCGCCCACGTGGCCGCTGCACGACGGCCCTCAAACGAAAGAGGCCGCAAGCACAGCGAAGCCCGCGAGTATAGCCGGCTTCTGCGCCCGGGTGATCAAATACGGCGTCAGATCATTGTTCCAAGAAGCGCTGTGCGTCCAACGCCGCCATGCACCCGGTGCCGGCGCTGGTGATGGCCTGCCGGTAGACATGGTCCTGCACGTCGCCCGCGGCAAACACGCCGGGCACGCTGGTGAGCGTGGCCATGCCATTCAGCCCGCCCTTGGTGATGATGTAACCGTCCTTCATCTCCAGGTGCCCCTTGAAGATGTCGGTATTCGGCTGGTGGCCGATGGCGATGAAGCAACCCTGAAGCGCCAAGTCGGTGGTCGATGCATCCTGGGTGCTGCGGATGCGCACGCCGTTCACGCCCGAGTCGTCGCCCAGCACCTCGTCGAGGGTGTGCCAAAGGTGCAACTGAATCTTGCCGGCGGACACCTTGTCCATCAGCTTGTCGACCAGAATCGCTTCGGCCTTGAACTTGTCGCGCCTGTGGATCAGGTGCACTTTGCTCGCGATGTTCGACAGGTACAGCGTTTCCTCGACGGCCGTGTTGCCGCCACCGACCACGCAGACCTCCTGGCCGCGGTAGAAGAAGCCGTCGCAGGTCGCGCAGCCACTGACGCCGCGGCCCATGAACGCCTGCTCGCTCGGCAGGCCGAGGTACTTTGCTGAGGCGCCGGTGGCGATGATCAGCGCGTCGCAGGTGTAGGTGCCCGAGTCGCCGGTCAGTTTCAGTGGGCGCTGCGAAAAATCGACCTCATTGATGTGGTCGAACACGATGTTGGTGTTGAAACGCTCGGCGTGCTTCTGAAAGCGCTGCATCAGGTCCGGGCCCATCACCCCATCAACATCGGCTGGCCAGTTGTCGACATCGGTGGTGGTCATCAACTGACCACCCTGGGCCATGCCGGTGATCAGCGTCGGGTTCAGATTGGCGCGCGCGGCGTAGATGGCGGCCGAGTAACCGGCCGGGCCAGACCCGAGGATCAGCACGCGCGAGTGGGTGGGTGTGGGGCTCATGGCGAAAGACGAATGGCAGAGGAAGCTGTGCAGTTTGACATGTCGCGTTCAGGACTCCGCCCCGAGCGATTCAATGGCGACAATAGAGAAATTTCGTTTGTCGAGTGAATTTCGCACAAGCCCTGCCGATAACCGCAGCAAAGGAGCTCCACGATGGCGATGCTTTCAAATCTCGACCTGATCCGGCGCGTGCCGATCTTCTCGCTGCTGACCAACGACCAGGCGCAAGGCATTGCCGACGCCGTTGTCAAGCGCCGCTATCGGCGCGGCGAACTGGTGGTGGAACATGGCAAGAAATCAAACGCCCTGTTCATCCTTCTCACTGGGCGGGCACGGGTGCTGACAGCCGATTCCCGCGGCCGCGAGGTGATTCTTGCGGTGCTGGAGTCGGGCGACTACGTCGGCGAGATGAGCCTGATCGACAACGAACCGCACTCGGCCACCGTACGCGCCGAGATTCAGACCGACATGCTGATCCTCGGCCGCCCGGAGTTTGCCCGCTGCCTGCCCGAGAACTCCAGCCTGTCGTACGCCATCATGCGCGGCCTGGTCGCAAGGTTGCGCAGCGCCGATCGACAGATCGAATCGCTGGCGCTGCTCGACGTGTATGGCCGCGTTGCACGATCGCTGCTCGACATGGCCGACACGATCGGCGAGGTCAAGATCATCCGCAACAAGGTCTCGCGTCAGGATTTGGCCAAGGTCGTCGGCGCCTCCCGCGAGATGGTCAGCCGCGTCATGAAAGACCTCGAGGAGCGGGGCATGATCGAGACGCAGGAGAACGGGTCGGTGATCCTGAAAGAGCGCTTGACCTGACGCCCCGGTTTGCGGCGACGGCCGCCGCTTCGGCCACAATGAGCGGATGACATTTCCGCTCGGCTCGCTGCGCACCTCTGCAGCAGATTCCTCTTCGGGCTTGGGCCTGGCCGCAGGTGAATCCAGTTCGCAGGATGGTGCCCGCGGCGCGTCCAGATCCTTTGCCCATAGTGCCGACTGGCGACGGCAGGCACGCGTTCTGATCGGTGGCGTTCTGTGGCTGCTGATGCTGATCGCCATGCTCACCCACCACCCGCTCGACGCGGCGTTTTCTACCTCGGGTTCGGGCGAGGCGGCGCGCAACAGTGTGGGTACGCTGGGCGCGTGGGCATCTGATCTTTTGATGTTCCTGTTCGGCTTTTCTGCCTGGTGGCTGATCGCACTCGGGCTACACCGCTGGCTGGCGGCGCTTGCTGATCTGCTGCGCCGGGGCAGCGCGGACACGGCCATCGCGGTGCCGATGCACACAGGCTGGCCCTCGTGGGTGTCTTGGCTGGGCTTGGCGCTGCTGCTGTCGGCCAGCACCTCGCTCGAATGGACGCGCATCTACCACGCCGAGGCACAGCTGCCCGGTGGCCATGCGGGCGGCGTGCTCGGCTACCTGCTCGGCTCGCTCAGCATGAAGGGCCTGGGCTTTGCCGGTTCAGGTGTGCTGTGGATCGCCACGCTGGTGGCCGGCGTCTCGATGGCGTTCCGCTTTTCTTGGCTGCAACTGGCCGACGCGATCGGTGAGCGACTCGATGCCTGGCGCGACAGCCGTGTCGAGCGCATCGAGCGCGCTGAAGACAGGCGCCTGGGTGAGCAGGCGCTGCGCGAGCGCGAAGACATCGCCGAGGTCGAGCATGAACTGAGCGAAGACCATGCGCCCATCGTCATCGCCGCCCCTGTGGTCGAGGTGCCGAAAAGCGACCGCGTGGTGAAGGAGCGCCAGAAGCCGCTCTTTGTCGAACTGGCCGACACCAAGCTGCCGCAGGTCGATCTGCTCGATGCCGCGCCCGGCCGCACCGAGACGGTCTCGCTCGAAACCCTGGAGATGACCTCGCGGCTGATCGAGAAGAAGCTGAAGGATTTCGGCGTCGAGGTGCGGGTCGTGGCCGCCTCGCCCGGGCCGGTGATCACCCGCTACGAGATCGAGCCGGCCACGGGCGTGAAGGGTGCGCAGGTGTTGGGCCTGGCCAAGGACCTGGCCCGCAGTCTGAGCCTGGTCAGCATCCGTGTCGTTGAAACCATTCCGGGCAAGACGACGATGGCGCTCGAGCTGCCTAACGCACGGCGCCAGACGATCTACCTGTCCGAGATCCTGGGTTCGCAGGCCTACAACGGCGCCTCCTCGATGCTGACCATGGGCTTGGGCAAGGACATCGTCGGCGCACCCGTGGTGGCCGATCTGGCCAAGATGCCGCACTGCCTGGTGGCCGGCACCACGGGTTCGGGCAAGTCTGTGGGCATCAACGCGATGATCCTGAGCCTGCTGTACAAGGCCGAAGCGCGTGATGTCCGGCTGATCCTGATCGACCCGAAGATGCTCGAGATGAGCGTCTACGAAGGCATCCCGCACCTGCTGTGCCCCGTGGTCATTGACATGAAGCAGGCCGCCAACGCGCTGAACTGGGCGGTGGGCGAGATGGAGCGGCGCTACAAACTGATGAGCAAGCTGGGCGTGCGCAATCTGGCGGGCTACAACAAGAAGATCGATGAAGCGCTGGAGCGTGGCGAGACACTGCCCAACCCCTTCAGCCTGACGCCAGAGGCACCGGAACCGTTGCAGCGCTTGCCGCATGTGGTGATCGTGATTGACGAGCTGGCCGATCTGATGATGGTCATCGGCAAGAAGATCGAGGAGCTGATCGCGCGCCTCGCTCAGAAGGCCCGCGCGGCCGGCATCCATTTGATCCTGGCCACCCAGCGGCCCAGCGTCGACGTGATCACCGGCCTGATCAAGGCCAACATTCCGACGCGGCTGAGCTTCCAGGTTTCGAGCAAGATCGACAGCCGCACCATCCTCGACCAGATGGGCGCCGAGGCCCTGCTGGGCATGGGCGACATGCTCTACATGCCGTCGGGCACCGGCCTGCCGATTCGCGTGCACGGTGCCTTCGTCAGCGACGACGAGGTGCACCGCGTCGTGGCCTACCTGAAGAGCCAGGGCGAGCCGAACTACATCGACGGCATCCTTGAAGGCGGCACGCTCGATGGCGACTCCGGCGAGATCGCTGTCAACGACGGCGGCGGGCCGGGCAACGAAAGCGATCCGATGTACGACTCGGCTGTGTCCATCGTGCTGCAGCACAAGCGTGCCTCGATCTCGCTGGTGCAGCGTCACCTGCGCATTGGTTACAACCGCGCCGCGCGACTGCTGGAACAAATGGAGAAATCCGGGCTCGTATCTGCCATGGGCACCAACGGCAACCGCGACATCATCGTTCCGGCGCGCAGCGAATGAAGCGCGCCGTTGCGTGCCTGCTGTCCTGGTGGGGGCTGATGCTCGTGCCGATGGCGGCGCATGCCGACGCCGTCGATGGGCTGAAGTCTTTCGTGCAGCAGGTGAAAACCGGGCGCGCCAACTTCATCCAGACCGTCACCTCGCCCGACGGTGCCAAGACCAAGACGTCGAGTGGCAGCTTCGAGTTCGCTCGCCCTGATCGCTTCCGATTTGCGTACACCAAGCCCTTCGAGCAGTTGATCGTTGCCGACGGCCAGAAGGTCTGGATCTATGACGCCGATCTGAACCAGGTCAGCAGCCGCAAGTTCACCCAGGCGCTCGGTGCGACGCCGGCAGCGCTGCTGGCCGGCGGTGACCTGAGCCGCGATTTCGACGTGGTCGCCGAGCCGTCGAAAGACGGGCTCGACTGGGCCAAGGCCACACCGAAGACCAAGGACGGTGCTTTTGAGTCGATGCGCATCGGATTCAAGGGCAAGCAACTCGTCGCGGTCGAGATCACCGACAACTTCTCCCAGCTTTCGCGGCTGACGTTCACGCAGTTCAACGCCAACATCGAGTTGCCGGCAGAGAGCTTCACGTTCGTCATCCCGAAGGGCGTTGATGTTCTTGAGCAGTGAGGTTGCGTTGAGGTCGCTCGGCTCAGGGCAAGCGCGTGGCTGACCTCTTCGCTGCAGCACCGACGGCGCCATGGGCCGAGGCCCTGCGACCGAAGACACTGGACGAGGTCATCGGCCAGTCGCAGCTGATCGGCGCGGGCAAGCCGCTGCGGCTGGCGTTCGAATCCGGCAAGCCGCACTCGATGATCCTGTGGGGGCCGCCGGGCGTCGGCAAGACGACGCTGGCCCGCTTGACGGCTTCGGCCTTCCAGTACGAATTCATCGCCTTGTCCGCTGTGTTCTCGGGGGTCAAGGACATCCGTGAGGCGATGGCGCAGGCTGAACAGAACCTCGCTCACGGCAAGAAGACGATCCTGTTCGTCGATGAAATCCACCGGTTCAACAAGAGCCAGCAGGACGGGCTGCTGCCTTTCGTCGAATCGGGGCTGGTGGTGTTCATCGGCGCCACGACGGAGAACCCGTCGTTCGAGGTGAATTCGGCGCTGCTGTCGCGCGCTCAGGTGTACGTCCTCGAAGCCTTGACGGACGCTGAACTGCGCCTGTTGTTCCAGCGTGCGCACGACACCTTCATGGCCCACCTTCAGCTCGACGATGCGGCCGTCAATGTGCTGGTCGGTTACGCCGATGGCGATGCCCGGCGACTGCTGAATCTGCTGGAGCAGACCGACACGGCAGCGCGCGCCGCCGCGTTGCAAACGATCGATGCGCCGTTCGTCAAGAACGCGCTGACGGCCAGCGGCAGGCGCTTTGACAAAGGCGGCGAGCACTTCTACGACCAGATTTCGGCCTTGCACAAGTCGGTGCGGGGGTCGAATCCCGATGGTGCGCTGTACTGGCTGTGCCGGATGCTCGATGGCGGTGCCGACCCGAGGTACCTGTCGCGCCGCATCGTGCGCATGGCCTGGGAAGACATCGGTCTGGCCGACCCGCGCGCGATGCAGATTGCCAACGACGCGGCCACCACCTACGAACGCCTGGGCTCACCGGAGGGCGAACTGGCGCTGGCGCAGGCGGTCATCTACCTCGCGGTGGCCGCCAAAAGCAATGCGGGCTACAAGGCCTACAAACAGGCCAAGGCCTTCGTGAAGCAGGACAAGTCACGCGAGGTGCCGATCCATCTGCGCAATGCGCCGACCCAACTGATGAAGGACCTCGGCTACGGCCACGAGTATCGCTACGCCCACGATGAACCGCAGGCCTACGCGGCGGGTGAGACCTACCTGCCCGATGACATGCAGGAGCCCGCCTGGTACCAGCCGGTCCCGCGTGGGCTGGAGCTCAAGATCGCCGAGAAGATGGCGTATCTGCGTCGGCTCGACGACGACGCTCGAAACTCGCCGCCCGCCGACTGATATTCACCATCGCGATGCGGCAAGTGACGCTGCATCGCAATCGCAGCGACGGGGGCCAGATGTCCCTCAGGCGGCAGTGGCCGGCGCGAGCCAGGCACGCCTGGCTTGGCGTGCGGGCGCCGGCGCTGTCGGCGACTGCCAGGTCGCATGCGCCGGTTCTGCCTGTGCCAGCAATTGGTCGCGCAGCCGCACCAAGTGCTGCGGTTCGCTGAGCAGGCGCATCTGATCGCCCACGCTCAAGCTGTCGAGGTCGTGCTTGGCGCGCAGGCGGCCTACCAGTTGGCGCCGGGCCCGGCCGCGCTGACCCCACATCGTGCTGCGCGCTCCCATGGCTTTTTGCACCACGTCGAACAGCCACGGGTTCTCCAGGGTGGCCCGCCAGTTCGCGAAGCGGCTCTGTTGGCGTGCGTTCTGCCGGGCATACGACGCTGCTTCGCGCAACACGGTCGGCGTGCGTGTCTCTTCGGGCGTGACGAGCAAGCCAAGTTGCCGCACCCGTTCGCCCAGCCCGGCGCGGCTGGTCAGGACCGCCAGTGGCACGGCGAGCAGCAGCGGAATGCCGACCGGTGCGAGCCAGAGCAGCGTCGCCGGCGCCAGCATGAGTGCGCTCACGCCCAGCGCCAACATCACCACGCCGATCAATGCAAAGCGATTCGATGCATCGGCCCAGCCGATGTCGTTGGCTTCGCGGGGCGGTGACTTCCAGTCCAGCTTCAGGCCGGTCAGCGCGACGACGACGAACAGCGTGTGCGCCACCATGCGCAGCGGCGCCTGGAATACCGACAGTGTTCCTTCCATCAGCGCGCCGCGCACCAGGGCTGCGCCACCGCCATACAGCGCCTGTTCACGGCGCAGCACGATGGCCACCACGCCCAGGGCTCGCGGCATCACCAGCATGGCCAGCGTACCGGCCCACAGGGCGATGATCTCCAACGGCACCACGGCGTCGGTGTTGAAGATCGGGTGGCCGCCGAACAGCCACAACGCCACACCCAACACCACGTAGGCCAGCCACAGCGGCGCCGACAGGTAGGCCAGCGCGCCGGTCACCAGCATCGCCCGGTGCACCCCATGCAGGCCAGGCTCGGCCAGCAGCCGCGCGTTCTGCAGATTGCCCTGGCACCAGCGTCGATCGCGCTGAAGTTCTTCCAGCAGGTTCGGCGGTTGCTGTTCGTAGCTGCCCTCGAGGTCGTTGACCAGCCACACGTGGTAGCCGGCACGGCGCATCAGCGCGGCCTCGACAAAGTCGTGCGACAGGATGTGGCCGCTGAGGCCGCCGCGGCCCGGCAACGCCGCCAGTGCGCAGTGCGCCATGAAGGGTGCCACGCGCAGGATCGCGTTGTGGCCCCAGTAGTGTGATTCGCCCAGCTGCCAGTACTGCATGCCGGCGCTGAACAGTCGGCCGGTCACGCGGCCAGCGAACTGTTGGGCGCGTGCATGAATGGTCGACAGGCCGCTCGCCTGCGGCGCGGTCTGGATGATGCCGGCGTCGGGGTGCGCTTCCATCAGGCGCACCAGGCTCAGCAGGCAGTCACCGGTCATCACGCTGTCGGCGTCCAGCACCACCATGTAGCGGTAGCTCTTTCCCCAGCGTCGGCAGAAGTCGGCCACGTTGCCTGATTTGCGCTGTGTGCGCCGCTGACGCCAGCGGTAGTGGATGCGGGTGCTGGCACCGAGCTCATCACGCAACTCTGCCCAGGCGGCGAGCTCGGCGGCGCGGATGGCCGGGTCATTGGTGTCGGACAACAGGTACACATCGAACAAGCGCGCGCCGCCCGCGGCAATCAGCGACTCCACCGTGGCGCGCAGCCCGGCGAACACGGTGGACACCTGCTCGTTGCAGATCGGCATGATGAGCGCGGTGCGCGCATCGGCAGCAATCGGACGGTGCGCGACCGATTGGCTTGAGAGCGCGTGCGGATCACCGCGCCACTGCACCCAGAACCCCATCATGGCGGTGTAAAAGCCTGCCGAGACCCATCCAAACAGGATGGAGAACAAGCCGATCTGGGTCGTGCGCAACCAGGCACTGTCGTAGCTTGGCAGCACGTGGTCCAGCATCGCGGTGGCCCCCACCACCGACAACGTGATCAGCGCCAGCAGCGTGCGCCGGCGTTGCGCAGCGGCTTGCTTCCAAGCGGCGGTGGCCGCTGCATCGGCAGGCGCGGGCGCTGCTTCATCGAAAGGGGCGTGAGCGAGGGGGGGCTGGCCCGCCAGCCGTGTCGCCAGGGCGATCCAGCCGTCCAGCAGTCCGCCGAAGAATCCACGCCAGGGTAGCGCGGTCATCGAGCCGCGGTTCATCGGCGGCATGCTGGCGCCCATGCTCGGATGAACGAGTGCTGCCGGGGCGGCCGAGCCGGTGCTGGCTTCGGTCAAGGAGCGATTCAGGCGGTTGACAGGACGGTGATTCATCGGGCGCTCGAAGGGACGATGAGCCCCCTGAGCGCAACGTGCATGCCAGTGTCGAAAGTGCCTTATGAATCAACTACTTGGGCCAGAAATTCCGCTCAGTGGCGACAAATCGCGGGTTTCTACGGCCTCTGACCTCGATTCTTGTCCCGAATCAGCGACTGCTTGTGGAGGTCAACTTCGCAAGCCGTTGATTTATATGAACTAAATGCTGTCGCCAGTTGGCGACAGCGGCGCAGAGGGGGCGGCGTCCGCCGACCCATCGGGTCGCCCGTCGTTGCGAAAGAGCCCCGGCGTCAGGCCATGCTTCTGCAGCAGTCGGTAGAACTCGGTGCGGTTGCGATCGGCCAGCCGGGCGGCATCGGCCACGTTGCCGTCGGTGAGCTTGAGCAGCCCGACCAGGTAATCGCGCTCGAAGCGTTCGCGCGCCTGCGCGAAGCTCAGCACCTCGACACTGGGTACCCGCAGCGCACGCTGTACCAGCGTGAGCGGCACCAAGGGCGTGGTGGTCAGCGCGCAGACCTGCTCGACCACGTTGTGCAGCTGCCGCACATTGCCGGGCCACGGCGCGGCGGTCAGTGCCTTCAAGGCTTCTGGCGCGAACCCGTTCAGGCGCTTGCCGTACTTCTCGCTCAACGCCGACAGGAAATGGTTGGCCAGCAACGGAATGTCCTCGCGCCGTGCGCCGAGCGCGGGCAGGGTCAGCGCGACGACGTTCAGCCGGTAGTACAGGTCTTCGCGGAACTGGCCCTGTGCCATGGCCACATCCAGGTCGCGGTGGGTGGCCGACAAGATGCGCACATCGATGGGCAGGGACTGGTTGGCGCCCACAGGTCGCACCGAGCGCTCTTGCAGCACCCGCAGCAGCTTGACCTGCAGGGCCGGTGGCATGTCGCCGATCTCGTCGAGAAACAGGCTGCCACCGTCGGCGGCCTGGAACAGCCCGCGGTGGTGGGCGACCGCGCCGGTGAACGAGCCTTTGACGTGGCCAAAGAGCTCGGACTCCAGCAATGCCTCGGGGATCGCGCTGCAGTTGACCGCCACGAAGGGCTGTGCCGCGCGCGGGCTGGCGCGGTGGATGGCTTGCGCCAGCAGCTCCTTGCCGCTGCCGCTTTCGCCGCAGATCAGCACGCTCGCATCGGACGCGGCCACCATCTTGGCTTCAGCCAGCAGCTCCGCCATCACCGCCGACCGGCTGACGATCGGTGCACGCCAGGCCTCATCGGTGCCGATGGGGTGGGCGGCCGGAGCGCCGAGCGCCAACGCCTGGGCGATCTTGTCGAGCAGCGCCTTGCCGTCGAAGGGCTTGGTCAGGTAGGTGAAGACGCCACGGGCGGTGGCTTCGACCGCATCGGGGATGGTGCCGTGTGCGGTCAGCAAGATGACGGGCAGTGCCGGGTGACGCGCACGGATCGCATCGAACAGCGCCAGCCCGTCTCGGCCGGGCAATTGCACGTCGCTGACCACCAACTGCGGTCGCGAGGCTTCGAGGTGGGCCAGCGCTTCTTCGGCCGATCCGACGCCGGTCACGTGGTAGCCCGCCGCCGTCAGGCGCATCGACAGCAGCTGCAGCAGATCGGCATCGTCGTCGACGACGAGCAGCTTCGCACTCATGAGGGCGCCTTGCGCAGGGTCGCCTTGGCGCGGGGCGACGAGGTGGCTTCGGTCGCTGCGGCAGGCGCGCTGCTGCCCGCAGCGCCAGGGGGGGCCGAGGAGATCGGACGCGGTGCCAGACTGCGCTCGATGGCTTTCAGCGCTTCGAGCTTTTCGTTGAGTTGCTTAACCTCGCGCTGGCTGTCACGCAACTCCTGGTTGCGGCGGTCGAGCAAGTCCTCCAGGCGTCGCAACTCCTGCAGCCGCGCCAGCAGCAGCCGAGCGATGGGCTGCCAGGCTTCGGCATCTGGCGTGACGCCCTTGGCCAGTGGCTCGACCAGCCCGATGGCTCGGGTCTGTTCACCCCCGTTGCGAGTGAGCAGCAGCGCCATCGCCAGATCGATCGAGGTGTCCGGCGCCGGGGGCAGGGCGCTCAGACGGGCGATCTCCTGCGCCAACTCGCTGAGGGGCAGGGCGCGCAGCTGCTCGTGGTTGGCCAGTGCGCGCCGAGATGCCAGATCGGCAGGCGTGGCGAGATCGATGGGCGTCGGCGCTGCCACGGGCGTCGCGGCGATCACCGGTGGTGCCGTGGTGACCACGGTCGGTGTCGGCATGGGGGGCGGTGCTGGCGCGCGCTGCCACATCGAGCAACCTGAGGCGCTCACGGCCCCAGCAACCACGATCACTGCGGCCAACGGCCGCAGTGCACACCGCCGCACGGCGGACTCAACGGACAGGAACATGGGGTAATTCGATTCGGAAATGGGCACCCGACGCTGCATTCTCGTCGGGCATCAAGAGGTCGATCTGACCATCGTGGGCGCGTACCAGTTCCTGCACGATCGACAGGCCGATGCCGCTGCCGCGCGGTGCGTCTGGTGGTTGGCGCTCGCCGCGGAAAAAGGGTTCGAACACGCGGGCACGGTCGGCGGCCGCGACGCCGGGACCTTCATCGATGACATCGATGCGCGCCCGCCCCGGCCACTGCGACACCGTGAAGACGATGCTTCCGCCGATCGGGCTGAACCGGATCGCGTTCGACAGCAGGTTGCCCAAGGCGGTGCCCAGCTTCTCGGCATCGACTTCCGCCTGGATCGGCCAACCGGTCACGGTGACCTTCAGCTTGCGCGCCTGCCATTGCAGTTTTTGCGCCTCGATCTGCTCAGCGATCAGGGCTGTCAGTTCCACCGGCCGGCGCACCAGGCGGCGCGCGTCAAAGGCAGCGGTGTTGAAGCGCAGCAGGTCCTCGATCTGGCCTTGCAGCACTGCGGTGTTCTGCCGCAGGATGCGCGCCACCTCGCGCTGCGGCTCGTTGAGCGTACCGGTCACGCCATCCTCGAGCAGCGCCACGCCTTCGCGCAGTGCGGCCAGCGGCGTCTTCAACTCGTGCGACACATGGCGCAGAAAGCGCGCTTTGTCGTCGTCGAGCTCTGCCAGGCGCAGCCGCAGCCACTCGAGGCGCCGGCCAAGTTGGCGCACGTCGGCCGGGCCGCGCATGTCGATGGCCTGGTCGAGCCGGTTCTCGCCCAGCCCCACGATGGCCGCTTCCAGCCGCTTCAGCGGCCGAGCCAGCCAGATACCGAAGGCGAGCGCCAGGCCGACCGCGACGGCAATTGCGGCCACGATCTGTCGGGCCAGTTCGGCGCGGCCCGATTCCAACCGCTCCAGCAAGGCTGCATTGCGCGACTCGGTCGCCAGCCGGACTTGGTCGGCGAGCTCGATGTTGAGCTGGCCCAGGTCGCGAAAGGCTGAGGTCAGCGTTTGCTCACGGTCACGCAGCGTCTCGGCATCGCCGCTGAGTTGCCGGCGCAGCGTCTGCAAGGTTCGATGCCACGCGGCGGCGAGCGACTGGCCACCGTCAGGCAACTCGACATCGCGGGTGCCTGCGGCCAACTGGTTGAGCGCATCAGCTGCCTCCTTGGCTGCTTCGTCGAAGCGCTGACGCAACAGCGGGTCGTCCAGCACGAGGTACTGCCGCGCCGCACGCTCCATCGTCACGCTGCGCTCGGCCAGCCGCTGGGCAGCCGCGCTCAGTGACACCGCCTGCTGCGCGCCATCGCTGCTTTGTGTGATCAAGGCCTCGATCGTGAACAGACCGCGCAGCGACGCCGCGCTGAGCAGGCCGGCAATCAGCAAAAAGGCGACCAGCAGCAGTTGGTGAAACGAAAAGCGGTCCAGCGAGAGCATGCGGGGGATTCTGCCTGCCTACCCCGAGCATTCCCTTGGGCGTATCGGCCACCCGATAATGAAAGCCGCCTTGTGCATCAGACGCCACTGAATCCCCCATGCCCGAAATCGTCTTCAAAGGCAAAGAGTACGTTTACAACCACCACCTGACGGTGCCGTACCGGCCGCTGGAGGTGCAGCCGGGCAAGGGCATCCGCCAAGGCGCTCCGGATTCCAACGGCGGTGGTGACCTGAACGGCAACCTCGTCATCCACGGCGACAACCTGCACGCACTGAAAAGCCTGCTGCCGCGCTACGCAGGCCAGGTCGATCTGATCTTCATCGACCCGCCTTACAACACCGGCAACGAAGGCTGGTGCTACAGCGATGGCGTGAATTCGCCGATCATGAAAGAGTGGCTCAGCACTAATCCGGTTGATGGCGAGGACATGCTGCGCCACGACAAATGGCTGTGCATGATGTGGCCGCGTCTGGTGCTGCTGCGTGAGTTGCTGAGTGAAAGCGGCTCGATCTGGATCACGCTCGACGACAACGAGGTGCACCGGGCGCGGATGGTGCTGGATGAGATTTTTGGGGAGGACAACTTTCTTTCACAGATGGCGTGGGAGAAGGTCTACAGCCCTCGAATGGATGCTTCCGGGTTCAGCAAAGATTACGACGCCGTGCTCGGCTACGCCAAAAGCAGGCCCGACGCAGCGCTGTCACTGCAATCTACGGAACAGAACGCCCGAGCGTTTACATACGTCGACCCGCATTCCGGCCGGCGCGCGCGTCTGCGAACACTGCGGAAGGAGGGGTCTAACTCGTTGCGCGCCGATCGTCCGAACACTTGGTTCTCCATAACTGCTCCTGACGGAACACCTATCTGGCCGATCAAACCCGACGGCAAGGAGGGAACGTGGCGTTGGGAGGAGAAGAACGTTCTTGCCGAACTGAAGAAAGGCGCGCCTCAACTGTTGATTGAGAAGAACAGTGAAGGGACGTGGGAAGTTTGGGTCAAGCAATTCTTCAAAGGCGAAACCGAGCGGCCCGTTAGCACCATCCTTCGGCACTCGGAATTTGGTCACACGCACGAAGCGACTGAAGAAATCAAGCAGATATTCGGTGCGAAAGTGTTCGACACGCCTAAGCCCATTCGCCTGATTGAAGGGCTGCTTGAATTCGCTGCGGCGCCCGATGCGCTGATCCTCGACAGCTTCGCCGGCTCTGGCACCACCGCGCACGCGGTGCTGAAGGCCAATGCGAAAGACGGCGGGACGCGCCGCTTCATCCTCGTCGAGGGCGAAGCCTATGCCGACACGCTGACCGCCGAGCGGGTGCGCCGCGCGATCAACGGCTATGCCTGGGTCGGCAACCAGCGCGAGGTGCTGCTCGAAGAAAAGATCACCTACACGCAGTTCAAGAAAGCCGACGCTTGGCTGGCGAAGGTCGAGGCGATCAAGGCGCGCGAAGGCTTTGCGGAGGGCGACTTGGCCGACCAGGGCACGGTCACGCACAAGCGCTTCGACAAGATCAATGTCAAGCTCGACGATGGCGTGCTGCGCGTGGAAGGCGAGAAGCGCATTTCCGAACGCGCCGAGGGGCTGGGTGGCGAGTTCACCTACTGCACGCTGGGCGAGCCGCTCGACCTCGACAAGCTGCTCTCCGGTGAGCACCTGCCGTCAGCCGACGCGCTCGGCGCATGGCTGTTCCACACCGCTACCGGCGGCAGCCTGCCTGAGCTGCCTAAAGGCGCGCCCGAGTGGTACCTGGGCGAAGCGAAAGACGCACACGTGTGGCTGGTCTACCGGCCCGATCTGGCCTTTCTGAAAAGCCCGGAAGCGGCGTTGAACCTGTCGCGTGCGAAGGACTTCCAAAGTTGGGGCCGCGAGCATGATGCTCCGGCCGTGCCGAAGCCGCATTTGGTTTTCGCGCCGGCCAAGTACCTGAGCAACCGGCAGTTGAAAGACTTCGGCGTTGACTACGCGCCGCTGCCGTTTGCGCTGTACCGGGAAGGGTGAGCGATGCAAGAGCGATTTGAAGATCAGCTTGAGCAGTTCGAGCGGGCGCTGGCAAGGCTGCATGAAGCGTTGGCTGAGAACGAGACAAATCTCGTCCGCGATGCCCTGATTCAGCGCTTTGAGTTCACTTTCGAGATGGCCTGGCGCTGTCTGCATCGCTTTCTGGAGTCGAAAGGTGAGCGGCTCGCTCAAAAGGCCTGGGCGGTGTTGCCTGAGGCGTTTCAGTCGAAGCTGATCGATGACGCCGAGGTGTGGGATCAACTGCGTGAGTACCGCAACCTGACCAGCCACACCTACCAGGAAGCAATGGCGGTGCAGGTGGCTGCCTTCATTCGTGCGCGCGCAGTGGGCGCCTTCGATCGCTTGGCTGAAAAGTTGCGCACGCTGTGAGTGAAGCTCTGTTCGGCGTCGCACCCACTGCCGTGGCGAAATTGCGCGGCGTCTTCGACACCACGCCGGGGTTGCGCGGTGTGTATGTCTTCGGCTCGCGCGCCACAGGTACCGCACGAGTCGAATCCGACATCGATCTTGCTATCGACGCGCCAGAGTGGACGTTCAGCGACCTGGCCAGCCTGAACGGACGCATCGAGGCCTTGGGCCTGCTGTATCGCACGGACGTGGTGCTGCTGTCCGACAAGTTGGACGACAAATTTCGATCGCGCATTGAACGGGATCGCCGCGTGTTCTGGCAGCCAACGCGCGCTGCGGCGCAGACTGGTGCTGTAGGTGGTATCCAACTCAAGCGCTTCCAGACCGATGTGTTGACCCAGTTAGCTGACTACATCGACGAATTGAAAAAGCACGAGGCACGATCCCGTTCGGCAGCGGCCACGTTGCGGGCGATGGAAGGCATGCATGAAGAAGCGCGCAGCGCAGCTGATTTCCCGAAGCGCACCTGGGCGGCGCTGAAGCAACGCGGCGCGCTACCCGCGGCCTTTGCTGAGCAACCGTATTCGAGCCGCTGGGCGGGTGATGGTGATGCGGGTGACAAAAGATCGAGCGCGCTCGACCTGCCGATCCCGAACGTCTGTCTGAAGGTGCCGACCGGCGGCGGCAAGACGCTGCTGGCCGCCGCCAGCGTGGCGCGGGTGTTCGGCACCTATTTGCAGCGCCACAGCGGGCTCGTGTTGTGGGTCGTGCCCAACGAGGCGATCTACCGGCAGACTATTGCCGCGCTGCGCGACCCCGACCACCCTTACCGCTCGCTGTTGAACAACGCGGGGGCGGGCCGTGTCAAGGTGCTGGAAAAAACCTCGCCGCTGAACCGCATCGACACCGATTCGCATCTGTGCGTGATGGTGCTGATGCTGCAATCGGCGGCGCGCCAGTCGAAGGAGACGCTGCGCTTCTTCCGCGACCGGGGCAATGTTCTGGGCTTTTTGCCGGGCGAAGACGACATCGAGGCGCATTGGTCCTTGCTGGCGCAGGTGCCTAACCTCGATGTGTATTCGGTGTATGGAGGCAGCGCGCCGCAAGCCCATGCGCAAAAGGGCAGCATCGTCAAAAGCTCGCTCGGCAACGTGATGCGTCTGCTGCGCCCGATGGTGGTGATCGACGAAGGCCACCACGCCTATTCCGACACCGCGCTGCGCACGCTCGACGGCTTCAACCCCTGCTTCATGCTGGAGCTGTCGGCGACGCCGCGGATTGGCGGGCGCGTGCGCGGTGTCGATGTCGCGGGGTCGAACATCCTTTGTGATGTGCGCGGCACCGATCTCGACGAGGCCGAGATGATCAAGCTGCCAATACATGTCGATGTACAGCGTTGGAATGATTGGCAAAGCTGCCTCACAGCGTCACTGACGCAGCTCGATGCGCTGCAACGCGAGGCCAGCGCGTTGCAGGCCGACACCGCACGCTACATCCGGCCGATCTTGCTGGTACAGGTGGAGCGCACTGGGGCCGAGCTGCGCGATTCGGGGTTGATTCACGCGGAGGACGCGAAGGCTTATCTGATGCAACTCGGGCTCGCCGAGCGGCAGATTGCCATCAAGACCTCGGACAAGAACGAGCTGGTGCAGCCCGAGAACATTGACCTGTTATCGCCCACCTGCGAGGTACGCGCCATCATCACCAAGGCGGCATTGCAGGAAGGCTGGGACTGCCCGTTTGCCTATGTGCTGTGTGCACTCGCTGCCGGCCGTGCCCCGGCGGCGATGACGCAGCTGGTGGGGCGCATCCTGCGTCTTCCGCACGCGGTGAAGACAGGGCGCGCGGCGCTCGATGCCTGCTATGTGCAGTGCTACGACGCGAACACCGCCGAGGTGGTCAAGGGCATCAAGAAGGCCCTGGAAGGTGAGGGCATGGGCGACCTGGCGATACAGGTTAGCCGCGGCAGTGACAGCACTGCTGCGGCACACGCCGTGACGCTGAAACGCCGGCCGCAGTTCGCAAAGCTGCGGCTGTTCGTGCCCACCGTCACCTGGGCCGAGCCCGGGGAGCCGCGCCGTGCGCTGGTCTACGACAGCGACGTGCTGGCTCATCTGGACTGGGCAGCGCTGAATGTGGATGCGTTGGCGCAGGAATGGGCGCCGAATGCGCAAGGCGCCTGGGGCAAGCACCTGGCCATCGACCTGTCGATCTTGACTCGCAGTCACTCTTTTGCCGACGCGGAAACCGGTCTAAGCGACCTGAAGCTCGACCGCGCACGGCTCGTCCGCGCGTTGATCGACGTGGCGCCGAACGCCTGGTGGGTGTGGGGCTGGGTCGATGCTGTACTGGTGCGGCTGCGCGAGCAAGGCTATGACGAGCGGGTGCTGGCGGCTTCGAGCGCGTCGCTGGTCGAGCGCTTACGCATCGACATCGAGGCAGAGCGCGACCGACTGGCGCAGGCAGTGTTCGAGGGGTTCGTGCAGCAAGGGCGCATTGAATTCCGCCTGCGCGCCGACGGCACCGACCATGAATTGCCGATGGATGCAGCGCTGGCAGTGACCGGCGCGCTGCCGCACGAATTGCAGCGCGCCGACGGGCGTGCAGTACAAAAAAGCCTGCTGGAGCCCGCACTGCACACACCCGACATCAACCAGTTCGAGGCGCAGTTTGCCGGCTACCTGGATGAGAAATCTGCCTTGCGTTGGTGGCACCGCAACGTCGCCAAGACGCAGTACGGCTTGCAGGGCTGGAAGCGCCACAAGGTGTACCCCGACTTCGTATTCGGTTTGTTGCAAGAGGGCGGCAGGTCGCGCACGGTGGTCATGGAAACCAAAGGCCTGCACCTGCAGGGATCGACGGACACCGACTACAAGCGTGTGCTCCTTGACCGCTTAAGTGCGGCGTTCAGCGACGAGCGGTTCACTGTCGTTGGAGAACTGGAACTGACTCACACTGACCGCGCGGATGTGGTGTGCGATCTGGTCTTCGATCACGGTTGGAAGGGCAGCGTCGAACAGCGGTATTTCAATGCCCCGATACTTCCACCCCGCGCAGGGCCCGATGACGCCATCGCCGAATGCCGATGATTTGCACGATTGAAAGCTGATGATGAAGCGCCTGAAGTTGGGGTGGGTGGTGGGGTTGGTGGTGTTGTTGCTCGTTGCCGGTTTCGTGGCCCGCACGCTGCATGCGCGATCCCAGGCGCAGGCCGAAGCCGCGGCGCCAGCGAAGCCAGCGCAAGCCATGGAACTCAACGCCAGCGACATCGTGTTCGCCCGCGTGCAGCCGTTCAATCGCACGCTGCAGATCTCTGGCAGCCTGAAGGCGGTGGACAGCGCGGTGGTGCGCGCCAAGGTGGCCGCTGAACTGAAGACACTGACGGTGCGCGAAGGCGACACCGTCACGGCAGGGCAAACGATCGGCCAACTCGACACGCTGGAAGTCGATTTGCGCGTGCAGCAGGCCGACCAGAACGCGGCCTCGGCCAAGGCGCAGTGGGACATCGCACAGCGTGCGCTGAACAACAACCGGGCGCTGGTGGCGCAGGGCTTCATTTCGGCCACGGGGCTGGAAACCTCGATCTCCAACGAAGCGGCGGCACGTGCCACCTACGAGGCCGCACTGGCGGCAGTGAACCTCGCCCGCAAGGCGCGCACCGACGCGCGCCTGGTGAGCCCGATCTCGGGCCTGGTTTCGCAGCGGCTGGTCCAGCCCGGCGAGCGGGTGGCGGTCGATGCGAGGCTGGTCGAGATCGTCGATCTCTCGCGCATCGAACTGGAGGCGGCGGTCGCGCCTGAGGACATCGGCCAGGTGGCCGTTGGCCAGACAGCCCGCCTGGCCGCCGAAGGCCTGGACGGACCGGTGACGGCACAGGTGGTGCGCATCAATCCGAGCACCCAGGCCGGCACGCGGGCGGTGCTGGTGTATCTGCGCCTCGATCCGCGCCCGAATCTGCGGCAGGGCCTGTTTCTGACCGGCGCGATTGATCTGAGCACCACCAGCGCGTTGACGGTGCCGCTGTCGGCAGTGCGTGTCGATCAGGCGCAGCCGTATGTGCTGGCGGTGGTCGGCGACCGCGTCGAGCGACGCAAGGTGACGCTGGGCCAGCGCGGCGAATTGCCGATCGATGGTCGCATCGAGTCGGTGGTCGAGTTGAGCAGTGGTGTCACCGACGGCACGGTGCTGCTGCGCGGTTCGGCGGGTGCGTTGCGTGACGGGACGCAGGTGCGGGTGCTCGGGTCTGCGGCATCGGCATCGGCAGCGTCTGCGCCTGCTTCGAGTGCTGACAGGCCCTAGCGATGTGGTTCACCCGCGTCTCGATCGGCAACCCGGTGATGGCCACGATGGCCATGTTGGCCTTCGTGGTGCTCGGGCTTTTCAGCTATCAACGCTTGTCGGTGGATCAGTTCCCGAACATCGATTTCCCGACGGTCGTGGTGCAGCTCGACTACCCCGGCGCCTCGCCCGAGATTGTCGAGACCGAGGTCACGAAGAAGGTCGAAGAGGCGGTCAATACCGTGGCGGGCATCAGCTCGCTGTATTCGCGTTCGTATGAAGGCAATTCGATCGTCATCATCGAGTTCAACCTGAATGTCGATGGCCGCAAGGCGGCCGAAGACGTACGCGAGAAAGTGGCCGCGTTGCGCCCGAGCCTGCGTGACGAGGTCAAGGAGCCGCGGGTCTCGCGCTTTGATCCGGCGAGCACACCGATCTTCAATTTGGCGGTCTTGTCGCCGAGCGGACAACACAGTCCCCAGGAGCTGACCACCTGGGCCACGCAGGTGCTGCAAAAGCGCCTGGAGAACGTGCGGGGCGTCGGCTCGGTGAGCGTGGTGGGCGGCGTGTCGAGGCAGATCAACCTGTACTTGAAGCCTGCTGCGATGGAGGCGATGGGCGTCAGCGTCGACAACGTCATCAACGCAGTGCGCAGCGAGAACCAGGAACTGCCGATGGGCGCCATCCGCTCTGCGGAGCAGGAGCGTGTGGTGCAGATCAACGCACGCTTGAAACGGCCGGAAGAGTTTCGCGAGATCGTCGTCGCTCGCCGTGGTGCCGCCACACCTGGCACGGGCAATGCCACCGTCAGCGGCGGCTCGCCAGTCAAGCTGTGGCAGGTCGCCGATGTGGTCGACGGCCCGCAGGAAGTGGAAAGCCTGGCGCTTTACAGCGGCCAGCGCACGGTGCTGCTGTCGGTGCTGAAGTCGCAGGGCGAGAACACCATCGAGGTGGTCGACGGCCTGCGCAAGGCCATCGACGCGGCCGCGCCGGTGACGCCGCCCGGCGTGGTCGTCGAGATCAATCGCGACAACTCCCGATCGATCCGTGTGGCCGTGGCGAACGTCAAGCACACCCTGATCGAGGGCGCTGCGCTCACCATCCTGATCGTTTTCCTGTTCCTCAACTCCTGGCGCAGCACGGTCATCACCGGCCTGACGCTGCCGATTGCGCTGATCGGCACCTTCGGCTTCATGTACACCTTCGGCTTCACCATCAACAGCATCACGATGATGGCGTTGAGCCTCTGCGTGGGGCTGCTGATCGACGATGCGATCGTGGTGCGCGAGAACATCGTGCGCCATGTGCAGATGGGCAAGAGTGCGCACCAGGCCGCGTTGGACGGAACCCAGGAGATAGGCCTCGCGGTGATGGCCACCACCTTGTCCATCGTCGCGGTGTTCCTGCCGATCGGCTTCATGGGCGGCATCGTTGGCAAGTTTTTCCACGAGTTCGGCTTGACGATCGTGGCGGCGGTGCTGATCTCGATGTTCGTCAGCTTCACGCTCGACCCGATGCTCTCCAGCATCTGGAACGACCCGCAAGCGGCTCACCGCACCGGCACACCGCGCGCAACCACCAGCCTGTACGACCGCACGCTGGGTCGCGTCACCGGGGTGTTCGAGCGCTTCACGGTGTGGCTGGGTCACGGCTACCAGTCCATCCTGGGCTGGTCGCTTCGACATCGGCTGTCGACGTTGGCGATCGCGGTGGCCACGTTTGGAGGCAGTTTCCTGCTGATTCCGGTGCTCGGCGCCGAGTTCGTGCCGAAGGCGGATTTCTCGGAGACGACGGTCAACTTCTACACGCCGGTCGGTTCGTCGCTCGAAGTGACCGAAGCCCGAGCCAAGCAGGTCGATCTGGCGCTGCGCGAGTTGCCCGAGGTGAAGTACACCGTCACCACCATCAACAGCGGTACGGCCGCAGGCAAGATTTACGGCTCGACCTATGTGCGCCTGGTCGATCGCGATCTGCGCCAACGCGGGTTGGAGCAGATGACCGTGCCGATGCGCGAGCGCCTGGCCCGCATCCCGGGCATCACGGTCACCAACATCGGCTCACCCGATCTGGGCGGCGGCAAGAGCTTGCAGTTCTCCATACAGGGCAGCGATCTGGGCGAACTGGAGAGGCTGTCGAAGGTGATCACCGAGCAACTGAATCAGGTGCCGGGGCTGGTCGATCTGGACAGCACCTTGAAGCCGGACAAGCCGACCGTCGCGATCGACGTGAAGCGTGAAGCAGCGTCCGACCTGGGGCTCAACGTCAACACGCTGGCCACCACGCTGCGGTCGCTGGTGGCCGGCACGACGGTGGGCAACTGGCGCGCGCCCGATGGCGAGAACTACGACGTCATCGTGCGGCTGACGCCGGACAGCCGCGGTTCGCTGGCCGACCTGGAGCGCCTGCCGGTGCCGGTGGTTGCGGGTGCCGATGGGCTGCCGCGCATCGTGCGGTTGTCGCAGGTGGCTGATGTCACGGCCTCCACCGGACCGAACCAGATCAACCGGCGCGACCTGAACCGCGAGATCAACATGGATGCGAACGCCTACGGCCGCAGCGCCGGCGATGTGTCGGCCGACATCCGCCGCATCCTCGACAGCGTCGCCTGGCCGCCTGGCTACCGCTACAGCTTTGGTGGCAGCACCAAGAACATGTCCGAGTCGTTCAGCTACGCCATCGGTGCGCTGGGCCTCGCGGTGGTGTTCATCTACATGATCCTGGCCAGCCAGTTCCGCAGCTTCCTGCAACCACTGGCGCTGATGACTTCGCTGCCGCTCACGCTGATCGGCGTGGTGCTCACACTGTTGATGTTCGGCTCGACTTTGAACATGTTCAGCATCATCGGCATCGTGATGCTGATGGGCCTGGTGACCAAGAACGCGATCCTGCTGATCGACTTCGCGATCCGTGCCCGCGATGGCACCGTGCCGGGTGAGGTGGCGATGGACCGCGAAAGCGCCTTGCTGCTGGCGGCGCGCGTGCGTTTGCGCCCCATCCTGATGACGACGCTGGCGATGATCTTCGGCATGGTGCCGCTGGCCTTTGCGCTGTCGGAAGGTGCGGAGCAGCGCGCGCCGATGGGTCAGGCGGTGATTGGCGGCGTGATCGCCTCGTCGTTGCTCACGCTGGTGGTGGTGCCGGTGGTCTACTGCTATCTGGACGATTTGTCGGCGTGGGCGAAGCAGCGTTGGTCGCGTCGTCATCACCCCGTCGTCGCGCCGCCGCTGATCGTGGGCAAATAAACTACGCAGCGGCAAACCAACCGTCGCCGCTCCGCTTCAACCTCACTGCCTCCAGACCCGACATCCATGGACATCGAACACGCCCGCTTCAACATGATCGAGCAACAGATCCGGCCCTGGGATGTGCTCGATGCCGAGGTGCTGACGCTGCTTGCGGTGGTCCGCCGCGAAGATTTCCTGCCACCGGCTTCGCGCTCGATGGCCTTTGTCGATACGGAGGTGGTGCTACCCACTTCCACCGGTCCCGCGCAATCGATGCTGGCGCCAAAGGTCGAGGCACGGCTGCTGCAAGAACTGGATGTCGGCAAGCACGAGCGCGTTCTCGAGGTGGGCGCCGGCTCAGGCTTCATGGCCGCCTTGCTGGGGCACCGGGCACAGCAGGTCCTGAGTCTGGAGATCGATGCCGATCTCGCCGCGTTCGCCTCCGCCAATCTGCGCCGTAGCGGGGCCGCGAATGTCACCGTGCGCTGCGCCGATGGCGCCAAGGGCAGCCCCGGCGAAGGCCCCTTCGATGTGATCGTGCTGTCTGGCTCCGTGCCCCAGGTGCCGCAGGTGCTGCTGGATCAGTTGAAGCCCGGCGGCCGACTGGTGGCGATCGTCGGGCAGCTGCCGATCATGCAGGCGGTGCTGTACACCCGCAGCCTGGCCGGTGGTGGCGGTGAGCGCAGCGCCATCAGCAGCGTCGAACTGTTCGACACCGTGGCGCCGCGGCTGCGCGGTTTCGACGAGCCCAGCCGGTTCCATTTCTGATGCAGCACATCGGCGCGCGTGATTTCGCAGCCCTGCTCGTCGGCGACGGGGCAACCCAGCCCGCTTCTTCGCGGCCGCTGCTGCTGGATGTGCGCGAACCGTGGGAATTCGAGCTGGCCTCGCTGCACGCCGACGGCCTCGAGACCATCAACCTGCCGATGAGCCAGATCGCCGAGCGGGTCGCGGAGCTCGACCCGTCGCGTCCCACGGTGTGCCTGTGTCACCACGGCATGCGCAGCGCGCAGGTGGCCGCGTTCCTGGAGCAGCGCCACGGCTTCACCTCGGTCACCAATTTCACCGGCGGCATCGACGCCTGGTCGTTGGAGGTCGATGCGGGTGTGCCGCGGTACTGAGCGCCGCGCTTGAGGGAAACCCGTTGACCGCCACCTTCTTCTCCCGAGCCTTGGCAGCAAGCCTCTTGGCCCTCAGCGGGCTCAGTGCGCAGGCCCAGAGCCTCGATGAGCTCTACACCGCGGCGCGCGGCTATGACGCCACTTACCTCGCGGCGCGCGCTCTCGCTGATTCGGCACCCTTCCGGGCCGCACAGGCCGATGCGCTGCTGCGCCCGAGTGTGAGCCTGGATGCCAGCGCCAATACCGGCCGCGTCGAGACCGGCTTCGGCAATGGCTCCTTCAACACCCGGTCAGGCCAGGTCTCGGCACGTCAGCCCCTGTTCAACCGCAACAGCAGCGCCACCATAGACCAGGCCGAGCGCGAACTGGAAGCCGCTGCGCTTCGGTTGGAGGTCGCCGAGCAGGATCTGATGGTGCGGCTGGCCCAGGCCTACTTCGATGTGCTGGCAGCGCAGGATGCGCTGGTCACCACGCGCACCAGCAAGGTCGCGATCAATGAGCAGCTGGCATCGGCGAAGCGCAATTTCGAGGTCGGCACCGCCACCATCACCGACACGCGGGAGGCGCAGGCCCGCTTCGATCTGGCGACCGCCCAAGAGCTCGCTGCCGACAACGATCTGCGCAACAAGCGCATCGCACTCGATCAGCTGGTCGGGCGCAGCCAGGTCGAACCCAAGGGCTTGGCGACGCCCGTGAGCCTGCCGCCGATCACACCTGCGGATGCGGAAGTCTGGGCTCGCACCGCCGATGCACAGCACCCGTCGGTGCGGCTGGCGCAGTTGTCGCTGGATGTGGCACGCCTCGAAACCAGCAAGGCCCGGGCAGGTCACTTCCCCACGCTGGATGCGGTGGCGAGTGTGGCCAGCCAGTACAACTCGACAGGCCGCAGCGGTAGCCAGCTTTCCAGCGCCGGCACCACCAACACGGGCAGCATCGGCGTGCAGTTCAATTTGCCGCTGTTCTCCGGCATGTCGGTACAGAACCGCATCAAGGAAACGCTGTCGCTCGAAGAAAAATCCCAGAATGATCTCGAGGCCGCGCGCCGCACGGTATCGCTCGGCACACGGCAAGCCTACTTCGGCGTGCAGTCGTTGCAGGCGCAGGTGCTCGCACTGGAGGCGGCTGAATCATCGAGCGCGCTGGCCCTGGAGGCCACGCAACTCGGCTATCGCGTCGGCGTGCGGGTCAACATCGACGTGCTGAACGCGCAGACGCAGCTTTACACCACACGTCGAGATCTCTCGAAAGCGCGCTATGACACCTTGCTAGGGGGCCTGCGGCTGCGCCAAGCGGCCGGTCAGCTGAAGCCCGAGGATGTGACGGCGGTGAGCCGCTTGCTGACCCGCTGATCCGTTCGCTGCGGGCGCCTCAGCGCCGCATCAGGGTGCTCTTGCCGAACAGGCTTTCGATCAGGTCCACCGCCACCTCTGCGGTCTGATTGCGCACGTCGAGCGCGGGGTTCAGCTCCATCACATCAAGGCTCGCCAGCCGGCCGGTGTCGGCGATCATTTCCATGCACAGCTGTGCTTCGCGGTAGGTGGGACCGCCCGGCACGGTGGTGCCGACGCCGGGTGCGATCGGCGGGTCGAGGAAATCGACGTCGAAGCTCACGTGCAGATGGGTGTTGACGTCCAGCGTGGCCAGTGCGAGCTCCATCGCGTGGCGCATGCCCATCTCGTCGATGAAGCGCATGTCGAAGACATCGAGTTCCTGCTCATGCACGAAGCGCTTCTCACCCGCGTCGACGCTGCGGATGCCGATCTGCCGCACCCATTTCGGGCTGATAGCGGGCACCTGACCGCCGATCTCGATCAGCTCTTGCGGGCCATGACCGCACAGGCAGGCGACCGGCATGCCGTGCAGATTGCCGCTGGGTGTCAGCATCTGGGTGTTGAAGTCGGCGTGCGCGTCCAGCCACAGCACGCGCAGCCGCTTGCCGACATCGCGGCAGTGGCGCGCCACCGCGCTGATAGATCCGATCCCCAGGCAATGATCACCACCCAGCAGGACTGGCATGCGGTTGAGTTTGAGTTCGGCGTAGACCGCGTCGTGCACCAGGCGGTTCCAGGCGATCACTTCGGGCAGGTGGCGGTAGCCATCGGCCGCGGGCAGCCACGGGTTGGTCGGGCCGCTGAGGTTGCCGCGGTCCAGCACCTCCAGGCCATGGCCCTGCAGCGCCGGCACGAGGTTCGCCACCCGCAGCGCTTCGGGACCCATGCTGGCGCCACGCTTTCCGGCACCGATGTCGGTGGGCGCGCCGATCAGGCTCAGGTGCGGGTTCATGGACAGTCAGCCGATGGCGTCAGATGTCGACCGCGAACTCACCGGTCTGTGTGGGCGGCGCGTCGAAGCCGTATTCGTCTTCGAGCACGGCCCAGGCCTCCTCGGCGGTCTCGACGTAACGGAACAGATGCACGTCGCCCGGCGAGATCATGCCGGTCTCGATCAGCACGTCGAAGTTGATCAGCCGCGACCAGAACTCGCGCCCGAACAGCAGGATCGGCCGCTTGCGGCACTTGCCGGTCTGCACCAGCGTCATCGTCTCGAACAGTTCATCGAGCGTGCCGAAGCCGCCCGGGAAGCACACCAGCGCGATGCTGCGCATCAGGAAGTGCATCTTGCGCAGTGCGAAGTAGTGAAACTGGAAGCACAGCTCAGGCGTGATGTACGGGTTGGGCTCCTGCTCGTGCGGCAGCACGATGTTCAGGCCGATGCTCTTGCCGCCGACTTCGAATGCGCCGCGGTTGCCCGCCTCCATGATGCCGGGTCCGCCGCCGGTGACCACATAGACCGGTGTGTCCATGTCGGCAGTGCGCTGTGTGACCAGGGCCGCAAAGCGCCGGGCCTCGTCGTAGTAGCGCGACATCAGTACCCGGGATTCGGCAACGCGCACCGCGTGGGCGTCGTCATGCGCCCGGGCCTGCGCCAGATCGGCGGCGGCTGCCTCAGGGGACAGGATGCGGGCGCTACCGAAGATCACGATGGTCGACTCGATGCCCGCTTCTTTCTGAACCATCTCCGGCTTCAGCAGTTCGAGCTGCATGCGCACGGGCCGCAGTTCTTCGCGCAGCAGGAAATCGTTGTCGGTGAAGGCAAGGCGGTAGGCGCTCTCTGGCCCACCGTACAACGAGGGTGGCGCGGCGGTGCTGGCGTCTTCCTGGGCCGTCGGGAAATTGCGGGCGGTGAGGTCGTTGCGTTTGTCCATGCGATGCAGCTTAGCTCGTGGGTGGCATGAGGGGTGTCATCGGTGCAGCGAAGCGCACACCGGACAGTGGGGATCGCGGGCCAGCCGTATCTCGGTCCATTGCATCCGGCGAGCGTCGAGCATCTGCAGGCGACCGGCCAACGAGGCGCCCACACCGACCAGCAGCTTCAACGCCTCAGCGGCCTGCACGCTGCCGATGATGCCCACCAGGGGCGCGAATACGCCCATCGTCGCGCATCGCACCTCCTCGAAGCTGGCCGCAGGCGGGAAGACACAGGCATAGCAAGGAAGCGCAGCGTCGCGTCGGTCGGTAACGTAAACAGATACCTGGCCATCGAAACCGATCGCGGCCCCCGATACCAGAGGTCTCGCGTGCCGCACACAGGCGGCATTCACGGCCTGTCGGGTCGCGAAGTTGTCGCAGCAGTCGACGACCAGATCAGCGGCGGCGACCAGATCATTCAGCCGCGCGGCATCGGCGCGTTCGCGCAGCGCGATCACCTGCACCTCGGGGTTGATGGCATGCACCGTGGCTGCTGCGGAATCGACCTTGGCCGCGCCGAGCCTGGCCATCGTGTGAGCGATCTGGCGCTGAAGGTTCGTCAATTCGACCGTGTCGTCGTCGACGATCGTCAGCCGGCCGACACCGGCCGTGCCCAGGTACATCGCCACCGGCGATCCCAGTCCACCAGCTCCGATGACCAGGACATGGGCAGCCAGCAGCCGCTGCTGGCCCTCGATGCCGATCTCATCGAGCAGGATGTGCCGCGAGTAGCGCAGCAATTGGTCGTCGTTCATCGCGGCACGAAAAAACGCCCGCAAGCAGCGGGCGTTGGATGGGTGGCGCAGGCCATCACCGATGGGCGGTGCTGCACGGGCTCGCTGGGGACTTAGTTCGACTCCGTCTCGACCTTGCGCTCTGTCATCGACTTGCTGACCAGCACCGGCTTGCCCTTCAGCCGATTGATGGCCTGAGCCAGCTGAAAGTCGTCTGCGCTGCCGAACTCGGCCGGTGGCTTGATCGGTGAGGCAGCCTTCTTCGCGCTTTCTTCTTCCAGCTTCTTGCGCGCGAGCTCGCGTGCCTTCTCGCGTGCCTCGTCCTTGACCTCGGCGCCCTGGCCACTTTGCAGGTGCTTTTCGAGATCGGCTTCCCGAGGCCGCAAGGCGGAGAACAGATTGCCCTCAGCAGTTTCGTCGAGCATCACATCCGGCACGATGCCCTTGGCCTGAATGGACTTGCCGCTCGGGGTGTAGTACCGCGCGGTGGTGATCTTCAGCGCAGTGTCCGGGGACAGTTGCCGCACCGTCTGCACCGAGCCCTTGCCGAAGGTCTGTGCCCCCATCACCGTGGCACGCTTGTTGTCCTGCAGGGCGCCAGCAACGATCTCGCTGGCCGAAGCCGAGCCTTCATTCACCAGCACCACCAACGGCACCGACTTCAGCGCTTCCGGCAGGCGCCGCAGCGGATCGGCGCCACCGCGCCGCAGGTAGTACTCAGGCGCTGCCTTGAAGATGGATTTCGATTCAGGGATCTGGCCGTTGGTGGTGACCACGGTCGCATCTGCTGCCAGAAAGGCCGACGAAATGGCCACCGATGCTTCGAGCAGACCTCCCGGGTCATTGCGCAAATCGAGCACGATGCCCTTCAGATTGGGATCTTGCTTGTAGATCTCTTCGATCTTGCGGGCGAAGTCCTCGACCGTGCGATCCTGGAACTGGCTGACGCGCAACCACGCGTAGCCTGGCTCGACCATCTTCGCGCGCACGCTGACCGTGCGGATTTCTTCGCGCACGATGGTGACAGGGAACGAGCGGTCTTCGGCCTTGCGGAAGATCGTGAGCACGACCTTGGTGCCGGGCTCACCGCGCATGCGCTTGACGGCTTGCTCCAGCGTCAGCCCCTTGACGATGGTGTCGTCAATCTTGGTGATCAGATCGCCGCTTTTCAGCCCGCCGCGGTAAGCCGGCGAACCTTCGATCGGCGTGACCACCTTCACCAGGCCGTCTTCCATGCCGATCTCGATACCCACCCCCACGAAGCGGCCGGTGGTGCCTTCGCGGAATTCTTTCCACGATTTCTTGTCGAAGTACTGAGAGTGCGGATCCAGCCCAGCGACCATGCCGCCGATGGCATCGGTGATCAGCTTCTTTTCGTCGACCGGCTCCACATAGTCGCTCTTGACCATGCCGAACACCGCTGCAAGTTGCTGCAATTCATCCAGTGGCAGAGAGCTGACCGAGTTCCGGGCGGTCGCCTGCAACTGCATCGTGACCAGCGCGCCAGCCACCGCGCCCAGCGCGACCCAACCTGAAATCTTGAGCTTCGTACCCATGTCCGACCCCGTAACTGGCTTGTGCATCCGATCCTCGTCTCAGTATAGAACCCAGTGGTGGATGGATGCTGATCGGGCCAGCTTAGTTTCAGTTGAGGATGCCTGGGCCTCAAAGAAATCAGCAGGTGCCGTCAAGTCTGACGCATTCGGCTTGCCCCGACGTTCAAGTTGGCGCACCTGTCGCCGATACCGAACTGACCTGCCGGGGTTCGTGGCGATGGCCCTCCAGCGCCTGCCCGCATCGTCATCGATCGACGACGAGGCCGTGTGATGTTCAGCATATTCAGGAGTTCCAAAGCCGATCGGGTCACGACGCTGACCTTGGTGGGCGGCACGCCCACCGCGCCGGGGCAGGGCGCGTCGGTGCCTCGCTCGGAGCAGCGGCGCACCCTGCCCAGCGAGCAGGACCGTGCGCTGTCTGCCGAGGCGCGGCAGTGGCTGCGCAGTCTGCCCACGCGGGAACGCCCGCTGGCCTTGTGTTCGATGTATCCCCGACTGGCCAATCGGCTGGCGGCCGTCTGGCCGGATGCCGCGCAGACCGAAGCGGTCTTCGATGAACTGATGATCGACCGCCGCGGTGGTCGGCTCGGCTTTGCGCCGCTGGTGGCAAGTGAATTGATGCGCCTACACCGGCTGCACGAAGTCCGCCTGCCATCGAGCGACGGCAATTGACATCCCATCGATGACGAATGCGCTGCCCGCACCTGCCAGTCCGCGTATCTCCGATGCCCCTTTGACGCACGACCGGAACGCTCCTGCACTCTGAAGATTCGGCAAGAATCAAGACGATGAGCACCCTCTCCAGCAAAACAGCACGATCGGATGCCGAGCGGCGCTCCGGGAGGGATCGCCGCGTTCGAGATGTAGAGATGCCGAAGGGTCAGGACCGGCGACGAGGCGTCGAGCCACGCAAGCCGGAGGTGAGCGAAATATCGCCCAGTGACTCGCTGTGGGCGAGTTTCGATACCGAACCACCCGCCACTGGCCGTCGGTGATCCGGCGCACCATCGCCGACAGCGACCCTGACAAGCGGGCCGCGAAGATCAGCCTGCCATTCAGCCGACACCCAGGTGCTCGATCAAGATCGATACACCGATGCCCGTGAGCAGGATGCCCCCGCATACCTCGGCCCACTTGCCCGCCACCGTTCCGAGCACCCGCCCCACCATCACGCCAGCGGTCACTGCCACGAAAGTCGTGAAGCCGATCGCAGCGGCTACGGGCAAGACGTTCACGTTGATGAACGCCAGCCCGACACCGACTGCCATGGCGTCAATGCTGGTGGCAAATCCCGTCAGTGCCAGCAGCCAGAACGGGTGCCTCGTGAGCCGCTCCCCGACCTGAACCGTGGGCGCTGTGAGCCCCTTGTAGACCATGCGCAGACCAAGGCCCACCAGCAACCCGAAGGCGATCCAGTGGTCCGAGGCCCTGACGTAGTTGGCAGCCGTCAGGCCGAGCGCCCAGCCAATGACGGGTGTGATGGCTTCGATGACGCCGAAGATGGCGCCTGTTCGCAGTGCTTCGCTCCAACGTGGCTTTTGCAGTGCGGTGCCTTTGCCAATCGCAGCGGCGAACGCGTCGGTGGACATGGCCAGCGACAGCAGCACGATCGAAAGAGGGCTCATCGGGGGAGTGCATTTCTGGCCGGGCGAGCACTGCGGCACATCGGCACTGTCCGGCTTACGTCGTGCTGACGCGCCGATGGTCTCGCCAACCCGAGTGGTTGCCTGCACCACGGCCTGCAAGACAGGCCGAGTATGTTGACGCAGGCGCTTTCTGTTGAAAGCCGGCTACTCCCCAAAGGATGTGTCGAGTGTACGAGATGCGTGGGGACTGTCCTTGCACGCGGCGACCCCGATGAGGTCTTGTGCCTGCGCCTGCGCCGCACTGAAGAATGCGCTCAGGTACTCACGTACATTTGCATGGCTCAATTTCTACGACTCAAGCAACCCATGAACGCACCCTCACGAAAGACGGTTGCAGCGAAGCCGAAGCCTCGGAAGCGGTCCAAGAAGTCGGCGACTGACATCGCCATTTCCACCGAGCTGGCCCCGGCAGTCGCCATTGCATTGCTCGACAAATCGTCGAAGGCGCCGGGCTCGGCACCCCCGGCGCTCGAAGTGCTCGCCGCTGGTGTGACTGCATCGGACACCGAAGGCAATGTGCGGGTGCAACTCATGTTCCCGAACGGTGCTGTGCTGCCGGTTGAGATGAGCGCCGACGCAGGAGCCGCCTTGTCGAAGGGGTTGGACGAGGAGCTTCCAGACAAGAAGTGAAGCTGCACCACCGCACCGTCGATGTGCGCAATCGATGCGTCCGCTGACGTCGCCTTGTCTCTGGTCCATCGCCGGTGCCGGCCAGCGTTGGTGAGTTCAAGGAAGGCCTAAGCGCGAGATGTGCCTGTTCAGCTCATGGAGGCAGCCCGCCTGTCCTCGACCAACGAATGAGGTCCCCCTGTTTGACCAAGGGGCCTCACTCACTTGAGCAGGACAACCGAATCGACGTCAATCTCTGGACTCTCCAAAAAGTCCTTCTCAACTTCGCCGCGGATTCTCAACCTTGTTCTCTCGTCGAACCGATCAGCTGGCATGTACTTCTGATCAATCTCCACACGGATCTCAGACTGCCCGTCGGTGAAGATGAACTTCTCCTTGCCAACCTGTTTGACGATGAACCCCTCAAGCTCGACGCGCATGTCGTCAGGGGCACTCTTGAGGATCTCCGCAACGGTTCGATACGGTGATGCGGCGCCTGGACCTACGAACTGCGCAGACACAGAAACGGCCAAGGAGACCAAGACAAAGGAGACGAGGGGTTTACGAAGGTTCATTTCCGGGATCGTATGCGAGCAAGAAAACTGACGCGCACGAAGGCCTCTCCGGCGAGGCGTAACGTGCGGTGCGTGAGCCGCCCCGGGATTCGTGGAGGCGGCATGCTGCTGTTGCTGGCATGGCCGATGCCACCCCGCGAAACGCTGCGTCCGATGGAAGCTCCCAACTTCTCCGGGGCTTCTGGTGTTTCTGGGTGCCTTTTCGTCCGTGTCTCTGGTCCCGCCGACAGGAATCGAACCTGTATTTCACGCTTAGGAGGCATGCGCACTATCCATTGTGCTACGGCGGGTAGCCCGCAATTTTCACACGCAAGGTGCTTGCACTCAGCCCCAGCGCCAGGTCCAGATCACGTCGAGTGAATTCTCGAAGCCCGACTGCGCACGCAATGTGAAGCTGCGCGCGATGCGGTAGATCAGCTGAAAGCTGCCCGCGGTGGCGTTCAGGCCGCGTTCGTAGCCGACATACCAACGCCGCGACAACTGCTTGCCGAGCGAGATGACGGTCTCGCGCACCTCGCCCTGGTTCTGCTTGAGCGTCAGTTCGTCGAGTCCGATGGCCTTGGTGAACTGGTCAGTGATGCCATCGCCCTCGCCAGCCAGCAGCGCCAGTGCGGCGGTCTGCAGCAGCGCCGTGTCGGCGCCGCCCAGGCCATCGCTCGCGCGCCCCAGCGCCAGCCACGACAGCTTGTCGACTTCGGACACCTCGGGTTCTGAAAACAGCCGGATGCGCGGGTTCTGTGCGGTGCCAGTCACCTGAACGCCAACGCGAATGTCGATGTTGGGACGGGTGGCCTCGATGTTGAGCTGCGGGTTCTCCGGGGGGCCGTTGAAGGTGATCTGGCCGCGGTCGATCGTCAGCTTCTGACCGTAGGCGGCATAGGTGCCGCCCGCCGCGGAGACTGTGCCGTTGATGGCCAGCCTGCCGTTGGGAGCGGTCAGCCGCAGATCGCCACGCAAGCCCGTGTCGATGCCGCGGCCACGCAGCCGCAGTTTGGTGCCCAGCCCGATCTTCAGGTCGAGTTCCACGTTGCGCGCGTTCGTTGAGGTCGGCAGCGGCGGCGTCGGGTCGCCTGGGCTCGGCGCCTGCGTTCCACCTTGCGTGACCCGTGTGGCGCCGCTGGCTGCCGGTCGCACCACCTGCACGTCGTCGGACAGCGTGGGCGCGTCGCTGCGGGTGAAATCGATCAGGCCTTCGTTGACCGTGAAGCCACCGTTGACGTTCAGGGCATCGCGTCCGATGGCCAACTGGGCTGCGCCGCTGGTGACGATGCGTCGATCGACCCGGCCGAGCAGTACGAAGCGGTCGGCCTTCAATTGCAGGTTGGCGCTCGGTGATTCGCCGAGGGATGCGGCACCTTCAATGCTGAGGCTGCCCGCGCCACCCTTGGCCGTGAAGCGCTCGATGCGCGCCATGTCGCCCTGCAATGAAATCAGCACGTCACCTTCGCTGATGTTCACGCCCTCGAGGAAGTTGCGGACACTCAGCGCGTTGCCCTGAATGCTTCCGTTGATCTCGGGTGCGCCGAATCGGCCACCGAAGACCGCGCTGGTTTTCATTTGCCCACCCAGGCGCCAGCCCGTCGGAACCCAGGTGCCCCAGGCGCCGAGGTTCGCCACGTTGAGCTCGGCGGCGCCTTCCATCGTGGCGTCTGCCGTGGGCCACAGCACCTCTGGCGAGGTGCGCACGACCACGGCACCGGCCAGCACCCCCAGCGTCGTGCCGTTCAGGTACTGCGAGAAGGTCCACACGCCACTGGTGGCGTTCACCGCCAGGCGCAGGTTGGTCAGGCCCAGCGACTGGGTGCTGATTTCGTCGGTGACCGTCAGGTCACCGCGTCCGCGTTCCAGCACCAGGTTGGCGGACAGGCCCCCCTCGCTGTGCGCCTCGAATCGGCCCCCGACCGTGAGGTCGCCGCCCCAACCAAAGCCAGGTTGCAGGCGCGCGAGCAGCGGCGCCATCGGAAGCGGATCAAAGGCCAGTTGTGCGTCGATTTTTGCCGGCTTTGCAAGGCCATCCGCGGCCTGCCAGGCCAGCTGGCTCCAGCGCAAGGCCGCGCCCAGCACTTCGGCCTGTCCGGGTTGCACCGTGAGGCGCGCTGGCTCGCCCGCCCACACGGCGTCGATGCCCACGTCGCTCGCGCTGATCCATGGCGCGACGTTGCCGTGGCTGGCCTTCAAGTCGAGCCGCTGCACGCGACCACGCCAACCGGCGGCGCGTTGACCCGCGAGGTCGATCACACCACCTTGGGCTTGCAGCAAGAACGCACTGCGCGCGGCAGCGCTGGTGTCGGGCGGATTCGGTGCGGGTGGCGCTGATCCAGGTGCCTGCACGGCATCGGCCCAAGCGGGCGGTAGCGCCTTCGAGCTCGCGCGCAACGCCACCGCGTGGTCGCCCACGGTGCCTTTGACGGTCAGCTGCGCCGACTCCATGCTGGGTGACGCGCTTTCGGTCACGCCGGCACTGCGTGTCGGTTGGGTGCCGGCCGGTGGCGGGCGCAGCCACCTCAGTTGCGAGAGGTCCGCGTCCATGTCGACGGTGGCGCTGCTTGCGGTGCCTGCGTTCCAGCGTGCGCGGGCCTGTTCGACCGTGACCATCGCGACGCGCACGCTGCTGGCGCTGAGCTCGCCCTGCGTCGAGAGCTCGGGCCAGCGCCCGTTGACCGTGGCCGATGCCCGTAAGGCGCCGGCCAATGTGGCATCGGTGCCGGGCGCTTGCGCCAGGCGCCACAGCGGCTCGAATGCCGCCAGGTCCGGTGCGTCCAGGCTGACGCTCCATCGGTCGGTTTCGCCGTGGGCTGCGCCGGAGCCTGTCCGGGTGTCGAAGCGGCCTTGTGCCTGCAGCTGGTTGCCGCCCACCCGCAAGGCCAGCACAGCGTCGGCCTGGCTGCTGTCCACACTGCGCAGGCTGGCGCTGCCGTCCAGGGGTGTGCCACCGATGGTGCTTTGTACCAGCGCGAATTGCGCATTGCCGCGCCACGCGGTGAGCGTCGCGTCACCTTGACTTGGCAGCGCCAGATCGAAATCGCCCGTTGCGTTGATGCGGTTGGTGCCGCGGCGCCACGGGGAATCGGTCCGGCCAGGCCACCAGGGCAGGGGGTCGAAATCGACCAGGGTGGCGCGGCCCTTGGCTTGCCAGGGGTCGCTGGCTGAGGTGCGACGTGCCTCACCCACCAGCGTCGCCTGCGCGCCTCCCGCAATCGCGCGAGCCTCTCGCAGTGTCAGGTGCCATGCGTCGGCCACTGCATCGAGCTTGAGCTGCACGGTCTTGCCTGCGGTTTGCACCTGACCCGCGCCGACCGACGGCGACAGCACGCCGCGCAGATCGAGCTGTACCTCGATCTGCGGTGTGGCGACGGCTGACGCGGGCGTCGGCGACGATGCCGCGCCGCTCGCTGGTGTTGCAGTGGCGCCCGTTGGCGTCACGATGACCAACGAGAGCGGTCCGCCGATGGACATCATCGGCGCGCGCGCATCGAGCACCGACGGCTGCAGCGCATGCAGTGTGGCTGTCAAGGTGGACCGGTCTGCCTGCCAGCGGCCGCTGCCCGACAGCTTGCCTCCTGCTTGCGTGCGGCTGCCAAACTCGGCGTTGAAGGTCTTGAGCTCCACCGCGCTGGGATCGTCGGCGCGTGTGCTCAGATCGGCCTGGAGTTGACGCAGCGGCACGAACCCATCGTTCCAGCGACCGGCCAGGTCGTTGTTCATCGTGAGCTGTGCGGAAATCGGTCGATCGATCGCCGTGCTTGCCACCGTGACCTGCCCCGTCAAGGCGGTGACCGGCGCGGAGTTGCTCAGCGCTGAGAGGTCGAGCGCACGCGTCTGCGCCCGCAGGTCTGCCAGCGGCCAGGCGGCGAAGGGGCGCAAACCCGCTTCTGCGTTCAGTGATTGCGCGGGGTGTGCCGCCGTGGCTGGCGATTCAACGCTGGCGTTCAGCGTCGGCGACGCCAGCGGGCCGGTCAGTGCCAACGTCGCCCGCCATGCCGTGAGGTCGATCGGTGGCTTGCCCGGCGGCGCAGTGGTCGCGGGCGCTGGGCTGGTGACAGGCGTCGCCGCGGCCTGAGACACGGCGAGGGTCACGTCGAGCGCGAAGGGCGAACGCGCGGCAATGCGCGCCGCGCCTGTGGCCTGCAGCCGGTCCCAGCCGGCACTCAGGGTATCGAGGCGGTGCTCGGCGCCGTCGATCGCACCCAGTTGCAAGCGGGCGCGCAGGTCACGCAGCGGGTTGGTGCCCAGCGCACGGGCGTGCAAGGCCCCGATGGTCAGTGCCTCGACGTCGACCTGCAGCGGCAGCTGCAGGCGGGCAGGGGCCGTCATGGGCTCGTCGCTCGGAGCCGTCAGCACATCGACGCGTGAGGCATAAAGCTGGTCCAGGGACAACCGAGCCCACAGGCCGGGTGCGTCGCTGTAGGCAAGGCGCAGACCACGCCAGCCCAGTTGGGTGAACACGATCTGATCGGTGCCAGACAGCTTCAGCACCACGCGCCCGGCCTCGAAATCGCCCCACAGCGTGCCGCGGGGCGCGGTGACTTCGAGGCCCGGCAGCCGGGATACCAGCCACGCACTGCCGTCCTCGCTGCGCACGGCCCACCAGAGCGTTGCACCCAGCGTGCCCATCAGGAGCGCCAACGACAGCAGCGCGATCGCAGCGCGCCTCATCCCCTTGTGTGGTGGGCGAGGAGGCACGGGTGCCGGCGTCGCTGCAGCGGTGTCGACGGTGTCGTTCAAAACGCGATCCCCACGCTCAGGTGCAGTCGCACCTTGTCGACCTTGTCGCCATAGGCCACGTCCACGCGCAGCGGTCCGACCGGGCTGCGCCAGCGCAGCCCGACGCCATAGCCCACCACGGGACGCAGGTTCTTCCAGCGGTCGGCCGCGTTGCCAGCATCGACGAACGCCGCGCCCCACAAGCTGGGATACCGCTCCGAAATCGGGTGGGCCACCTCTGCGCTGCCCGTGAGCAACACGCGTCCGCTGAGCAGGGCTCCCCCGACCTTGGGCCCCAGCGAGCGATAGGCATAGCCACGCACGGAATCGTCACCGCCGGCGCGAAACAGCAGCGTGTCCGGGATGCCGACCCGGTCGCTGGCCAGCACCTCACCGCCCTCGATCCGTGCGGTCGCAAACCACGCGCCGCCCAGTGGTCGGTACAGGGTGTAGCGTCCGTGCACACGGCCGAACGGGCCGCTGCTCTCGGCGCCCGTGCCGCTGACCGCGTATCCGCCTGCCACCTCGGCTGACATGGTGTAGCCCTCGGTGGGCAGCAGCACGCTGTCGACGTCGCGGTAGACCCAGTGGTAGTTGCCGGTGTAGGCGTCGTTGCTCACCGTGGTCGTTCCGGAGTTGGAGGTGGTGTCCAGGCGTGAATGGGTGGCCTCGATGTAGTACAGCCGCTCGATCTGCGTGGTGTCCTGGGTGCGGCCGATCCGCGCTGCCCATGATTTGCGCACCTCGCCGACCGTCTCCAGTTGCTCGGCGCTGCCTGCAATCAGGTTGCGGTAGAGGCCTTCCAGCGGATAGGACGTCAGCTCGCCGGTCCATGATTTCAGTTTCGGGCCCAACTCCAGCTTGTTCTTGGAAATCCACTCCCAGCCGAACGGCTGCCGATGGGTGTGCTCGACCGTGACTCGCGGCCCAGTGTTGGCGCTGTAGCCGGTACCGAAGGTGGCCTGCTGGAGCGGCAATTCGCGCAATTGCACATTCACCGGCGCGGCCTCGGCGGTGGCGGGATCGGTGTCGAGTGACACCGAGGCGCCCTCGAACAGTCCGCTCTTCTGCAGTCGCTCCTGGAAGTCGATCAGCTGCGATTCGCGGTAGGGCGAGCCGGGCGTGAGCAGAGACAGCTTCTGCACGCTGTTCTCCCCGTAGCGCTGAAGCCCGTTGATGCGCACCGGCCCGAGCTTGTAAAGCACACCGCTGTCGGCAGCCACGTCGAGTTGAACCGTGTTGGTCTGGGCATCCACACGTGCACTCGAGCTGCTGAGGGTGGCCGCCGGGTAGCCGTCGGCGCGCAGCTTGGCGAGGGCGTTGTTCTTCGCGCCACTCCATTCGGATTGCTGGAAGGCCATGCCGGGCGGCAGGCGCCAGCCATTGCGCACCTGGGCGATCAGCACCTGCGCATCGAGCGAGCCGGCAACAGCTGCTTGCTGCAGAGGGCCTTGCGCAGAAAACGCGAAGTGATCGACGTTGGCGCGTGGGCCTGGCTTCACCCGAACTCGCAGCAAGGGCAGGTCTGGCAATTCGGTGCGCGCGCTGGCAGAGGCGGGATCCTGCGCGCCCTCTGCGCGTTCGCGCGCCGCCGCTGGCCCGGCCTCACCGCCCACACGCGCCACGCTCACCTCGGGATTGAAGTAGCCCTCGGTTTCCAGCAGGGCACGCGCCTGTGCCGGCGCAGCAGCGATCAGCCGGTCGATTTCAGCGGGGGTGATGTCCTCGCTTTCAGGCACGTTCTGGAAGCGCGACAGATCGAGGTAGGTCAGCAGCAAGGTGCGCAATTCGCCCGGTGCCTCGATATCGAGCCGATACACCGCCACCGAGGGCTTGGTCGCAGCACTTGCCGCATCGGCGGCCGCAGCCGGCTCGTCGAAGAAGAGCTGCTTCACGCTGGCGCAGCCACCGACGCCGAGCAGGAGGGCGCAGCCACCGAATGCCGCTGCAATCCGCAGCCACCTCATCGGCTGAGCGCGCGCATGGCCGCGTCCAGGCCAGGCAGGGTCAGGGGGTACATGCGCTGATTCATCAGCTGCTGGATCAGGGCAATGCTCTGGCGGTAGCTCCAGAGTGCCTGCGGCTCGGGGTTGATCCAGACGAACTTCGGGAAGCTCTGAGTCAACCGTTGCAGCCAGGCAGCGCCGGGTTCCTCGTTGTGATACTCGACGCTGCCGCCAGGCTGCAGCACTTCGTAGGGACTCATCGTCGCGTCGCCGACGAAGATGAGCTTGTAGTCCTTGTTGTACCGGCGCAGGATGTCGTGCGTCGGGAACTTCTCGCTGTGGCGGCGCTGGTTGTGCTTCCACATGAAGTCGTAGACGCAGTTGTGGAAGTAATAGCACTCCAGGTGCTTGAACGCCGATTTGGCGGCGCTGAACATCTCCTCCACGCGCTGCACGTGGTCGTCCATCGTGCCGCCCACGTCCATCAGCAGCAGCACCTTGATGTGGTTATGCCGCTCCGGAATCATCTTCAGGTCGAGCTGGCCGGCATTGGCGGCGGTGGCGCGGATCGTGTCGTCGAGGTCCAGCTCGTCGGCGGCACCCTGGCGCGCAAAGCGGCGCAGCTTGCGCAGCGCGATCTGGATGTGTCGGGTGCCGAGTTCGGCCTCAGCGTCGTAGTCCTTGAACCGCCGCTGGTCCCACACCTTGACTGCGCTGCGCTGGCGGCTGCGGTCCTGCCCCATGCGGATGCCTTGCGGGTTCACGCCATAGGCCCCGAACGGGCTGGTGCCGCCTGTGCCTATCCATTTGCTGCCGCCCTGGTGGCGCTCCTTCTGCTCCTCGAAACGCCGCTTCAGCGTTTCCATCAGCTCGTCCCAGCCGAGCTTTTCGATCGCCGCCTTTTCTTCGGGGCTCAGTTCAAGCTCGAACACCTTGCGCAGCCATTCCAGCGGGATGTCTTGCGCGAAATCGGTCAGCGACTCGACGCCCTTGAAGTAGCTTGCAAAGGCCTGGTCAAAGCGGTCAAACAGCGCCTCGTCCTTGACCAGGGTGGTGCGTGCCAGCAGATAAAACGTATCGAGCGTGGGGCCGCCAGTCTCATCGTTGTCGAGCACGCCCGCCCGGAGCGCGTCCAAGAGCGTCAGGTACTCGCGCACCGACACCGTCAACTTGGCAGCGCGCAGCGACAGGAAGAACTGGATCAGCACCGGGTGCGCCCGACCGCTCAACGGCGTTGCCGCTGCATGAACACCAGCTTCTCGAAGAGCGACGTGTCTTGCTCGGTCTTCAGCAGCGCACCGAGCAGCGGAGGCACGACCACTGAATCGTCCTGGCTTTGCAGGGCGGCCAGCGGAATGTCTTCGGCGACCAGCAGCTTCAGCCAGTCGAGCAGCTCAGAGGTCGAGGGCTTCTTCTTCAAGCCGGGCAGACTGCGTACCTCATAAAAGCGTTGCAAGGCAGCGGCGAGCAGGCTCTTCTTCAAGTCGGGAAAGTGGACTTCGACGATGCGCTGCATCGTGTCCGCGTCCGGAAACTGGATGTAGTGGAAGAAGCAGCGGCGCAGGAAGGCGTCTGGCAGCTCCTTCTCGTTGTTCGAGGTGATGAACACCAGCGGCCGATGCACCGCGCGGATCAGTTCGCGCGTTTCGTACACATAGAACTCCATCCGGTCGATCTCGCGCAGCAGGTCGTTCGGGAATTCGATGTCGGCCTTGTCGATTTCGTCGATCAGCAGCACCACCGGCTGCTCGGCGGTGAAGGCTTTCCACAACACGCCCTGGACGATGTAGTTGCGGATGTCACGCACCTTCGCGCCACCGTCGATGTCGGCGAGCTGACTGTCGCGCAGCCGGCTCACGGCGTCGTACTCGTAAAGGCCTTGTTGGGCCTTGGTGGTGCTCTTGATGTGCCACTGCAGCAGCGGCATGCCCAAGGCCTTGGCGACTTCCTCGGCCAGCATCGTCTTGCCGGTGCCTGGCTCGCCCTTGATCAACAAGGGGCGCTTCAGTGTGGCAGCGGCGTTGACCGCGAGCATCAAATCGTCGGTGGCGACATAGTCTTGCGTGCCTTTGAACTTCATGTCGCTGTGCTGTCAGTCCACCGAACCGTCGATGCCGAGGCAGTATAGAGAAACGACCCCCTCCACTGATTCTTGGGGCGGTTCTTCAAGCACTGGAGCCCCTCGGGGGCCCTCTATACTTCAGGGCTATTTAACACCCTGCACTTCGTACTCGCCTGATCATGAGACCACTGCATTTGTTCGCCCTCTCGTTGATGTTGATGTCTGGCGCTTTCAGCACCGCTGCCGTCGCGCAGGATGCCAAGGCCGGCGAAGGCAAGGCGGCTCTGTGCATCGGGTGCCATGGCATTGCCGGTTACCAGGCCAGCTTTCCTGAAATCCACAAGGTGCCCAAGTTGGCTGGCCAGAGCGCTCCCTACCTCGTGGCAGCACTCGCTGCCTACAAGAGCGGCGAGCGTCTGCATCCATCAATGCGCGGCATCGCTGCCACGCTGAGCGAACAAGACATGGCCGACCTGGCCGCGTTCTACGAGGCGCAGGGCAAAGGCATTCGGCCCGTTCCGGCCGGTGCGCCTGCCAAGGCACCCACCCCGCGCGTGGCCGAATTGTTGAAGAAGGCCAACTGCGCGTCGTGCCACGGCGAGAATTTCGACTCACCGATCTCGCCGACGTATCCCAAGATCGCTGGCCAACATGCCGACTATCTCTACGTGGCGTTGAAGGCGTACCAAATCGATGGCAATCCGCAGGTCGGGCGCAAGAACGCGATCATGAGCGGCATGGCGCGGCAGTACACGCGCGCCGAGTTGAAGGAACTGGCCACCTATCTCGGCTCCCTGCCTGGTTCGCTGGGTACTGTCTCGCAACCGTCGTTCCGCTGAGCTTCAAGCGGGGCCGGCCAGCCTACATATCGGCTCAAGGCGCGCGCTGCGGGTACCGATATAGGCTGACGTGAGTACGCCCAACCTCAAGAAGGTCCCCGTCGATCAGATGCGTCTGGGCATGCACCTGCACGAAATGTGCGGGGCGTGGCTGGATCATCCCTTCTGGAAGACGAAGTTCGTGTTGCGCGATGCCGCCGACCTGGCCAAGCTGCAGCAAAGCGGTATCGAGGAGTGCTGGATCGACGTTGCCAAGGGGCTGGACGTCGCGGCCCCTGACGACGACCCTCCGGGTGTCCAGCGCCTCAGTGGCGGTACGGGCGCCACGCGTCGGGTTGCGGTGGACCTTGACACCGCGGCCGATCTGGCGCGAGCGGCGGCCGTGTCGACCGACAAGACTGTGGAGTTCGCCGAGGAGGTGCGCCGTGCGGCAGCGCTTTGCAACCAGGCGCGCGCGGCGGTGACCTCGCTCTTTGCCGAGGCCCGCATGGGCCGTGTGGTCTACAACGAACAATGCGCCGAGCTGGTGCACGAAATAGCCACTTCGGTCGGGCGCAATCCGAGCGCGCTGCTCTCGCTGGCCAGGCTGAAGACCCACGACGATTACAGCTACATGCATTCGGTGGCCGTGTCCGCCTTGATGGCCGCATTGGCCAAGCAACTCAACCTGGACGAAGCCCAGGTGAGGCTGGCCGCCAAGGCCGGACTGCTGCACGACATGGGAAAGGCAGTGATGCCGCTGCACGTCCTGAACAAGCCCGGCCGACTCACGGACGAGGAATTCGACCTGATCAGGACGCATCCCCAGCAAGGGCATGCCTTGCTCCAGGCGGGTGGATCAGTTCACGACGAAGTGCTGGACGTCTGCCTGCATCACCATGAAAAAATGGACGGGTCGGGTTACCCAGACAAGCTTTCGGGTGAGCAGATCTCGCTCTTCGCGAGGATGGGCTCGGTGTGCGATGTCTATGACGCCATCACCTCGAACCGGCCTTACAAGCAAGGCTGGGATCCGGCCGAGTCGATTTCCAGGATGGCCAGTTGGGCCAACGGGCATTTCGATTTGCAGATCTTCAAGGCCTTTGTCACCAGTCTGGGCATCTATCCCGTGGGCTCACTGGTGCGCTTGAAGTCGGGCCTGCTCGCGGTCGTCACCGAGCAGAACCAGCAGGCCCTGACCAGCCCGGTGGTCAAGGTGTTTTTCTCCACCAAGCAGGGGCTGCATGTGCCGCCGCGCCTGCTGGACCTGTCTCATCCGAGCTGCTCCGACCGCATCATCAGCCGTGAATCGAACGACACCTGGAAGTTCGCGCACCTCGATGAGTTGTGGGCGGGTGAGGAGGCGTTGCGCAAGATGGGACGCAAGGTCTAGCCACAAGCGGCACGTCTGCGCCCTACACTGACCCTTTGACATTCCGGGGTTGGCGCATGGCAGTGGGTGGTTCGGCAGAGGGGCGTGGCGTGCGCGGTGCGCTGGGGCGCAACGTTCTGGCGTCGCTGTGGGTCGTGGCGGGATGCTCGTTGACCATGCCTGCCGCGGCTCAGACGCTGCGCTGGGCGTCTCAGGGCGATCCGCTGACCATGGATCCGCATTCGCAAAACGAATCGCTGACCAACAACCTGAACACCCAGGTCTACGAGTCGCTCGTCAGCCGCGACCGTCAGCTGGCGATCGTGCCGGCGCTCGCGACCTCATGGCAGCAACCCGACGCGCTGCACTGGCGCTTCAAGCTGCGTCCGAATGTCAAGTTCCACGATGGCACGCCTTTCACTGCCGACGATGTGGTGTTTTCCGTGCTGCGTGCACGCGACAGCGCGTCGGACATCAAGGCCTACGCGCAGGCGTTGGGTGAGCCGAAGCGGGTCGACGCCTTGACGGTCGATTTCGCGCTGAAGCAGGTCAACCCGATCTTTCTGCAGCACCTGAGCACGCTGCCGATCATGAGCCGCCTGTGGGCCGAGAAGAACGGCGCCGCTCGGCCGATCGACTACAAGAGCCGCCAGGAGGGCTACGCCGCGCTGCATGCCAACGGCACCGGCCCCTACACACTGGTGCTGCGCCAGCCCGATGTGAAGACCGTCTACCGCCGATTTCCAGGGTGGTGGGGCCGCTTCGAGGGCAATGTGCAGGAGGTGATCTACACCCCGATCAAGAGCGACGCAACACGGGTGGCGGCGCTGATCTCCGGCGAGCTGGATGTCGTACTCGATCCCGCGCCGCAGGACACCGCACGATTGCGCAAGACGCCAGGCGTGAAGGTGATTGAGGGGCCGGAGAACCGCATCGTGTTCATTGGCATGGACCAGGGCCGAGATCAGCTGCTGCACAGCAATGTCAAGGGCCGCAATCCCTTCAAGGACGTGCGGGTGCGCCGAGCGCTGTACCAGGCCATCGACATCGAAACGATCCGCAGCCGCTTGATGCGCGGCCAGGCGCTGCCCACCGGGGGCATCACGCCATCGCCACTGGGCGGCTACAACGACGCCACGTTGGAATCGCGGCTGCCGTTTGATCTGGCGGCGGCGAAGCAGGCCCTGAGTGCGGCGGGCTATCCGCAGGGCTTCGAGGTGACACTGGATTGCCCGAACAACCGCTACATCAACGACGAGGAAATCTGCCAGGCGCTGGCCGTCATGTGGGCCAAGATCGGCGTCAAGCTGCGTGTCAATGCGATGCCGCGCACCACCTATTTCCCCAAGCTGCAGCGGCTCGACACTTCGATGTACCTGCTCGGCTGGGGCGGCTCGATCACCGATGCCGAAACCACACTCACGCCCCTGTTGCGAACCCGCGGTGAGGGCGGCATCGGCGCCTGGAACTTCGGCCAGATCGCCGATGAGAAGCTCGATACGCTCGCCGCGACCTCCAGCCGCGAGGCCGACCCTGTCAAGCGCGAGCAGTTGATCAAGGCCGCCCTGCAGCAGCACCAGGATCAGGTGCTGACACTGCCGCTGCATCGCCAGGTCGTGCCCTGGGGAGTGCGACAGAACATCGACGTGGTGCACCGGGCTGACAACTGGCTCGAATTTTCCTGGGTCCGCGTCCGATGAGTTGTGCCGCTGTCCCCTCGCCTCAGGGCGACCCGCAAGGCTTCTTGCGCGCGCTTTTCGATGCGGCGGTGATGCGGGCGATGCCAGCGTCCGTGATGGCACCCTTCCTGCCTGCACCGCCCGTGGGGCGCACCGTGGTCGTCGGTGCTGGCAAGGCCGGTGGTGCGATGGCTGCCGCCGTCGATGCGCTCTGGCCTGACAACGCACCGCTGTCCGGTCTGGTCGTCACTCGCTACGACCATGTGCCGCCGACCTACCGAGCGGCACCAGGCCGCATCGAAGTCATCGAGGCAGCGCACCCGGTGCCGGATGCGGCTGGCGTGCAGGCCGCGCAGCGCATCGCTGCGTTGGTGCAGGGATTGACCGCGAATGACCTGGTGCTGTGCCTGATCTCCGGCGGTGGCTCGGCGCTGCTGACGCTGCCCGCTGATGGCGTGTCGCTCGACGACAAGCGCGCCATCAACCGGGCGCTGTTGAACAGCGGTGCGGCCATCGACGAGATGAACTGCGTGCGCAAGCACCTGTCGGCGATCAAGGGCGGTCGGCTCGCGACGATGTGTCACCCGGCGCGCGTGGTGACGCTGCTGATCAGTGACGTGCCGGGGGACGCGCCCGAGGTGATTGCCAGCGGGCCGACCGTGCCCGATTCGAGCACCTGCGCAGACGCCCTGGCGATCTTGCGGCGCTATGCGATCGATGTGCCAGAGCCCGTCCGGCAGGGCCTGGAGTGGGGATTGTTCGAGACGCCGAAGCCTGGCGATCCACGGTTCTTTGGCCACGCAGTGCACCTGATCGCCACGCCGCAGCAATCGCTGGAAGCCGCTGCTGCGGTGGCCCGATCGGCCGGTATCGAGGCTCACATCCTCAGCGATGAAATCGAAGGTGAATCGCGTGAAGTCGGCCGGGTGCATGCAGCACTGGCGCGTGCAGTGGCGCGCCGAGGCGCTCCGTTCGGCCGGCCCTGCGTGATCCTGAGCGGGGGCGAGACCACGGTGACCGTGACATCGAAGGGCGGCCGGGGCGGCCGAGCCACTGAGTTCCTCCTCGGGTGTGCGATCGCGCTGCAGGGGCAGCCGGGTGTGCACGTGCTGGCGGCCGATACCGATGGCATCGATGGCGTCGAGGACAACGCCGGTGCCATCGTCACGCCCTGCAGCCTGGCCCGCGCCGAGGCGCTGGGCCTGAAGCCGCAGGACAGCCTGGATCGGCACGACGCGTACCCGTTCTTCGCATCGCTTGGCGATCTGGTTGTCACGGGTCCGACGCACACCAACGTCAACGACTTCCGGGCGCTGCTGATCTTGTAGCGTGAGCGCTTGCCAATGACCCATGGCAGGCGCCAGCGCAGCCACTCAGGTAAGGTGTGGACATGAGTTCGACTGCTGCCTCAACCCACCACGCCGTGTCTGTCTGGGCGCTCGCCTGGCGGCAATTGACGCGTGACTTCCGCGCCGGCGAGTTGCAACTGCTGTTCGTTGCGGTCGCGCTGGCGGTGGCGGCACTGACCGCCGTGGGCTTTTTCGCCGATCGCCTCAATGCCGGCTTGTCGCGCGATGCCACACAGCTGCTTGGCGGCGATGCCATCGTGGCCAGCGACCAGCCCACGCCGGTGGTCATCGTCGACAAGGCACAGGCGCTCGGTCTCGTGACCGCCAGCACGACGACGTTCCCCAGCATGGGACGCGCACCGGATGCGCAGGGCGGTGCGTCGCGGCTGGTCAGCGTCAAAGCGGTGAGCGACGCCTATCCGCTGCGAGGCAAGCTGCGCCTGAACGCTGGGCCTGGCACGCCCGAAGCGTCGGTTGCGAAGGCGCCCGTGCCAGGCAGCGTCTGGGTCGAGGCCGCGGTACTCGATGCGCTCGCGCTGAAGGTAGGGGACGAATTGCTGCTCGGCGATGCCACCTTGCGCATCGCGCAAGTCATTGCGATCGAACCCGATCGCGGCGGCGGTTTCATCAGCTTCTCGCCGCGGGTGATGCTCAACCAGGCCGATCTGGCGGCGACAGGCTTGATCCAGCCGGCCAGCCGCGTCACGTACCGTTTGTTGGTGGCGGCTAGTGGCGCGCCTGAGGCCGACGCACCTCAGGTGCGCGAGTTCACGACCTGGACCGAGGCGCAATTGAAATCGGGGGCGCTGCGCGGCGTGCGCGTTGAATCGCTCGAAGGCGGGCGGCCTGAGCTGCGCCAGACGCTGGACCGCGCCGAGAAGTTCCTGAACCTGGTTGCGCTGCTGTCGGCTTTGCTGGCCGCGGTGGCGGTGGGCATCGCCTCGCGCGACTTTGCCAGCCGCCACCTCGATGACTGCGCCATGTTGCGCGTGCTCGGCCAGCCGCAGCGCACCATCGCGCTGCAGTATCTGATCGAGTTCTCTCTGGTGGGCCTGCTGGCCAGCGGCGTCGGCGTGGCGCTGGGTTTCGCGGTGCATCACGGATTCGTCTGGCTGTTGTCCGGGCTGGTCACCACCAGCCTGCCGGCTGCGTCATGGTGGCCGGCGTTGTTCGGCGTGGGGGTGGGCTTCACGCTGCTGCTGGGCTTTGGTGCCCCGCCTGTGTTGCAGCTGGCACAGGTACCGCCGCTGCGCGTGATCCGCCGCGAGATGGGGGCACTGAAGCCGGCGTCGATCGTGGTGCTGCTGGCCGGTGCACTGGGTTTCACGAGTTTGCTGCTCGCCGCATCGTCGGACCTGAAGCTGGGGTTGATCGCCGTGGGCGGCTTCGCCCTGGCCATTGCGCTGTTCGCGCTGTTGAGCTGGGTCTCGGTGTGGCTGCTGCGTCGTGCGGTGCCGGAGTCCAATGCGCCGCGGTGGCTGGTGCTGGCCACAAGGCAGATCGCGGCGCGGCCAGCGTTCGCCGTGTTGCAGGTGTCTGCGCTGGCCGTCGGGCTGCTGGCACTGGTGCTGCTGGTGCTGCTGCGCACCGACCTGGTGGCCAGTTGGCGCGAGGCCACCCCGCCCGACGCCCCGGATCGATTCGTCATCAATGTGCAGGCCGATCAGGCTGACGCCTTTCAGGCGCGGTTGCGCGAGGCTGGCATCGCTCAATACGACTGGTTTCCGATGATCCGAGGTCGGCTGGTCGCGATCAATGGCCGCACGTTCGATGCCGACACGATGACCGACGATCGCGCGCGCCGTCTTGTCGAGCGTGAGTTCAACCTGAGTCATTCCTCAGCGCTGCCTCTGCACAACCGACTGGATGGTGGACGCTGGATACCCGAGGAGCCCGGTGGCCTGAGTGTCGAGTCGGGCTTGGCCGAGACCTTCGGGCTGAAGCTCGGCGACACGATGCGCTTTGACATTGCCGGGCAGGCGGTGGAGGCCCGCGTCACCAGCCTGCGCAAGGTGGATTGGGCGTCCATGCGGGTGAATTTCTTCGTGCTGTTCCCGAACGCCGCGCTCGACAACGTGCCGATCACCTATATCGCGGCATTCAAGGTCCCGACCAGCAGTGATCCGAAGGCCGCGGCCGAGTTCGACAACGCCCTGATCAGGCAGTTTCCGAACATCACCAACATCAATGTCTCCGCATCGATCGCCCAGATTCAGAGCGTGCTGGGGCAGGTGGTCGGTGCGGTTGAGTTCCTGTTCGTGTTCACGCTCGCGGCCGGGCTGGTGGTTTTGTTCGCGGCGGTGACCGCCACGCGTGAATCGCGTTCGCGGGAGTTCGCGGTCATGCGCGCCCTCGGCGCGAGTGGCAAGCTGCTCGGACAGGTCCAGCGGGCCGAGTTATTGGGCGTCGGCGCGCTGGCCGGTACGTTGGCTTCTCTGGCAGCGGTCGCGGTGGGCTGGTTGCTTGCCAGCCAGGTGTTCGGCTTCAGCTGGCAACCGTCGCCCTGGGTGCCATTGATCGGTGCGCTGGCGGGCGCACTGCTGTCGTTGGCGGCCGGCTGGTGGGGTTTGCGCGGTGTGCTGCGGCGGCCCGTGGTCGAGATGCTGAGGCAGGCCGCGCAGTGAACTGGTCAAAAAAAACCCGCCACTGCGTGAGCAGAGGCGGGTTGTTGTAGCCACCGGGGCGCGAGCCCCGGTGCCGGTGGGGGCAATTACTTGCCCGTACCCGTGGCCACTTCTTCCAGCACGTTCAGGGACACGTCGGTCTCTTTCACGCCCTTCGGGTTGGACTTCATGTTCGACGACCAGTTCGTGGCGTGACCACGCTTGACGTCAATGATGTGTCCGATCACAGGCATCACTGCCTTGTAGCCGTCGTCGCCGATGTCCGGACGGTTCTGGAAGATGAACATCTTCCAGAATTCGCCCTTGCGGTCCAGCGCGAAGCCCAGGTACGGACGTGGGAAGTCCACTTCCATGTACACGGTCTTCTTGCTGTACGGGTGCTCGTCAGGGCACACGCCTTCGACCACGAACACTTCACGCGGCTCCCAGCCCACGTCCGGCGCAGGGTTGAAGTGCGGCGGAATGGAGATGCCGATGCGCGGGAAGCGCTTGACCGGGTCGGTGTACGGCTGCTTGACGTCCACGCTGATCTCTGGGCTGTGGGCGATCGCCAGAACCCAACGGCGCTCGAGCAGCTTGTTGGACTTGTACTTGGT
>LNEY01000008.1 GCA_001464195.1 Burkholderiales bacterium Ga0077547
TGCTTGTGCGTCGCGCTGGCCACCTGCCGCTCGTCCGCCAGCCAGGTCAGGAAGGTCTCTACCTCGGCACCGCCCCGCTCGCGTGGATGCCGCAGCCCGTGAAACCGGATGAAGGCCCGGCACCAGTACACATAGATGTTTTCAGTGTTGCGGCTGTAATGCAGGTAGCGAATGCGCTCGCGAAGTTGATCCAGCAGCCGCACGGCACGAAGCGGCGGCAACCGACCAGCGGGAGGCGGCCGCAGCGCCCCTCGATGCTGGTTCAGGTCCATGGCCGAACTCGACATGACTGGCCTCGCTGGGTGAAGCGAAAACCACCGTTGCACCGGCGTCAGGTGGCTGGCAGACTGTGTTCAATGGCTGCCGGTTTCGACATGAATTTAATGCTGTATAAAACAACAGTCAAGCGTCGGAATTACGTTGCCGATCAACAGCTTGGAGTTCGCAGTTTGGGCTTGGTTAAGCGGCAGCCCGCCGAGTTAAGCAGCAGTGCGTGCTGCATAAACTAGTAGTTAGAGCGCTCACTATGCTCATCGCCATTCGGAAGTCAGTCGCAGCGAAGTTCGAACTCATTGCCGAGGTTGTTGGCCTCGCCGTCTCGTTTTCGGGAGCCACTCTTGCCGCAGTCTTTGGCAAGTTGGTCATCGCAGTCATTCTTGGGGCAATCACTCTTGGCTTCTTCCTGCGTCTCACAGGCCGTCGCTCTAGTCTTCAGGTGGCAACACCGCACACACCAGGGTGGGTGCGTTCCGTATCTGCCCTATTGGCTGTCGTTGAAACCATCGCGCTTGTCGAAGCAACCAATCTTCCGGTACGGTTCAGTCAGCAAGGCTTCTTGTACACGCATTGGCTCTTGGTGGCTCTGGCTCTAGCCGCCGCGTACCTGGTGCAGGTAAAGCTACTCGGTTCACTAGCAGCAAGGCGTCATGCTCGCCAAGCGCTCTAACCCTTCAATCAACCGGACATGCCCCGGCAAGCCGGGTCATGCCGGTTATCTCACTACAAGGGCTTCCCCACCCGTCAAGCCAAACGAATCCCTGATGGCCCGCACAGCGGGCCATTTCTTCATCTGCATTCCCTTCAAGACCTGCAGCCGTGGCGGCGGCGGGCGTTGTCATGAACAACAAGGTGCGGACTGGCCAAACTACAAACGGTCATTGATGTGGCGCTCGATGCCACGGACCCTGATGAAGGACGCACGCGGGGGACCCATTCGTTAGCCGGCAAGTCTTGCGCCGCCCTTGAGTTAATCGGTCACTCCCCGCGCAGGTCCAAACCTGTTGTCATCAACGCTTGCCGTCACGCGGCGGTGGTTCTGTGCTCCTGGTTTCTGTTGTCGGTTGGCGACTAGCCTGGCTATGCGCGTCGTACTGCGCGATGCGCTCGTCCAGCCGGGTCACCTCACTGAGCAGATCACCGATGACGGTATTGGCATAGCCGGGCAAGGCTTCCAGACTCTCGCAGGCCCGCCGGCGCACGGTGGCGGCCTTGAGCGGCAGCACGATGCCGAACTCGCTCAAGCAGCCGCGGATGCGGTTGAGTGTGGCAGTGCGCTGCTCGACAAACCCCTGGCGCGCGCGGTGCACCATCAGGCGCGACTGCTGCTCGAGTGTCTTGTGCGGAACGAAGCGCATGTGCGGGCGCTGGATGGCTTCGCAGATCGCTGCAGCGTCGGCTGCATCGTTCTTGCCGCGCTTGCCTGTCATGCGATAGGGCGTGACGAACTTCGGGGCGATGAGGCGCACCGTGTGGCCCGAGGCCTGGAACAGCCGCGCCCAGTGGTGTGCGCCGGAGCAGGCTTCCATGCCGATGATGCAGGGCCGTAGCGACGCGATCAGTTCATGCAGCTTGTCGCGCGGCACGGCTGGCCGAACCAGTTCGGCTTTGCCGAGCTCATTGACGCCGCGCACCGCAAAAACGTTCTTGGCGAGGTCGATACCTACGGTCAGAATCGTCATGGACTTCCCCTTCCGAATGAGTTGATGAGAGTTCGCACTTCCCATCGTGGCACTTGGTTGCCGTTTGCCGCTTCGCGGCTGGTTCGGGGCGGGGAAGTCCCTTTCATTCGTTAGGCCGCACACAAGCCATGAAACTCACCCTCGTGCGATTTGATCGAGTCTTCGACATCCAGTATCGAGCATTCGGTTTCGGCACACAGACAGAATTCGGCTTCGAATCAGATGGATCAGCGACTTACGGCGCGTCCGTCATCGGCTGTCAGACCATTCCTATCGGAGAGCCCCTCATTGTTGCCATGCGTCGCGAAGGAGACTGGAAGAACCTGTACGGCTGGAAGAACCTAGCTACTGGGAGCTTGACTATTGAGAATGGCCGGAACAATCTCGTATGGTTTTCGGTTATCGGCACAGTTGCCATCGCACTCCTCGCTCCGATTATTCTCCTCCATGACCCACTGATGACCGACGGTGAACGCACGGCTTTCTATTTGTGCGCTATCGGCATAGCAGCGAGGACCTACACGGGCATAGCACGCCAATGGCGGCTGGTTAAAGCCAAGCGGTTGTTGCGTCAGGCACCAAGTGCGGCCTAACCCCTTACAGAGACTTCCCATTTAGTCAACCGCATCGAGTTGGGTTTTCCTTCAAGACGGCTGTGGTTTTTCTCGGTGTGCAGACTAGGGCTGAAGCGGCTGAACAGAGAACAGACTGCCACTCTACAGACGGCCTTGTTGCAGCCACCCGCCCGTGCTTGAACGGGCGGCTGCGGGCCCAGATACGAACCGCTCAGCCGGGCTCCATTCCTATCGCGTGGATCTGGCCTTGCGGCCCCACCAGGGGTTAGTCGAGCTTGCCGGCTGCCGGTCTGACCTGTCAGTGCATCTTCATCGTCTCGTCGTGCAAGGAAGTTGGCTTCGTTGTTCGATCGGGCTTGGATCACGCCGGCGCAGCCGGTGCTTGCGGCGCGCCGGGCTTCACGCTGAGGTGATGTCGATCAAAGCGTTCGCCGCGCGTCATCACCGCCCACAGAATGCGCGCGTTCTTGTTGGCCAGCGCTGCCGCCACCGCAGTCACAACGGCGTGGCTCCTACTGCTGTGCGCAAGCGTCCTATGTCTTCGGCGGCTCCAACGCCATACCAGGGCCGCCGGTGCGGCGGCTGCATCCATCGGAATGCTTGTCTTTGCGGGGTTGCTCTACTTGCTTGCGGGTGTCAGCCCACTCGTGCAATGGCGCGCTTGAGTATCACTTCGCGTCGCCAGCTGCAAGCGAGGCCAGTTGATCGAGAGGACAACTTCCGGGGCGCCTCGTGCGCCTACAGTTGCCGTTCATTGCCGATGGTAGGCGTCGGAAAATCCGTTCATTGCTATGAGTGGTGACAAAAGGCACACACTGCGCTAGGCTGCGGCCATGAAACCATTCCGCTGGGGTCCTGAGAAGAACGATCAGCTCATGGCGGAGAGAGGAATTTCTTTCGAGCAAATGGTTGTTGCTGTCGAGGCCGGTGGATTGCTAGATGTTCTTGCCCACCCAAACCCTTCCAAGTACCGGAACCAGAAGGTACTGGTCGTGGCTAGTGATGGGTACGTGTACTTGGTCCCGTTCGTAGAGCAAGAAGACCACTTTTTCCTCAAGACCGTCATTCCAAGCCGAAAGGCAACACGGGACTACTTGAATCAAGGTGAACAGAATGCCGAAGACTGATCCATACGAAACCGAACTGCTTGCGGCCTACGACAAAGGGGCGCTCAAGTCAGTTGCAACGAAGTCGGAGCTCTCTAAGTTCAAGGCAGCCGCTCGCGCTACTGCAATCAAGGATCGTCGAGTCAACATCCGGCTTTCTTCCGGCGATCTTCAAGACATTCAGGTCAAAGCACTTGCAGAGGGGCTTCCGTACCAAACGCTCATAGCGAGCGTGCTGCACAAGTACGTCACGGGCAGGCTCACCGAACGCGAAGGAAGTTCAAGCTCCATCATTCCCGCTCTCAAGTCGCCGTTGCGCCGCACAACGAAGACCGACGCCTAACCGCTCGAGCCGGGACCTCCACCGGCATGGCACTTGGCCCGCGAAGCGTCCTAGGTCATCATCCGCCTCGCAGGCCAAGCACCAAGCCGGCTCCGACCCCTCAGCGCGAACGTCAGGCCGTGCAATCCATGAACCGTGCACTTCTCAATCGTGTCCTGAAGAGCGACGCCGAGGCCGTTGAGCAATTCGGTGAGTCCGATCACTGCGCCGTCGTGGACTGGAAGGACGACCTTGAGGCCATCGTCGCGGCAGTTTCAGAATTCGTTCCTGGGGGCTGCTTGCGGATCGAATCTCCGGGCAGCAACGGCCAGCGGCTTGTGCATGCCGACGGGAAGGTGATCGAATCGCCTTCGGCACCTGTGAGGCAAGAAGAACTCATTGCTCTGGTCAATCGCGCGCTCGCGCCGCAGTTCGAACTCCGCAGGTATCGCCCGGTCGATGGGGACGGATACGCTTTGTTAGTCGCGCCAGCAGAGCTATGGTCAGAACTGGAACGTAACCATCCCGAAGCCACTGAGCGCTACTTCCTTGGCGCCGAGCGACTCGCTGCCTACTGGAGGAAGGGCTTCGTGGGCCGCCTATTCAGCAAGCCATAGAGGCGCAGCGCGGCCTCACAACGCGCTCAACCGGACCTGCCTCCGCGGGCAGCTTGGCTCGAACGTTGGGCTTCACCAAGAACGAGGCCTCACAGGCATGCAGCAGATTCATACCCCCTCAGAGTCAGACAGTGCCGAGGTCGAGAAGAAACGAGATTGGGTCCGCAATCACTTCGAGCCTGCCGCTCTGCATGAGTACGAGAGCCTTGAGGGAAAACTTCGGCTGCTCGACACGATTCTGTCCAATGACTGGATCGAGGCTACCGAGACCCTCAAGTTGCAGTGCTTGGGCATCACCTTTGGCGATGCACTTGCACAAGAACTCGGAATGACGTGGGTCGTGGTCGAGGACGAGTACGGAAGAGATCCGGCGCTGACCTTCGCCGACTCAAAAGTCTTGGCCTTTCCTCTGACTTCAATATCAAAGCGAGTCGAGCGAGGTGAAGTCGTGAATGTCTACGAGCTATTCTCCGCAGCGCGCGAGACTCTCATCGAGGCCCGGCGAGCTGAGGGCTAGCTCCTTGCTGGAACCGGCGCACACCGGCATGGCATTTGGCCTGCGAAGCGTCCTGGGTCATCATCCGCCTCGCGGGCCAAGCATCACGCCGGTTCCGGCCCCTCAGCTCGAACGCCAGGTCGCACGAAGCCGCCTTCCGCGCATATCAAAGGCCATCAATGCAGAAGACATACCGTGGAAGTTGCCACTGTGGCGCAGTCAAGTTCGAAGCTGAACTCGATCTCACGCAAAGCTCGTATCGGTGCAACTGTTCCATCTGCAGAAGAACTCGCTTCTGGCCAGCGGTGGCCAAGGCCGAAGGTTTCCGCCTTCTGTCTGGCGAGTCGCAGCTGACGCAGTACTTGTTCAACACAAAGAAGAATCAACACTACTTCTGCAAGGTCTGCGGCGTACGCGCATATGGCGTGGGCACCGAAACACCCATCGGCGTCATGTATGGCGTCAACCTTGGCTGCATTGAAGATGTCACTGAAGAAGAGCTTTCGCGTGTTCCTGTCACCTATGTCGATGGAATGAACGACCGCTTGGCGCCACCGGCTCACTGCTCTCACCTATGACAAGCGGCTCAGCACCACGAGTGCGGCCTCTGAAGAAACTCCCTCCGAACAGTTGATTGCCCATGCCAACGACGAAGAAGCTCCAGTTTTCAACCGAGATCGCCGCGCCGCGCGAGCAGGTCTTCGCGACGATGCTCGATCCTGTGGCGTATCGGGACTGGACGTCGCCTTTCGCTGAGGGCTCCTACTACGAAGGGCGCTGGCAGGCGGGGCAGAAGATCAGGTTCATGTCGCCGTCCGGTGACGGCATGGTGTCCGAGATTGCCGAACACCGGCCCAACGAGTTCACGTCGATTCGACACCTCGGCTACATCAGTGGTGGGGTGGAAGACACGCACAGCGAGGCGATCCGCGCTTGGGCCCCTGCCTATGAAAACTACACCTTCGTCGACATGCCTGGTGGAACGAGGGTGGTGGTCGATCAGGACGCCACCGAGGAGTTCGAACAGTACATTGCCCACGCTTGGCCCCTCGCGCTGCAGCGCCTCAAGGGGCTTTGCGAGGCAGACCGTGCTGGCTGACCGATTCAGCGTACAGAGCCCCCAAAGGATGCCGCAGCCATGACCATCGTCGTCCGCTTCAACACCGAGCTGTTCGATGTCACGCGCGAACGTCCCAACCCGGTCAATCCAATTGCCGGCGAGTCGCTGCTCCTGTGGCTGAAGGCTCGCCTGGGCACGAGCCACCCGGTGACTGAACCTGACGCAGAGGACTGGGGTTGGTACGCCCACATCGATTGGGATGGAACGAACTACATGCTGGGGGCGAGCGCATCAGAGCCCGAAAGCGGTGAGTGCGAGTGGATCCTGCAGATTGTTCGCACCAGGTCGCTCAAGGAGCGGCTGCTGGGCCGCGGGCGTGCCACGAGCTCGGACCCCTGCGTCGTGCGCATCGTCCAGTTGCTTTCTGCCGAGCCCGGCTTTCGCAGTGTCCAGGTTGAAGCTGCGGCCTGACGCCGGGCTCGCTGGCATCATCCGAATGCTCCAGCTGTCAAAGGCATTCCCGTGAACATCCGTCCTACCCTGTTGACTGCCGCGCTGGCAGGCGTCGTCGCCGCATTGGTTTGGCCTGTTCTTTGGGCCCAGTGGGGCGGCGCCGCAGTGGGTGGGAGCTTCGAGTTCATCATCGCCACGCTGCTCGTCATCGTGCTGCCGGCCCATGCGTTTGTCGTCGGATTCACGCGCACGCACGACCCCTCGACCCGCACGATCGACAGCGCGCTGCTCAAGCGAATCGGTGCCTGGCTGGGGTCTGCGGCCGGCGTCACCGCGTTTCGCGCGTTGGCGGGGCTGTAGCCGCCGATCGTTAACGGCGTGATCCGACAACCCTGACTTGTGGTGTCCCCATGAAGAAGCGACAAGCCCTGTTACTTGTGATCACGCACGGTGCGGTGGCCGCTGCCGGATTCGCTGGTGGCATCTACGCGCTGCCCGTCCTCATTGCGCCGCCCGCGCCCACGCACGAGGAGATGAAGGCGGCCATCGCCCAGGTGCAGTTCACCGGTGAGTTCCGACGCGACTTGAAGGACAGCGACTCGCTGCATTGGGGAGAGGGTGTCGTCTCCATCGCGTCCAGTGCCATCTCGCTGTCTGGCCGGCTGGCACCCGGGCCCGACTACAAGCTCTATCTCTCACCCGAGTTCGTCGAAACGGAAGCAGACTTCAAGCGTCTCAAATCACGCATGGTTCGAGTCGGCGACGTCAAGACCTTCGAGAACTTCATCGTCGCGGTGCCCCAGGGCATTGACCCTGCTCAATACAGTGCGGTGGTGGTCTGGTGCGAAGCCTTCGGCCAGTTCATCACGGCGGCCCCGTACCGGTAAGGGTCAGGTGCATCGCATGTTCGAAGAAGTTCTCGAGTTCTGGTTCAAGGAGATTCAGCCCGAGCAGCAGTGGCGGGTCGATCCGGGCCTCGACGACGCGATCAGGCAGCGGTTCGGCGAACTGCACCGGGCCGCCAGCCTGGGGGAGCTCTGGTCCTGGCGCTCGCAGGCGCGGGGTCGCTTGGCCGAGATCATCGTGCTCGATCAGTTCTCGCGGAACATGCACCGCGGCACCCGCGAGGCATTTGCCAGCGACGCCATGGCACTCGCGCTCGCCCAGGAGGCCGTGGCCGGTGGGCACGATGCGGTGATTCCCGCCGAGCAGCGTGTCTTTCTCTACATGCCCTTCGAGCACAGCGAGTCGAAACTCGTCCACATCGAAGCCGTGCGCCTGTTCGGCACCCTCGGCCTGCCGACCTACCTCGACTACGAGCTACGCCACAAGGCCATCATCGACCGCTTCGGTCGCTACCCGCACCGCAACGACGTGCTGGGTCGCACCTCGACGCCCGAGGAGCTGGCCTTCCTGGAGCAGCCGGGCTCGCGCTTCTAGTGGGCGCTGGTTCCGGGCTGGGCGGGTGGGTTACTTCGACAAGCTGTCGTAGACCACGGGCACCACCAGCAGGCTCAGCACGGTCGAGATCAGCAGGCCGCCCATGATGGCGATCGCCATCGGGACGCGCAGTTCCGATCCGGCGCCGAAGCCCAGGGCCAGCGGCAGCATGCCGAGCACGGTGGCGGCGGTGGTCATCAGGATGGGGCGCAGGCGTATGGGTGCGGCCAGCAGGATGGCTTGGCGGCGGGGCAGCCCGGTGGCGCGCAATTGCTTGATGTAGTCGACGATCAGGATCGCGTTCTTGTTGGTCAGCCCCAGCAGGAAGATGACGCCCAGCATCGAGACCATGCCGAAGTCGGCCTGCGTCACCAGCAGGCCCAGCATCGCGCCGATGATGCACAGTGGCAGCGACGCGATGACCACCACGGTGTCGAGCAGGCTGCGGAACAGCGCGTACAGCACGAGGAAGATGCACAGCAGCGACAGCCCCAGCGTTTTCAGGAAGCTGCCGATGATCTCCTCGGCTTGTGCCGACTCACCACCAAGGTCGAGGCTGATGCCGGGCGGCAGCGTGGCCTGGGCGGCCGCCACGGCCAGATCGGTGACTTCGCCGATCGCGGCATTCGGTCCGAGGTTGGCGGTGATCAGCGCGACCCGGCGGCCGTTGTGGTGCTGAATCTCCAGCGGCACGTTGCCGTCCATGCGCGCGGTGCTGCTGCTGATGTCGGTCAGACCGGGGACGCTTTGAAGGCGCTGCGTCAGCGCCTGCCCAGCCTGCTGCAGCGCAACCACGTCATCGCCCACCAGGCGCAATTGCACCGGCCGTTCGCCGCCGCTGTCGACGAAGGGAATGTCTTCGACGCTGGTGGTGACGCCTGCGATCGCGGGCATGGTGCGGCGAAACTGCTGCTGCAGATCGGCGGTGCGGATCTCTCGGTCGTCCTTGAGCTGGATGTGGATCGACCCCTTGTGGGCCTCGCCCTGGCGGGTCCCGACGATGGTGAATGTGGCCTCGACCGCGGGTGACTGGCGCACGAAGGCATCGAGCGTTGCGGCCACGGCCAGCGAGTCTTGCAGCGGGTCGAATTCGGCAGCGGTGGGACCGTCCGGTGCCGTGGCGGGTGGGGTGCTGTAGTTCAGATAGAACTCCCCGCGGTCCAGCGTGGGGATGAAGCCTTTGGGGATCAATGGGATCAACGCCAGGCTGGCGGCAAAGCACAGCATCGCGCCGCCCAGCACGACACGCCGATGCGCCAACGACCAGGCCAGCCAGCGGCTGTAGTGGCGCGTGAGTGCCGACGGCGCCACGGTGTGCATCGCGGCGGACGAAGCCTCGTCGGCTGGTGCTGGGTCGCGTGTGACGCGCGCCTCCAGCCAGTACACCGCCAGCACGGGCGACAGCGTGCGCGAGACCAGCAGCGAGATCAGCATCGCCGCCGAGATGGTGATGCCGAAGGGCCGGAAGAACTGCCCCAGCACGCCACTCATCAGGCCGATGGGCAGGAACACCGCCACCACCGTCAGCGTGGCCGCAGTCACCGTCAGGCCGATCTCATCCGTGGCCCTGATGGCCGCCTCGCGCGGGGACTGGCCCATGTCGAGGTGCCGAGTAATGTTTTCCAGATCGACGATCGCATCGTCGACCACATTGCCGACGATCATCGCCAGCGCCAGCAGCGTGATGGTCTCGAGGTTGAAGCCGTACAGCATCATGACGATGGCGGTGCCCAGCAGCGAGGTCGGGATCGCCAGCGCAGAAATCGCCGTGGCACGCCAGTTCCAGAGGAACGGAAAGATCACCAGGGCCGAGATCACCACCGCCTCGGCCAGGGCTTGCAGCGTCTGGCGTGTGGCCGCGCGGATGTAGTCAGCCTGCGTCTGCGCGAGCGTCAGCGTCACACGATCCGCAGAAGCAGCCGCGCGGCTGTTGATCTGCTGCACCGTGGCGGCGATGCCATCGGCCACGTCCAAGGTGTTGGCATCGCCGCGCTTGACGACCTGGAGGGCCAGCGCTGAGCGGCCGTTCAAGCGCACCAGTGTGCCCGCTTGCGAGGCGGCCTCGGGTGCGATCGCACCTTTCGGCTCGCCGAGCGTGTGGACCTTGAGCACACCGGGGAGGGCCTGGATCGCAGGCACGATCTGCTGTGCGGTCAGTGCGCTCAGACGATCCAGCGGCAGCGTGGTGCTTTCCACTGCGTAGGTCGCCACGACCGCTTCGTTGAGGTTGATCGGCAGCACCTGGGTGCGCGTGTCAGCGGGCAGCTGGAGCGGCTTCAGGGCATCCTCGACCAGGCGGCGTGAAGCCTCCAGGTCGCTGCCCACATCGAAGGGCACATTCACGACCACCTGCCCCGGATAGGTCGTCGAGGCCACATCGGAGGTGCCCGGCAGGGCGCGCAGCGCCTGCTCGATGGGGCGGGTGAGCTGGGTCTCGGTCGGCTCTGCGCCGTCGATCGGGGCCGCGGCCTGCACGACCACCACCGGGTAGGTGATGTCGGGGAACAGCGCAAACTTGAGCGAACTGGCCGCAAACGCGCCGACCACCATCAGCACCAGCCAGAACGCCACCGTCAGCCGCGGATGGTTGATCGCCAGCCGAGAGATGTTGAAGCGTTCGCGCAGGGAGGGATTCAGAGGGGGCGCAGGCATGGGGCGGTGGCGAAGGGGATGCCTGGCGCGAGGCGCTGGAGGAAAAAAATCAAGCGGCGCGGGCCTTCAGGGCGTGACCGGCCAGCGTCTTGCCCAGGTCCCAAACCGCGCCTGGGACGCGGTGGCAGTCGGCAATGACGGCATCGAAGGCGCTGACGATCTGCGCCTTGTCGTCTCGGCTGATGACCAGCGGCGGCAGCAGCTTGATGACGTTCAGTCCGTGGCCGGCCACCTGCGTGAGGATGCGGTGGTCCTTGAACAGCGGGATCGAGATCATCTGGCTGAACAGGCCCTTGTTGGCCAGCTCCAGCGCGCCCCAGGCGGCTTTCAGGCCGAGGCTGCGTGGCGAGCCGAACTCGAGCGCCATCATCAGGCCCTTGCCGCGCACCGCCTTCAGGAACTCGTAGCGCTCGACCATCGCGCCGAGCTCGGCGATCAGTTCACCCCCCAGTGAGGCCGCATGCTCCACGAGGTGTTCGGACTCGATCACTTCGAGCGCCGCCAGCCCGGCTGCCATCGCCATGTTGTTCTTCGAGAAGGTGGAGCCGTGCACCACCGCACGGTCGATGCGGTTGAACACCGCGTCCATCACCGGCTTGCGCATGGCCACCGCGCCCACCGGCACGAAGCCGCCGGACAGCGCCTTGGCCATCAGCACCATGTCGGGCTCCACGCCCCAGTGCTCGACGGCGAAGAACTTGCCGGTGCGTCCCATGCCGGTCTGGATCTCGTCGGCCACGAACAGCGTGCCGTACTGGCGGCACAGCTTGGCGGCTTCGGGCAGGTAGTTGTCGTCGGGGAGGTTCACGCCCTTGCCCTGGATGGGCTCGACGATGAACGCCGCCACATCACGGCCGCGCAGTGCGGCGTCGAGTGCGGCGAGGTCGTTGAAGGGCACCGCGTTGCAATCGGGGATCAGCGGGCCGAAACCGTCTTGAAAGATGCGCTCGCCGGTCAGTGACAGCGCACCCATCGTCAGGCCATGAAAGGAATGGTCGCAGTGGACGATCTTGCCGCGCTTGGTCGTGCTGCGGCTGAACTTGATCGCGGCTTCCACCGCTTCGGCGCCCGAGTTGCAAAAGAACAGCTTGCTGATGTCGCCCGGTGTGTGGCGCAGCAGTCGCTCGGCCAGCAGCCCGCTCAGCACCGACACATCGAGTTGCACCAGGTCGGGCAGCTGCAGATCCAGCACGTCGCGCAGGGCGCCGATCACCGTCGGATGGTTGCGCCCCAGCGCGAACACGCCCCAGCCGGCCAGCAGGTCGAGGTAGCGATCGCCAGCCTCGTCGAACAGATAGGGCCCCTCCGCGCGCACGTACCGGCGGTCGTAACCGATGGTGCGCAGCAGCCGCACCATCTGGGTGTTGAGGTGGGCCTCGTGGAGGGAGAAGTTCTCCTGTCGGCGCGCAGCGATCAGGTCGGCAAGGAAAGCCATGGAGGGGTACGACGGTGGTATTTTGAGATTCTTGCAGACAGGCGCTTTGCGACCGAAGTTCAATCCAAAGCGGCGTCAGGGGTGAAGCGGCTGGCTCGCGCGGCTTCTGCATTGGACCGCACCTGAGCCAGGGCCTTCGTCAGCAGGAGGTTGTCGCCCACGCCCGCGCGCACCGCACGCAGGCTGGCCATCGATGTGCGAAAGCCGCGGGCGAGCTGCATCAGGGTCCACACATCAGCCGGCCGACGCAACAGGCCGCGCAGCAGCGGCGCCAGCGGGACGCGACCGTGGTCATCGAGGTGGTCGGTGACGAGCGCGGGCAGCGACCACTCCAGAGGATCGACCACGCTGCGCACCACCAGCCAGGGCAGGGCGTGCCGATGCGCCACGCGCGCGATGGCGGCGCTTTCCATGTCGGCCAGCACGCCACCCGTCTGTGCAGCCAGCGTGCGTTTGGCGGTGCTGTTGGCCACCACCTGCGACGCGTGGGCGAGCGAGCCGCCAGAAGTGGAAAGCTCGCCCAACGCGGTGGTGAGCATTTGTCGCCAGGCGGCGTCGGTCGTCCAGCGTTGACCGTCGGGGGTGACAACGGCATCGGGCAGGCACAGCGCGCCAGCGGCCAAACCGGGCGCCAATCCCGCCGCACAGCCCCAGCTCACCAGGCCTGAGACGCCAGCATCGACGAGCCACTGCGCGGCCTGCGCTGCGCGCTGCTCGCCCACACCCGATACGGCCAGCAACGCCTGGTCACCGATGGCTTGCTGCTCGCCAACACGAACGGCGCGGCGGCACCAGGTGCGCGATTCAGACGGCAGTGCGACGACGAGGCCGGCGCGGCTGACACTCACCTCAGGCCGCAATCCATTGTTCGGCCAGCGACTCGGAGGGCCTTTGGGAAGGCACCTCTACAGACCCCGCGCTGTCCAGGTGCAGGCCGATCAGTCGGGCATGACGCGCGAGGGCCCAGACCGGGAAGTACGCGCTGTAGCCGTGGTACTTCAGGTAGAAAACGCGCGGAAAACCGGGCGCGGTGTACCACGGCTCGGTCCAGAGGCCCTGGCTGTCCTGGGTGGCTGCGAGGTAAGCCGCACCACGGGCCACCGCGTCGCACAGGCCTTCACCGGCGGCCATCAGCGCCAGCATCGCCCAGGCGGTCTGGAAGGAGGTGCTTTCGCTGGCGTGGCCGGCCGTGGCCGGGTCTTCGTAGCTGTCGTTGTGTTCGCCCCAGCCGCCATCGGCTCGCTGCACGCTTTTCAGCCAGGCCACCGCCCGCTGCACCGCCGGGTCACTGGCCGGGATGCCGACCTGCTCGAACGCCGTCAGCACCGACCAGGTGCCATACAGGTAGTTGGTGCCCCAGCGCCCGAACCAGGCCCCCGACGCTTCCTGTTGCTGACGCAGGTAGGCCATGCAGGCGTCGAGCTGCGACCGTGCCGAATCGCCCAGCAGGTGCAACGCGATCAGGCAACGTGCGCTGACGTCGGCGGTGGGCGGATCCAGCAGGGCCCCGTGGTCGGCGAACGGAATTTCATTGAGGTAATAGTGGGTGTTGTCGACGTCGAAGGCGCCGAAGCCGCCGTTGCTCGATTGCATGCCGGCGACCCACCGTATCGCGCGGCGCAGATGTTCCTCGTCGGGTGTGCGGCCTGCGGCGCGCATGGCCCAGGCCACGGCACTGGTGTCATCGAGGTCGGGGTAATGGGCATTGGCGAACTGGAAAGGCCAGCCACCCCCGGCCAGGTCGGGTCGCGAGTCGCGCCAGTCGCCAGGCTCATCACTCAGCTGAACCGCATCCAGCCAGGCCAGCCCGCGTCGGGCCGCCTGCTGCCCCACCGGCCCGGCTTCGGTCAGGGCCAGCGCGGCCAGCGCGGTGTCCCACACCGGTGGCAGGCAGGGCTGGCAGTAGGCGGAATGCTCGGTGACGACCAACAGGTCCTTCAACGATTGGCGAGCGGCCACGCAATGCGGGTGATCGGCGGGGTAGCCCAGCAGGTGCAGTGCCTCGTAGGCATTCACCATCGCCGGGAAGATGGCGCCGAGCCCGCCCTCGCCATTCAGGCGTTCGATGAGCCAGTTCTCGGCGCGGCGGACCGCGCGCTCTCGCAACCAGCGCGGGATGAAGGGCTCCACCCGCTTGCCGATTGAATCGAAGAGCAGGAAGGCGCGGTTGAGCGTCGAGCGCACCGGAAAGTAGTCTCGCTCCTGATCGGGCGGGGTGATGAACAACTCGCCGATGCCGACACCGTCGGGATTGCGCGCACGGGGCTTCAGGCTGCACAGGATGAGCAGCGGCACCATCACCGTGCGTGACCAGTACGACACCTTGGACAGATGGAACGGAAACCAGCGCGGTAGCAGCAGCGCCTCGACCGGAATGAAAGGCACCGCACGCCAGGGCACCTGCTGAAACAGCGCCAGCGTGATGCGGGTGAACACATTGGCTCGCGCGGCGCCGCCGTGGGCCAGGATGGCACGGCGGGCGCGCTGCATGTGGGCGGCCTCCGGATCGTCACCGGCCAGCTTCAGCGCGTAGTACACCTTCACCGAACAGCTGAGGTCCAACGCCCCACCGTGGTACAGAGCCCAACCGCCATCTGCCTGCTGACGTTCACGCAGATAGACCGCCAACTTGGCAGCGAGGTCGCGATCGACCTCGTCCATGTAATGCATCATCAGCAGGTATTCGGCGGGGATGGTGCAGTCGGCTTCGAGCTCGAAGCACCAGTAGCCCTCGGCATGCTGCCGCTCGAGGAGGGCACTGACGCTGCGGCCGAGCGCCGCTTCGATGACTGCCTTGTGACCCTGCGGCCGGTCGGTCATGCCGAACTCAAGCAATTCACCCACGTTCACACTGTCCTCGTTCAATCGTCATGTCGCGCGTCTGACGGGATGCTGCAACGCCAGGCGTGTGGCGGTGCGCTCAGCCCATACGACCGCCGCTCGGATGGTGAGCCGATTCCATGCCAGCTGATGGCCCATGGCACTATATGCGTGAACCGCAGGCAACCAGTGTGCAGCCAGGACATGCTCAATGGCGGAACTGAACCTCTCGCGGGTTGTCTTTGCCGTAGCGGCAAGGTGCCGCGTGGTGCCGACGTTAGACTGACCTGCCGGGGTGGTGGCGGTCAGACCGATCCTCCGAGCGACATCTGAAACGGGACCGACGAAGAACAGCGACCTGTATGAGTATTCCGTTCAAGCAAAAACTGAGCGTCGGCGCCTACGTCGTCAAGCAGAAGCTGCTCGGCAACAAGCGCTACCCGCTGGTGCTGATGCTGGAGCCGCTGTTCCGCTGCAACCTGGCCTGCGCCGGCTGCGGCAAGATCGATCACCCGGAAGATGTCCTTGACAAGCGCCTGAGCGTGGCCGAATGCATGGCCGCGGTCGACGAGTGCGGCGCGCCGGTCGTGTCGATCCCGGGCGGTGAGCCGCTGCTGCACAAGGAAATGCCCGAGATCGTGCGCGGCATCGTCGCCCGCAAGAAGTTCGTCTACCTGTGCACCAATGCGCTGCTGCTCCAGAAGCGCATGGACGACTACACGCCGTCGCCCTACCTGACCTTTTCCGTGCACCTGGATGGAGACCGTGAACGCCACGACGAAGCGGTGTGCCAGGAGGGGGTGTTCGACCGCGCCGTGGAGGCCATTCAGCAGGCGCTGACGCGTGGCTTTCGCGTCAGCGTCAACTGCACGCTGTTCAACGGCGAGACGCCCGACCGTGTGGCCGCCTTCCTGGACTATCTGGTGGATCTGGGCGTGGAGGCGACCACCATTTCGCCTGGGTTCAGTTACGAGCGAGCGCCACAGCAGCATGTGTTCCTGCAGCGCCAGGCCACCCGCCAGCTGTTCCGCGACATCTTCAAGCTGGGCGCGACCCGGCGTGGCGCACGCCAATGGCGGCTGAACCACTCGAGCCTGTATCTCGATTTTCTGGCCGGCAACCAGAACTACCAGTGCACCCCCTGGGGCAGCCCGGCGCGCAACGTGTTCGGCTGGCAGAAGCCCTGCTATCTGATGGCCGATGAAGGCTACGCGCCCACCTTTGCCGCGTTGATGAAGGACACGCCCTGGGAAAAATACGGCTCCAGCAGCAACCCCAAGTGCGCCCAGTGCATGGCGCATTGCGGTTATGAGCCGACGGCGGTGAATGCGGCGATGGCGAATCCGCTGAAAGCGGCCTGGGTGGCGCTGCGGGGGCCACGCACCAGCGGTCCGATGGTCGACAACGATGTGCCGATCACGCCCCCCAACGGCGATCGTGAGTACCCGGTGCACCTGATGATGAAGGCACCTGCCGCGAACCACGTTGATCGGGAATGAGCCATGCGGATGCTGTTGGGGTGTGTCTCACTGCTGCTGGTGTTGGCCATCGTGGGCCTGCTCGCGAAGACGCAGTTGAAGCAGGTCGGTGGCGAGCACGCCACTGCCGTGGTTTCGCCAGAGGCGGCATCGGCAGCTGGCATCGATCCGGCGCTCGCCGCGACGCCCACGCAAGACCTGCCGCGCCAGGTGCAGGACGATCTGGTTCGCGCGATGCAGACCCCGCCTGCCCGAGACGACGATTCCCGCTGAGCCGCTGCCACACATGATTGCAACTCCCTCGCCGCAAGACGAAGCGGCGATGCGCATCGCGCTCGATCAGGCACAGAACGCCTGGCTGGTCGGCGAGGTGCCGGTCGGTGCGGTGATCCTGCGCGCGGGCCAGGTGATCGCTACCGGCTACAACCGCCCGATCACCGAAAACGACCCCACCGCGCACGCCGAGATCGTGGCCTTGCGCCATGCGGCCACGCTGCTGGGCAACTACCGGCTGCCCGAATGCGAGTTGTATGTGACGCTCGAACCGTGCGCCATGTGCGCGATGGCGCTGCTGCATGCGCGCTTCAAGCGGGTGGTGTTCGGTGCCGCCGATCCGAAGACGGGTGCCGCGGGTTCGGTGATCGATCTCTTTGCCCAGCCGCAGCTGAACCATCACACGCAGATACAGGGTGGCCTGATGGCCGATTCCTGCAGCGCGGTGCTGCGCGATTTCTTTGCCGAGCGTCGCGAGCAATACCGACAGCGCCGTGGTGGCCCAGTGACAGAGGGTGAGTTCAATCGGTCTGATGGCAAGACCCCCTCCATCCCGGCCGGCGAAGTGCTTGAGCTGCCGCCAGCCACCGACGTGCCCTGATGCCGCCATGACCTCCGTGATCCTGTACAGCCCATCTGGCGTCGTCGCTGCGGCCCCCTTGCGCCGTGCCGCGCGCCGCCTCACCGCGCTGGGCTTTCAGGTCGAGATCGATGCCTCAGCGCTTGCCAAGCACCAGCGCTTCGCCGGTGACGACGACACCCGGCTGGCTGCGCTGCATCGTGTCGCCGAGCGCGCGCCCGACATCGCCATGGCCACGCGAGGCGGCTACGGGCTGACCCGGCTGCTCGATCGCATTGACTGGCCACTGATCCATCGCAGCATCGAGCGCGGCACACGCTGGGTAGGTCACAGCGACTTCACCGCCTTTCAGCTGGGCTTGCTCGCGCATCGAACCGGGGCAGGCCAGGGCGCTGCGACCTGCGCGGCACACGGCCACGATGATGACCCTGCTCACGACCATGCCGACCACCCGGACCACCCCGCGCGCGGCGTCGTGGGCCTGACCTGGGCTGGGCCGATGGCCTGCGGTGACTTCGGCGGCGACGCTGTGGACGACATCACCGAGCCGTGCTTCGTCGAAGCGATGAGTGGCGCACTGGAGGCGGTGGGCTTTCGCACTGAAGCGGGATTCGACGGCCTGGCCGTGCGCGGCACGCTGTGGGGCGGCAACCTGTGCATGGTGACCTCCTTGCTGGGTACCCCGCACTGGCCGAAGGCCACCACGACGCGTGGCGGCATCCTGTTCCTGGAAGACGTCAACGAGCACCCGTACCGCGTCGAGCGCAGCCTGCTGCAGCTGCAGCAGGCCGGCGTACTCGATGCACAGAAGGCCGTGCTGTTGGGCGACTTCAGCGGCTATCGCCCATCGCCGCTGGACCGTGGCTATCGGCTGAAGACGGCCATCTCGCACCTGCGCAGCCTGACGAAGGTGCCGATCCTGACCGGCTTGCCATTCGGTCATGTGCCCACCAAGGTCACGATGCCGGTGGGTGCCAAGGTTCAGCTGATCGTTCAAGGGCGCGACGCGCTGGTCGGCTGGTGATGCGCGGGCTCGTCGGCGCAGGGTTGGTGGCGCTGGCGAGCTTTTTGGCTGGTTGCAACAACAACCCGTGGCCCGACGGTGCGGCGGCCTCCAACACGCTCTACACCGCGGTGTCTGGCAGTTCGCCTCGCCACCTCGACCCCACGGCCTCGTACTGGAGCAACGAGACGCCGTACACCTACCAGATCTACGAGCCGCCCTATGGCTACCATTACCTGAAGCGACCGTTCGCGCTGGAGGGCAAGGCCGCGGTCGATGTCGTGCAGCCGCGGTATCTCGACAAGAACGGCGAGCCGCTCCCTGCCGATGCGCCGGCGGCCGAGATCGCCGAAAGCGTCTACGACGTGCGCATCAAGCCCGGCATCCGGTACCAGCCGCACCCGGCGTTTGCGACCGACGCGCAAGGGCATCACCGGTATCACGCGCTGAAGCCGGGCGAGCTTGGCGATCGTCGTTCGCCCTGGCAGTTCGAGCACCAGGGCACGCGCGAGCTGGTGGCCGAGGATTTCGTCTACGCGCTCAAGCGCCAGGCCACCACGCGCATCACGACGCCGATCTACGGCATCTTCTCCGAGCACGTGCTCGGGCTGAAGGACTACGGCGCGCTGATCAAGGCCGAGGACGAGAAGCTGCGCGCGGGGCTCGATCCGGCCGCGCGCGACAAGCCCTTCCTGGACTTCCGGAAGTGGCCGCTGATCGGCGCGACCGCACCCGAGAAGCACCTGCTGCGCATCCGCATCAAGGGCAAGTACCCGCAGTGGAGCTACTGGATGTCGCTGACCTTCATGGCGCCGGTGCCTTGGGAGGCCGACGCGTTCTATGCCCAGCCGGGCATGGCGGCCAATGGCCTGTCGCTCGACACCTGGCCCGTGGGCACCGGGCCGTACATGATGACCGAATCGGTACAGGACACCCGGCACGTGATGAAGCGCAACCCGAACTACCGGGGCGAGCCGTATCCCTGCGAGGGTGTCGAGGCCGACCAAACCAACGGCATGCTGGCCGACTGCGGCCAACCCACGCCGTTCGTCGACACCATCGTGGCGGTCATCGAGAAGGAAAGCGTGCCGCTGCGTGCCAAATTCCGTCAGGGCTACTACGACGTTCCGCGCGTCGAGCGTGTCGACGACGGGCTGGAATTTCTGGTCGAGATGGACGATTCGGAAGAGGTGCGTCGCGACTACATCGCGCGCGGCTTCCAACTCCCGAAGTTTGCTGACGTGACCTCGTGGTACCTCGGCTTCAACATGCTCGACCCTGTGATCGGACGAGGCGACACACCGGCGCAGCAGGCGAAGAACCGCCAACTGCGCCAGGCCATCTCGATCGCCATCGACTGGGAGGAGTACAGCCGCATCTTCCCGAAGAGCGCAGGCGAAACCGCGATGGGCCCGCTGCCCGATGGCATCTTCGGCTCGCGCCACGGCCAGCCGCAGGGCATCAACCCCGTGACGCATCGCCTCGTCAACGGCAAGGCGGTGCGCCGCCCGATCTCTGAGGCGAAGAAGCTGCTGGCCGAGGCTGGCTATCCCGGTGGTCGGGATGCCGCGACCGGCCGCCCACTGGTGCTGAACTACGACTACTACAACCAGCCCACGCCCGAGGTGAAGTCGCAGCTCGATTGGATGGTCAAGCAGTTCGCGAAGATCGATGTGCAGCTCGAAATTCGCGCCACCGACAACAACCAGTTCCAGGACAAGGTGCGCCAAGGCAAGCACCAGATCTTCTGGTCAGGCTGGCTGGCTGACTACCCTGACGCCGAGAATTTCCTGTTTCTGCTGTACGGCCCGAACGCGAAGTCCACCTCCGACGGCGAGAACACCGCGAACTACGCCAACCCCGAGTACGACGCGCTGTTCGCACAGCTCAAGGGCGTCGATGATGGCCCCGAGAAGCAGGCGTTGATTGATCGGATGACCAACCTTGTGCAGCAGGATGCGCCGTGGTCCTTCGGCTACTTTCCGTATTCCTCGGGGGCGTTCCAGGCCTGGGTCCACAACGCGAAGCCCGCGGTGCTGGTGCGTGACATGGCGCGCTACATCCGCATCGATGCGGCCGAGCGGGCGCGCCGCCAAGCCGAGTGGAACAAGCCGGTGTGGTGGCCGATGGGGCTGGGTGCGGCGGGGCTGATCGCTGTCGTGTGGCTGGCGCTGCGCAGCTTCCGCCGGCGCGAGCGGCTCGATGCGCGGGGCGCGGTGCTGTCGTGAAGCGAGGCTCTCGATGCTGAGTGCCATCGTCCGCCGCATCGCCTACGGCGTGCTGATCCTCATCGGGGTGAACCTGGCGACCTTCTTCCTGTTTTTCACCGTCAACACGCCAGATGACATGGCGCGGCTGAACATCGGCGGCAAGCGCGTGACCGCCGAGCAAATCGACAAATGGAAGATCGAGCGCGGCTACGACAAGCCGCTGTATGTGAACATGGTGCGCGAGGGCAGCGAGCGCTACACCGACACGATTTTCTGGGAACGCTCGGTGTCCTTGTTCACCCTCGACTTCGGCCGCGCCGACGCCGAGAGTGCGGGCGACATCGGTCACCAGGTGAGTTCACGGATGGCCGTCAGCCTGCAGCTGGCGCTGCCCTTGTTCATCCTGCAGGTGATCGCGAGCATCGCCTTCGCGCTGCTGCTGGTGATGTTCCGGCAGACCCGCTTCGATGCCTGGGGTGTGGTGCTGTGCGTGGTGATGCTGTCGATCTCCAGCCTGTTCTACATCATCGTCGGGCAGTTCTTCTTCTCTCGCGTGCTGGGGCTGGCGCCAATCTCGGGCTATGCGCCGGGGCTCGATGCGGTCAAGTTCCTGCTGCTGCCGATTGCGCTCTCGCTGTTCGCCCGGCTCGGTGGCGAGGCGCGGCTGTACCGCGCGATGTTCCTGGAGGAAACCGGCAAGGACTACGTGCGCACCGCGCGCGCCAAGGGCCTGAGCGAGCCGCGCGTGCTGAGCGCACATGTGTTGCGCAACGCGTTGATCCCGATCGTCACCAGCGCCGGCGGCTACCTGCCGTATGTGTTCCTCGGCAGCCTGGTGTTCGAAAGCTTCTTCGGCCTGCCGGGGCTGGGCGCCTATGTGATCGATGCGATCAGCAACCAGGACTTTGCCGTCGTGCGCACGATGGTGTTCCTCGGCTCGCTGCTTTATGTGCTGAGCTACATCGTGATCGACATCGCTTACACCTGGATCGATCCGAGGGTGCGGCTGACATGATGTCGCTCCCACGCACATCGCACTTGCTGCCCCCCGTGGGGAGCGTCAGTGACTTCGGCCGGCCGACAGCACTCAGTACGCAATGCACTTCGTCAGTTCCTTGCCTGCCGGTCGATGAGGCGCGCGATCACGTCGACGCTGCACTCTGCTCCGCGAATGTCCTCCGGCCTGCGGCCTCCTCCTTTATTTCGCTGCGCAGAACACACCGCCGACGTGATCCATCAGCACCGGGGTTTTTCGACCACCGGCCGCCAGCTCCTCACGTGCCGGGTCATGCGAACGGCGGTGGACCCCTCTGACATGAGCATCATGCTGCCGAAGTTCGTTTTGCTGTGGACCGATGCGGTCATGTGGGCACTGGTGGTCGCGTTGCTCATCTACGCACGGGTCGTCTGGCGCAGCCCGAACCTGCGCGCCAGCTGGACGCTGGTGTTCCGCGATGCGACGGCGTTCGCATCAGCGATCGTGCTCGGGCTGTGCCTGTTGATCACCTTGCTCGACAGCGTGCATTTCCGACGTGCCTTGCCACTCGCGGCGGGAACCGGTAGCGCTGCGCAGGCCGTCGCCTACGACACCCGCACGCAGTCGGTGCTCGATGCGCTGCTGGTGAATTTGATTGAGTCGCGGGAGGCGACCTACTCGCGGCCGCTGGCCTATCAGAGCTTCACGCTCGAATCGCTGACGGTGGAAGGCGAGGTCCGCCGCCTGCCGCCTCGCCTGCTGCACGGCGGTGCGCACCTCAGCGACCCGGCGACGCAGTGGGCCAGCGACATCTCTTGGCGTGTGGCGGGGGGACTGGCGCTCGGTGCCGTGGTCGCGCTGTTGCTCAGTGCCTGGGTCGTGTGCGGCGTGGCCCGTCGGCAAGGTTGGGCCTGGCGTGAGGCCGTCGCGCGCGTGTGGCACGACGACTGCGACATCCGCTGGCGCGCGGCGCTGATGACGATCGCGGGGCTGTGCCTGCTGGGCGGGCCCGCCTTGCTGCTGATGAACGACTACCACCTGCTGGGCACCGACCGCACCGGCAACGATGTGTTCTACCAGGCGCTCAAGAGCATCCGTACCGCCTTCGTCATCGGCGCGCTGGCCACGATCGCGACGCTGCCGCTGGCGGTGGGCCTGGGGCTGATGGCAGGCTACTTCAGAGGCTGGGTCGACGAAGCCATCCAGTACCTCTACACCGTGCTGTCGTCGGTGCCCAATGTGCTGTTGATCGCAGCCTGCGTGCTGATGGTGCAGGTCTATCTGGACCAGCACCCGGAGTTGTTCGAGACCGGTGCCGAGCGTGCCGACCTGAAGCTCTTCCTGTTGTGCGCCATCCTCGGCCTCACTGGCTGGGCCGGGCTGTGCCGATTGCTGCGCGCCGAAGCGCTGAAGCTGCGCGAGCTGGAGTACGTGCAGGCTGCCGTCGCCTTCGGTGTCGGCCCATGGCGCATCATCGTGCGCCACCTGATGCCCAATGTGATGCACCTGGTGCTGATCACCACCGTGCTCGAGTTTTCGGGGCTGATCCTCTACGAAGCCGTGCTGTCTTACGTGGGCGTGGGCGTCGATCCGTCGATGAACAGCTTCGGCGGCATGATCAATCTGGCCCGCAGCGAGATGAGCCGCGACCAGGTGGTGTGGTGGTCTTTCGCCGCTGCTTTCGGCTTCATGGTGACGGTGGTGCTGGCTGCCAACTTCTTTGCCGATGGCGTGCGTGATGCGTTCGACCCGCGTGCACGTGTGTTTCGTCGGCGCAAGACGGCCCCATGGCCTTAGCGCTGCAGCACTTCCAGCCACGCGCGCTGCGCGTCGCTCAGGTCTTCGGGGCGTGACATCAGGGCGCCTTGCAAGGCGCTGCGGGTCGACGCCTCGACCTCGGGCAGCGGTTGATTGACGAGGTGGACGAGCAGCGCCAGTGCCTGCTCGAGAGTGCGACCGTAGCGCTCGAAGATGGCCGCCACGGTCACATGGTGAGCCGGGTCGTCGAGCCAGCAGTCGTAATCGGTGACCAGGCCGATGGTCGCGTAGCCCAGCTGTGCTTCGCGAGCCAGAAATGCCTCGGGCACGTTGGTCATGCCCACGAGATGACAGCCGGCACCGCGCAGAAAGTGGCTCTCGGCGCGGGTACCCAGGCGTGGGCCTTCGACGCAGGCATAGGTGAGATCGCGGTGCAGCGACAGGCCAAGGTGGGCAGCACCTGCGGCCACCCAATGGACCATGGCCGCGCTCACCGGCTCGGCGGTCGACACGTGCGCCGCGACGCCGCTGCCGAAGTAGGTGCGCTCGCGTCCGCCCTTCGTCCAGTCGAAGTACTGGCCGGGCAATGCGAAGTGCCCAGGCTCGATGTGCATCGCCAGACTGCCGACAGCCGAGAAGCCCAGCACCATCGTTGCCCCCGCACGTTTCAAGGCGTAGAGATTGGCGCGGTAGTTCACCTCGTGCGGCAGCAGCCGATGCCCGCTGCCGTGCCGCGCCATGAACAGCAAGGTGTGGGCGCCGAGCCGGCCGCGCACGACGCGCCCCGAGGGCGCGCCGAAGGGCGTGGTTTCGTCGAGTTCGGCCTCGATGTGCAGACCCGGCAGGGCATAGATGCCGGTGCCTCCGATGATGGCGAGCATGGGGATGTCCTTGAAGTGGGGTTCGGTGAAGTCAGTGGTTGCAACGCATCGTCAGGGGTAGGCCTTGGCCAGTTCATCGGCTGGGGTGCCCAGCCAGTAGCGCAGCCGCAGGCGCCACATCAGCCAGACGGTGCGCCACACGCCGTGGCGTTCCCAGCGACGGCCTGAGGTGACCACGCGCTCGCGCAGGCAGGCGGGTGGGCCGTGCTGGCGCAGGCAGCGCGACAACTCGATGTCTTCCATCAGTGGCTGATCGGGAAAGCCGCCCACCCGCTCGAACAGCGCGCGCTGGACAAAGATGGCCTGGTCGCCGGTGGCGATGCCACTGAAGCGCGAGCGCGCATTCATCAGCGTGGCGATCAGCGGAAACAGCGCTGAGCGGCCGTCGATGTGCACGTCGAAACGACCCCAACCCGCGCCGCTGGCCAGTGCCTCGCCGATCGCCGACAGCGCATCCGGGGGCAGCGTGGTGTCGGCGTGCAAGAACAGCAGCACCTCACCTGCCGCGGCAGCGGCCCCGGCGTTCATCTGGCGCGCGCGACCTTGTGGGGCGGTGATCACCCGATCGGCCAGCGCTTCGGCGCGCAGCGCCGTGCCGTCGCGGCTGCCACCGTCGACCACGGTGACATCGACGCCCTGCTGTCGCAGCGTCGCCAGCGTCTGCAGCGCAGGCACGATGCGCTCGGCCTCGTTGAGGGTCGGGATGACGATGGACAGCGGCGCGCGCTGGGAGCGGGTGCAGGTCATGGCGGGAATGCGGCTGGCCATTCAGCGATCGATGGGACGTATCGACGTAGCGTAGCAGCCCGTGTTGACGTATGCGCGAGCCTGGCAAAACGTGAGCGAAGTGTCAGGCTCCTGTGAGGTTCCTGTGAGGTTCGGCTGCCCACAATTCATGGCGAGTCGTGGCCGGATGCCCCTGGTGCTGCGACGGTTTGCCCCCGCCAATTTCCCCGTCACACGATGAGCTTGACGCCCCGCTTCACCACCACCGCGATCGTTCCCGCGCGCAACGAAGCTGCCTGCATCGGCGAGGTGGTGAGTGGCTTGTTGAGGCAGACCCATGCGCATGGTCTCCCCCTGATTGACGACGTGGTGGTCGCTGACAACGGTTCGAGCGACGGCACAGCGCGCGCCGCACGGATCGCCGGTGCCACTGTGGTGGACGTGCCACCACCGGGTTACGGCCGAGCCTGCTTCGAGGCGGCGCAGGCGAGTTCGGGCGAGGTGCTGCTGTTCGTCGATGGCGATGGCGCTGCCGACCCCACTGACGCGGCCAGCTTGCTGGCAGCGATCGCAGGCGGTGCCGATCTGGCCATCGGCATCCGGACCCAACCCGAGCGGGGCGCGATGAGCGTGACGCAGCGTTTCGGCAATGCCCTGGCCTGCGCGTTGATGCGTGCGCTGTGGGGCATGCCGGCCGTCGACCTCGGTCCCTACCGTGCCATCCGACGCAGCGCGTTCGAGCAGCTCGACATGCGCGACCGCGCCTTTGGCTGGACCGCAGAGATGCAGGTTCGTGCGCACCTGCTGGGCTTGCGGGTTGCGCAGCGGCCTGTGGCCTGGCGCGCTCGGCGCAGTGGTCGCTCGAAGATCAGCGGCACGCTGCTCGGCGTGATGCGCGCTGGGTGCGGCATTCTGGGTGTGATCGCTGCGCTGTGGTGGCGCGAACGCCGCCGCGGCTTGATGTTGAAAAGTGTGTGAGCGGGTCGACGCCGCACGATGACTTCCCAAGGAGAGCTTCCATGCAACGAGTCCTGAGAATTCAACGCTTGACCGTGGGCATGCTGGCGCTGCTTGCGGGTCTGACCAGTCTGGCGGGTGGCGCGGCCATGGCCTCGGGCGGCTACGGTGGCACGACGGTGTACGGCACACCGCGCACCGGGTCGGTCGATCACGAGGCCGTGTTGAACTACAACCGAGGCAAGAGCCTTTACGAGACCCGGATGGCCTGTGCCGACTGCCCGCTGGCGGGCGTCAGCCTCAATGAAAGCCTCGCGCGAGAGCTGCTCTTCAACAAGCGGGGCGTGATATTCACGCATGACGAAATCTACGCGCTGGAGGTGTACCTGAAGCGGCGCTTTCGTTTGTAGATAGCCAGTCCTCTACGCCCGGCTTCTGTGGCCACCGTTCCGGCCTCGCGCGCGCTCGGCGTCGCGGCGCTGGGTATCTGCAATGCGCTGACGCTGGTGGTGGGCAGCCATGCAGCGTCTGTCGAAGCCGAGTTGATCGCCACGCTGGCCGGTGCCCTGCTTGGCGGTGCTGCCTTGTCATGGGTCGCATTTGACGATCGATTCGAGCGCTCGTCGATGGCCTGGGTGCTTGGCCTGGCGTTGCTGCTGCGACTGATCGCGGTGCAGGCGACGCCGCTGCTCGAAGACGACCATCACCGCTACCTGTGGGACGGCATGCGCACAGCCACGGCCTTCGATCCGTACCGGCTGCCGCCATCGGCCTTCTTCGGTACACCGGGGTTGTCACCGCGCTGGTCAGACATCCTTGGCGGCATCAACTACCCCGACATTCCGACGATCTACGGCCCGGTGTTGCAGTGGCTGTTCGCTGCTGCGCATGTGCTGGCACCCGGGCAGCTCGGCGGCGTGCAGGCCTTGGTGCTGGTGGCCGACCTGGCGGTGTTGGCGCTGCTGGCGCGGCAGGGGTTGAGCGCGCGCGTGCTGTTGTTGTACGCGCTGCATCCGCTGGTGCTCAAGGAGGCGATGGCCAGCGCGCACCCCGATGGCCTGGTTGCGCTGTGGCTGCTGCTGGCAGCGCTGGCGTGGCAAGGCAGGCGGGCGGTGTGGGTCGGTGTGGCGCTCGGGCTGGCGGTGGGCACCAAGGTGTCTGCGCTGGTGGTCCTGCCGTTGCTGTTGCTGTGCGTGCCCGCGGGAATGAACTGGGCAACGTGGGTGCCGCGCCTGCTGGGGGGCTTGGCCGTGAGTGTTGCGGCGCTGTATGGCCCGTTCATCGCCGCCGGCGGCAGCGATGCCAGCGCGCTGCGCATCTTCGGCACGCAGTGGCTGTTCAACCCGCTGGGCTACCGGTTGCTCGATGTCGCCTTGCCTGCCGGTGCCGTGCGGCCGGTGGCCGCCCTGCTGGTGGTCGGTGGCCTGGGCGTTCTGGTGTGGCGCTGGCAGCGACGAGCGCGTGCCGCATCGCAGCTGCCGCCCCTGTCCAGCGCGGTCGCCTGGTTGCTGTTTTGCTCGCCGGTCGTCAACCCCTGGTACTGGCTGTGGGCCTTGCCTTTGGCGGTGTGCGCTGGCCAGCGCTGGGTGATCGCCGCCGCGGTGATCGCGATGCTGTCCTACCTGAACACCACCGTGCTGTCTCAGGCGGGGTGGATCGCACCGATCACTGTGGCGGAGTCGTTCCGTGTGGACTGGCCGGTGACGTTCGCGCAGTTGCTGCTGATCGGGCTGGCCTGGCTGTGGCGACGCCGCCGTGTCCACCCGCCTCAGCAGCAACCCCCGCCGTCGTAGAACCAGGTCGACGCTGACAGGTACAGATCGTCGCGGCCGAGGCGCTGCAGGGCAGCGGCGGTCTTGTCGCACACCGCCAAAGGCTGGTTGGGCGTCATCGCATGGCCCTTGCCATCGTCGAACAGCTCCTCGCGGCCGTAGTAGATGGCGGTGCGGCCGGTGAAGATGCAGGGGCCGTCGGCGGGCATCGGGTCCTTGATGGCGCAGATCTCGACGCTCTCGATGTGGATCAACTGATCGGTTGCGTAATGGTGGGGCGAGAGCACTCGGTAAGGCCGCTTGGCACGCACCTCGATCGTGCCGAAGCCGGTGTCGGTGAGCCGCTTCAGGTACTGCTGCAACGGGATCGCACCGGACAGGCAGAGTGCGCGCAGGCGTGGATCGTCCTGAAGCGCGGCAGGCATCGCCTGGTCGCACACCGGGTCGGACAGGATCAGCCGGCCGTGTGGCTTGAGCACGCGGTACATCTCGGCGAGTGCCTGCTTCAGGTCGTCGTCGCGGAAGATGTTGAACAGGCAGTTCTGTGCAGCCACGTCGATGCTGTTGCTCTCGATGGGCAGCTTGAGCGCATCGCCGCGTCGCAGGTCGATGAAATCGGCCTTGAACCACGGGTTGCTCGCCTCGGCTTCGGCGAGGTTGCTGCGGCAGGCACCGAGCATTTCATCGACCACGTCGAGCCCGACCACGCCGCCCGTTTGACGGTTGAAGTAGGCGAACTGCAGCAACTCCATGCCGCCACCCACGCCCACATAGAGCACCTTGGGCTGGCCGACCAGATCGCGCGGATGTACCGTGCTGCCGCAGCCGTAGTTCATGGCCAGCATGCGTTTCGGGATGCTGAGCTCGGGCAGTTGCCACACCGGTGTGGTGGTGCAGCACAGGCCCACATCAGGGGTCAGTGCGGCTTCCTTGTAGACATCGCGCGTGGTGCTGAGGTACTGGTGTTCGTGCAGGTCGGTCATGGTGGGTCAGCAGAGTGGGTGGAGGGGGTGAATGGGTCAGAGTCTGATGGCCAGCAGGAGGATGCCTTTGGTTCGGGCTGCGCGCTCACGCCACCGTCGCCAGCGTGATGGCCTGGCCATCACTGGCCAGCCGGCTCGCGTACAAGGTGGCAACAAAAATCCTCAGCAACGTCATGGTTGGCGTGACCAGAGCTCGCGGTGCAGCAAGCTACCCCACTTGGGATTGAAGGGATGCACCTTGGCCGCTCGGCCGTCGCTGGTCACGACCGGCAGTCCGCGGTTGGCCCACTCGAAAATCGAACCTTCGAGGTTGTAGAACGCGGCACCACCGATCCCGGCTCTGCCCAGCGCCGTGACCAGCGCCGACGACCGGTAGCCGACCGAGCAGTACAGCACCACGGGGCGCGTTGCCGCCTGCGGACCGAGGCGCTGTTGCAGTTGCCGGAACTGCGCGACCGATTCCGCGTGCAGGGCCCCGGGCAGATGGCCGTCGGCGTATTCCTCGGCACTGCGGGTGTCGATCAGCAACGGCGCGGGCCGTGCGGTGTCGCGCAGCCAGCCGTCCAGATCTGCCGTCGAGAGGTGGTGCACTGTCGGAAAGCGCTCGCGGATCGTTTGCTTCAGCGGGGCCCAGCTCGGCGCGTCGGCAGCGCGCGCTGTGCCACCCCACGCGCCGCAGGCCAACACCAGCCCGACGGCCAGCAGCAGCGCGATGCGCCAGCGGCATGTGGGGAATGCAGCGACTGTCATGCCGAGGTCCTGCGGGTGAGTTCGCCGCCGCCACGCGGCGCCGGGCTCAACGCAAAGCGCTGCAGAAAGTTGCGATCAATGCGGTCTTTGAGTCGCCAGACCCAGCGCCCACGCAGGGTGGCTGGCCCCCAGCAGGCGATGGCGCTGTCGTCGGCGGTGGCCAGCAGCGCAAGGACCCGACGCTGCGGCAGATAGGCCTGTGGCAACCCCACGCCGAGTGCGGCGCGCAGATTGCGCGAGAGCACCGGCCCCATGCGCACCGCATAGACCCCGGCCTTGGGCAGGGGCTCGGCCCACTCCGCGCAATCGCCCACCGCATGCACATGCGGATGCGACAGCGAGCGAAGATGCGGGTCGATGCGGATGTAGCCACTCGTGCCGACGGCCAACCCGCTGGCTCGCTGCCACGCATGCGCCTCGGCCCCGGCAGCCCAAAGCAACACATCGCTGGCGGACGCATCGCCCGCGGCGAAGTCGGACCCCAGGCGCAGCTCGACGCCGGCGCGGGCAAGCGCCGCCTGCGCCGATTTCGCTGCCGCGCGCGGCAGGCTTGGCAGTAGCGTCGCGCTGCGGCCGACCAGCGTCGCGGAAAGCTCTCGATTCGGTTGCTGTACTCGCAACCGCTTCAGCACGGCCAACAACGATTCGACGCCGGCCGCGCCACCGCCGACGGCGGTGATGGCCAGTGGCCGCTGCGGCGCTGGCGCCATCTCGGCCAGCAGCGCCTCCCAGGCCAGGCGCAGGCCACCGAGCGGGCGCAGCGGCAGCACATGGGTACCTTCGACGGTGGGCGGGTTCAACGTCGACCCCACGTTCAGCGACAGCACGTCGTACTCGAGCACCATGCCCCCCACCAGATGCGCCCGATGCTGTTCGGGATCGAGTGAGGCGAGGACGCCTTCGATGAAGTGCGCTCCAGCTGCGGCGGCCAGCACCTCGATGTCGATGCAGATGTCTTCGTAGCGGTAGCTGCCTGCCAGCCAGCCCGGCACCATGCCCGAATACGGTGCCAGCGCGCTGGGCGACACCACGATCAGATCCACGCCGGGCACCGGCGCAGCGATCCAGTCCTTGAGCACCTGCGCATGGGCGTGGCCCGCGCCGACCAACAGCAGTCGCTTCATGACAGCCACCCCGGGGGCAGGTGAGTCAGGTCGGCAGGCACATCGATGTCGTGCAGCGGCGGCAACTCGGTGTGGCGCAGTCCGGCAGCAGCGAGTCGTCCGCGCGTGTGCGCCATCACTGTCGGGGTGCTCCACACCATGTCTTCGAACAAGGTGGGGGCGGGCCGGCGCAGACCGACCAGGGCGTAGCCGCCGTCGTGGGCAGGGACAAACACCGCATCGGCGCCGGCCAGTGCGTCGGCAGCACGGCGCAGCACGCTGGCGCCCAGTGCAGGCGCGTCGGTGCCGGTCAGCAGCACGCGGCCCGCGCCGGATGGCATCGTGCTGAAAGCGCGTTCGAAGGCGCGGTGCATGCGCTGGCCCAGGTCGCCGCTGCCTTGCTCGCTGAGCGTGATCGGCCATGCATCCGCGAGCCGCTGGAAGGCGGGATGCAGGGCCGCGGAAGGCTCGGCATCGCCCTGGTGGGCGTTGCAGGCCGACGCACCGCACAACTCGACAGGCCCGAGGTCGGCGGCCAGTGCTTGCTCAACCGCGTGGTTGAGCAAGCGCTCGGCGAGCGCGGCGGCACCCTGCGCGCCGAGGGCAGGAATCAGGCGCGTCTTGGCGTGCCCGGCGACCGGGGTCTTGGCCATCACGACGATGCGACAGGGCGTGTTCATGGCCAGGTGCTGCTCACCGCGGGGCGTCGTTGAGCGCCCAGTCGTAGTCGATGTAGGACACGGGTGCGGTTTGGGCTCGGATGCGGTCGCGGTCGGCCGGGGCGTCGGCCAGTCGATCGGCATAGCGCGCATAGAACGCGGCGGCCGAGGCGATGCCTCGATGGCCCAGGGTGAAGTCCTCCCCGTACCAATCGAAGATCTTGGAGACTTCCAGCCGCTGCTTCGATGGGCTCCATCGGTTGCGGCTGCGATCGGACATGAAGCGCTGCGCCTGTTCGTCGAGCTGCGCGTCCAGTCGCTCCGCGGTGAATGCTTCTTCGCGCAATGGCGGGCAGCCGATCGAGGCGCAATTCACCGCGAAATGGATCCGCGGGTCGTCGTAGCGGCCGCGAGCGCGCAAGGTGTCGTGCTCGATGCCGTCGAGCGACATCGTGCTGCCGAGCAGCGCGATGTATTTCCGTTTCCACGGGCTTTGAAGCAGGCTGCCCAGGTCCTTGATCGAATCGAGTTGGGGGTAGCGTGTGAGGATCAGCTCGACGGTGTGTGCGTTGTAGGCGTTGATGAGAAACGCCATCTGCTGCGCCTTCGTGTAGCCGTTGAATGCGGACCGGCTGACTGCCGACAGGCTGTCGAGGTAGGCCTTCAAGGCGACGCGGTCGATGGCCATCGCCGCGTAACGCACCTGCGAAGCGCGGCCGCCGTCGATCACGGCCACATGCTTCTTCAGCAACGCACTCCAGGCGGCATGACTGTGGTCGAAGGCCGTGGCCTGCGCGTGTGCGCCCCGCATGGCCAGCGCCGCCATGCCGAGCATGACGACGGCGCGGCGTGTGGTCTGTGGTGTCATGTGCGCTCCCAGGCGTGGAACTTCTCGACCCAAGCCAAAAGGCGCTTCGGTGCATGGGCGCGCTTCCATTCGCCCGCCACGTATTTGTTGGCCTCGGCCATCGTCGGGTAGCTGTGGATGGTGCCGAGCACCTGGTTCAAGCCCAGCCCGTGCTTCATCGCGAGCACGTACTCCGCCAGCAAATCACCGGCGTGTGCGCCGACGATGGTCACACCCAGAATCTTGTCCTTGCCAGGCACGGTGAGCACTTTGATGAAGCCATGCGCAGTGTCGTCGGCGATGGCGCGGTCGAGGTCGTCGAGGCCGTAGCGTGTCACTTCGACGGCCACGCCTTGCTGCTGGGCCTCGGCCTCCGACAAGCCGACGCGCGCCACCTCGGGGGCTGTGAACGTCGTCCACGGGATCACCGAATAGTCGGCCTTGAAGCGCTTGAATCGGCCAAACAGCGCATTGACCGCCGCATACCAGGCCTGGTGCGCAGCAACATGCGTGAATTGGTAAGGACCAGCGACATCGCCGACCGCATAGATGTTCGGGTACTTCGTCTGCAAGTAGCCATCGATCTCGATGGTTTTGCGGTCCGACAGCGGTATGCCCAGCTCTTCGAGCCCGTAGCCGGTGACACGCGCGCGACGGCCCACCGCGCAGAGCAGGGTGTCGAACTCGATCGCCGACTCGGCGCCGTCGGCCGTCTTGACGATCAGCCGCTTGACGAGCGTCTCGCCATGGCCCACTTGCTCGCAACGAACAGCCTGGTGGCCGAGCAACAGCTGCACGCCGTCGCTACGCAGCGCATCGGCAATCAGGGCCGACACTTCCTCATCCTCGCGGCCCATCACCCGTGTGGCTGCTTCGACCTGCGTGACCTGCGACCCCAGCCGTGCAAAGGCCTGCGACAGCTCGCAGCCGATCGGCCCGCCACCGAGCACCAGCAGGCGGCGCGGCAGTTCTTTGAGCTCCCACAGCGTGTCTGACGTCAGGCAACCCACCTCGGCCAGCCCCGGCAGCGGCGGCAGGTACGGTTCGGCGCCGGCGGCGATCACGATGCTGCGCGTGGTGAGCGTTTGCACCCCCTCCGGCGTGGTGATCTCCACCGTCCATGGCGAGGTGATGCGGGCGCGGCCTGCGACGACATCGACACCGAGCGAGCGGTAGCGCTCGACCGAGTCGTGCGGCGCGATGTCCTTGATGACCCGATGCACACGGGCCATCACCGCGGCGAAATCGACCTGGAAATCGATGGCTGCCGCACCGCTGTCCGTGCCGCGCAAGCCGAGCGCCTGAGCTTGCCGCAACTCGTGCGCGAGCGTCGCTGAGCGGATCAGCGCCTTGCTCGGCACGCAGCCGAAATTCAGGCAATCGCCGCCCATCAAGTGCCCCTCGACCAGGGTCACCTTGGCCTTCACCGCCGCCGCGATGTACGAGGTGACCAGCCCGCCAGCGCCGGCGCCGATGACGACCAGATTGCGGTCGAACTGCGCGGGCTTCGTCCATGCCGCGTAGACCTGGCGCCGCTGGATGACGCCCAGCAGCGCCTTGGCGATCAGCGGAAACACGCCGAGCAGCACGAAGCTCAGCAGCAGGCCGGGCGAGAGCACATCGCCTGGCGCCTGAATGCTCGCGAGCTGCGTCCCCGCATTCACGAACACCGCCGTGCCGGCCAGCATGCCGAGTTGGCTGACCCCGTAAAAGCGCCCGGCGCCGATGGGCGTCAGACCGGCGAGCAGATTGACCAGAAAGAACGGAAACACCGGTACCAGTCGCAGCGTCAACAGATAGAACGCCCCGTCGCGCGCCATGCCCTCGTTGATCGGTGCGAGCTGCTTGCCGAAGCGCGATTGAATGCTGTCTCGCAGCAGGTAGCGCGACGCCAGAAATGCCAGCAAAGCCCCGACACTGGAGGCGAACGAGACGATCACCAGCCCGATGCCCAGGCCGAACATGGCGCCGGCCGCCAAGGTCAGGATCGTGGCCCCCGGGATCGACAGCGCCGCAGCGGCCACATAGATGGCGAAGAAGCCGAGCGCGGTGGCGAGCGGACGCTGGTCGTAGAGACCCACGAGCGCGTCGCGGCTGGACTTGAGCGATTCGAGCGTGAGCAGCCGCCCGAGGTCGAAGTACCCGTACAGCCCCACCCCGACCAGCGCAGCGAGCCCGACGCCGACCCACAGTGCGCGTTTCGGCGGCGCAGCCATCAGGCGAGAGAGGTGGAGACGGTGCCAGGTGACGCCGCCAGCGCACCCCCGCAACTGCTCCCCTGACCCGCGGTGCAGCCATAGCAGTGGTCGGCCACGCGGATGAATTCGCCCACCCCGTCGGTGGCGAGCAGGTCTCGCAAGTGCGGCTTGGCGCGGCCTTGCAGGCGAGCGGGCAGGGCGAGCATCTGGTTGAAATCGCAGTCGTACAGGTCACCCTGCCAATCCACGCTGAGCATCGAGTTGCACATCACCGTGTCCAGGTTCTCGGCGCGGTAGGCGTTCTTCAGCAACTGCAGGTAGGTCTGGAACGTGCCCTTGGAGACCAGCGTGCTGCCGAAGCGCTGGATCGGCATGTTGGCCAGCGTGTAGAGCCGGTTGAAGCGGATGCCGAAATGCGCCAGCAACTCGCGCTTGTAGTCGGCTTCGAGCTGCGCCTGCGGCGGAGGCAGCACCGGGCCTTGCGGGTTGTAGACAAGGTTGAGCAGCAGGCCGCGTGATTCGTCGGCATAGCCGAGGGCATTGAGCTGCCGCAGCCCGGCGATGCTGCGGTCGAACACGCCGTCGCCCCGCTGTCGATCGACGTTCTCGACCGAATAGCAGGGCAGCGAGGCGACCACTTCAACGCCGTGCTCGGCCAGAAACTCGGCCAGCCCCTCCTGGCCGGGCTCCGACAGGATGGTCAGGTTGCAGCGGTCGATCACGCGCACACCCAGCGCGCGGGCCGCTTGCACCAGGCGACGGAAATGCATGTTCAGTTCCGGTGCACCTCCGGTCAGGTCGAGCGTTTCGATGCGCCGTGCGCGCAGCACGCCGATGACCTCGTCAATGGTCGCGCTGTCCATCATCTCGGTGCGCGACGGTCCGGCATTCACGTGGCAGTGCAGGCAGCTCTGGTTGCAGCGGTAGCCGAGGTTGACCTGCAAGGTCGTGAGCCGGGCGCGCTGCAGGGCCGGGAAGTCGGTGTTGGTGGCGGCAAGCAGGGGTAGCGTGGGGTGCATCGGTGGCGTCCTCTTGGGTTCAACTGCAGACCGAGACGCAGGCCTTGGAACTGGTCGGCGTTCGCAAGCGCACCTTACAACCAGATCGCAAGACCGTGCTGGCTCGCCGTGGGTCCGAGTAGCATCTTTCCATGCGAGCGGCCATGCTGAACATCACCGACCTGAAGGTGGCGCTCGACGCCGATGCCGGCCTGGTGCGCGCGATCGATGGCCTGTCGCTGTGCATCGAGCGCGGCGAAACCTTTGCGCTGGTGGGCGAATCCGGTTGCGGCAAGAGCATGACGGCGCTGGCGCTGATGCGGCTGCTGCCGGAGAACGGCCGCGTCACCGATGGGCGCGTCGAGATCGAAGGCCAGGAGACCCTGTCATTGCCTGAATCGGCGATGCGTCGGCTGCGCGGGGGGCGCATCGGCATGATCTTCCAGGAGCCGGCCACCAGCCTGAACCCGGTCATGCGCGTGGGCGATCAGATCGTCGAGGCGATCGAGACGCACACGGCGCTGCGCGGCGCGCAAGCCCGAGCGAAGGCCATCGAATGGCTGGGGCGCGTTGGCATCCCCGAGCCCGAGCGGCGCATCGACGACTACCCGTTTCGCATGAGCGGTGGGCAGAAGCAGCGGGTGATGATCGCCATCGCCCTGGCCGCCGAGCCGGCTTTTCTGGTGGCCGATGAGCCGACCACCGCGCTCGATGTCGCGATCCAGGCGCAGATCCTGGAACTGCTCAAGCAGTTGCAGCGCGAGCAAGGCATGGGCCTGCTCTTGATCACGCACGATCTGGCGGTGGTGTCCGGCATGGCGCAGCGGGTGGCGCTGATGTACGCCGGGCAGATCGTCGAGGTGGCCAGCGCCGCCGAGTTTTTCAGTGCGCCGAAGCACCCGTATGCCCGGCTGTTGCTGCAGTCGCTGCCCCAGGCACACCAGCGCGGCGCACCGCTCGCGGCCATCGCAGGCACGGTGCCTGCGTTGTCGCAAGCCTTCGTGGGGTGCCGTTTCGCGCCGCGATGTGATCGGGTCGTGGATCGTTGCCACCGCGATGCGCCTGTGCTGCTGCCACTCACGGTGCAGGATGCCACCCCCGCGGATGTGCCACGCGAAGTGCGGTGCTGGCTGCATGCCCCATCGGCTACCGCCTGGGCGGCAGCGCCATCCACACCGCGGGCTGAGCCGCTCGGCGCCTCTGCAGCGCCACCGCCAGCGACCGCGTGGTCTGGTGGCGCGGCGTTGCTGCTTGATGTGCAGCACCTGTCGGTGCGCTTCCCGATTCGCAACGGCGTGTTCCAGCGTGTCACCTCGCATGCCTTGGCGGTGGACGATGTGTCGTTGCAGGTCCGCCGCGGTGAAACGATGGCTCTGGTCGGCGAGTCAGGTTGCGGCAAGACGACGCTGGGCAAGGCGATCGTGCAGTTGCTTCGCGGCCAGGCGCAGATCGAGGGTCGGGCCGTGCTGGAGGGGCAAGAACTTTTCGGCCTGCACGGTGAAACCTTGCGGCTGGCGAGGCGGTCGGTGCAAATGATCTTCCAGGACCCCTATGCGTCGCTGAATCCACGCATGCGGGTGTTCGAGCTGTTGGAGGAGGGCGTGCTGACGCTGCGTCCTGAACTCGATGGCGCGGCGCGACGCGCGCTGCTGGAGTCGCTGGTCGATCGCGTCGGACTGCGCCGCGAGGCGCTGCAGCGCTACCCGCACGAGTTCTCGGGTGGGCAGCGGCAGCGCATCGCGATTGCCCGCGCGTTGGCGGTCGAGCCGAAGCTGATCGTCTGCGACGAGCCCACGTCGGCGCTGGACGTCTCGGTGCAGGCGCAGATCCTGAACCTGCTGAAGCGGTTGCAATCGGAGCTGGGGCTGTCCTATCTGTTCATCACTCACCACCTGGGCGTCGTCGAATACATGGCGGACCACGTGGCGGTGATGCATCGCGGACGCATCGATGAGGCGGGCCCGACCGAGGATCTCTTGGCCCACCCGCAGCGTGACTACACCCGGCGACTGCTGTCGGCTGTTCCTCGGCTGGTCAGGTTCTAATCCAGGCGCGACCCAGCGGTGGGGCAGACAAGCCCCGCTGTCGCTGGCGGTCGGCGGTCTGAAGCAGGGCTTTCAGGTCGGCTATGACGATCGCTACTACGATTCGTGCGATGGCGCTGTGTATGCGAACCTGAACCACTGTTTCTGAGCTCTCTCGACTCTGATGGATTTTTCTCGATCTGCCGACGATCCGCGTCGCCATGCATGGGGGCTGGGCCTCGTCATCGTGCTGCATGGGGTGGTGATCTATGCGCTGGTCCATGGTCTGGCGCAGCAGGTCGTCGACGTGGTCCGCGTGCCGGTGGTGGCTCGGCTGATCGAAGAAGTCGCTCCGCCCCCGCCGCCTCCACCGCCAGAGCCGCCCCCGCCGGCCGCTGTAGTGGCGCCACCCAAGCGCCTGCCCCCGCCGCCGGTGGTCGTGCCCGAGCCAGAGATTCCCGTGGTCCCGCCACCTCAAGCTGCCCCCACCATCACCGCTGCTCCCCCTGCGCCTGCGCCCGCGCCGGTCGATCCGGCGCCAGCGCCGCCAGCAGCTGCGCCCGAGCCTGCATCGCCCGCCTCGGGGACGGGTCGACCGCAGGTGCTGGCGGCCGGTATCGCATGCAGCCGAACCCCGCCGCCGGTGGCGCCCAGCGTGTCCAGCGAAGTCAAGGGCAGCCTGTTCGTGATCGGCACCTTGAAGGCCGGCCGCGTGGTGCAAGTCGACATAGACCGCAACACGCTCAAGGGTGTGCCCGATCGGCGCACACTGCGCGCCTTCATCAGCGCTGTCGAGGTGGCGATGAAGGAAGGCTACGTGTGCACCGGTGATGGTGTGCAGATACGCCAGGAGTTCTTCTTCGACATTCGATGACGGGTGGCCTGCGTCCGCCTGCCGCCTTGACCATTTCTTGTTTCCATCACCTACCGTCATGGCCGCATGGCCACCTCTCTCTGATGAACATCTTCCTGTCTGACAAATTCCAACGCACCGTCGAACGGATGCTCGAGCGAACGCTGTACCGCTGGTCGTGCGGGCTGTTGATCGGTATGGTCTCGATCGCCGCGCAGGCGCAGGCGCCTGCGGCGGGGATCACGCAGGCCGTCGTCGACAACCCGTACGGCCTGGCTGCCTTGTGGGCGCAAGGTGACTTCGTGGCCCGGGGCACGCTGTTCATCCTGGTGCTGATGAGCGTGGGCAGCTGGTACATCCTGGTCACGCGACTGGCCGCGAGCCTGAAGTTGAGTGCCGAGGCCCGATCGGTGCGGCAAAGCTTCTTCAAGGCGACCACGCTGAGTGCGGGTGTGGCCACCCTCGGCGAGGGCAGTGCGTTTCGCTACATTGCCGAGGCCGGCATCAACGCCCGCGAGCACCACGAGGGCACGCTGACCGAGCACATCGACCGCAATACCTGGATCACGATGTGTGTGCAACGCAGCGTCGATGAGGTTCAGTCGCGCCTGCAGGGCGGCCTGGCCATCCTGGCGACGGTGGGGTCCACCGCGCCGTTCGTGGGCTTGTTCGGCACGGTCTGGGGCATCTATCACGCGCTGACGGCGATCGGCGTGGCCGGTCAGGCCAGCATCGACAAGGTGGCGGGCCCGGTGGGTGAAGCGTTGATCATGACGGCCATCGGCCTGGCGGTGGCGGTGCCAGCGGTGCTGGGCTACAACGCGCTGGTGCGCCGCAACAAGGTCACGATGGACGCGGTGCGCGGCTTTGCGGCCGATCTGCACGGCATCTTGCTGGGCGCGAAGAACCTGCGCTGACCGTCCGTTTCACTTCGACTGCCAACAGATCATGGCTCTTCAACTGCGCTCCGGCGACGACGACGAGGTCAACGCCAGCATCAACACCACGCCGCTGGTCGACGTGATGCTGGTGCTGCTGATCATTTTTTTGATCACCATTCCCGTGGTCCGGCAGACGGTGCCGATGTCACTTCCCAAGGAGGTCAACCAGCCGCGCCAGACCAAGCCCGAGAACATCGAGATCTCGGTCGACCGAGAAGGGCGCGTCTATTGGAACGCACAGCCGCTGGCCGACCATGCGGCACTCGTCGACCGGCTGAAGATCGAAGGCGCCAGGCAGCCGCAGCCCGAGGTGCAGGTGCGCGGCGACGAAAAGACCCGCTACGAGGCGGTGGGCCGGGTGATCTACGCCTGCCAGCGCGCCGGCATTGCGAAGGTCGGCTTCGTCACCGAACCGCCACCGAAGTCGTGATGGCCTCCAGCATCGAAAGCAACCACCCATGGCCATGAACATCGGCTCCGGCCGCAGCGACGAACCCGAGGTGATCATGGACATCAACACCACGCCGTTGATCGACGTGATGCTGGTGCTGATCATCATGCTGATCATCACCATCCCGGTGCAGCTGCATGCGGTCAGCCTCAACATGCCGCAGGCCAGCGAGCCCCCGCTGGTGAAGCCGGAGGTGGTGGCACTGACCATCGAGGCCGATGGCACGCTGATCTGGAACGGCGAGGCGCTGGCCGATCGAGCGGCCCTGGAAACACGCCTGCAAGCGGCAGCCGCTCAGGCAGAGCAGCCCGAGCTGCACCTGCGCGCGGACAAGGCAGTTGACTACGGTGTCGTTGCGATGGTGCTGGCAAGCGCGCAGCGCCTGGGCGTGACCAAGCTGGGCATGGTCGGTCAGGAGCAGTTCGGGCCCTGAAAAACCGAAGCCCCTGGCTCGCACCGTGCGAGCCAGGGGCTTCGATGCTGGACGGCGCCAGCCGTCAGCGGGGCGTCACGACAGCGCTTGCAACGCCCGCGTGGTGATCTCGTCGACGCTGCCCGTGCCGCTGATCTTGCGGTACTTGGGTGCCACCGGATCGCCGGAGGCCGCCCAGTCGGCGTAATACGACACCAGCGGCCGCGTCTGCTTCTGGTACACGTCCAGGCGCTTCTTGACGGTTTCTTCCTTGTCGTCGTCGCGCTGAATCAGCGGCTCGCCGGTCACGTCGTCGAGCCCCTCGGCCTTCGGTGGGTTGAACTTGACGTGGTACGTGCGCCCAGAGGCCAGGTGCGCGCGGCGGCCACTCATGCGTTCGATGATGGCTGCGTCGGGCACATCGATCTCGAGCACGATGTCCAGGTTCACGCTGGCAGCCTTCATGGCATCGGCTTGCACGATGGTGCGCGGGAAACCGTCGAACAGAAAGCCGTTCGCGCAGTCGGGCTGCGCCAGGCGCTCCTTGACCAGTCCGATGATGATGTCGTCGCCGACCAGGCCGCCCGAGTCCATCACCTTCTTCGCGGCGATGCCCAGCGGTGTGCCCGCCTTGACGGCTGCGCGCAGCATGTCGCCCGTGGAGATCTGCGGTATACCGAACTTCTTGCAGATGAAGGTGGCCTGTGTGCCTTTGCCTGCGCCGGGCGCGCCCAACAAAATCAGTCTCATGCGTGTCCTTGTGGTCCGTTCGATGGGGTCGCGGCGCTCCGACAAACGAGCGAAGCCAGACCGCGTAGTTTAAAACCGAACAGGACGGTCTCCGGGATAGGCTGGCCTAGCGGCTGCCAGCCACGATCCGGCGCACACGTTCCAGGTCCTCCGGCGTGTCCACGCCGATTGCGGCAGCAGTGGTGCTCAGATGCACGGCGATGCGTTCGCCGTGCCACAGCACCCGCAGCTGCTCCAGCGACTCGACCTGCTCCAGAGGGCTCACGGCCAGCGTCGGAAATCGGCGAAGAAATCCGGCGCGGTACGCATAGATGCCAATGTGGCGCAGGGGAGCGATGTCGCCAATGGCTGGGGCGCCAGCGGCGCTGCCGTCGCGCCACCAGGGGATCGGCGCGCGTGAGAAATACAAGGCACGACCTGCCGCGTCGCAAACGACTTTCACCACGTTGGGATTGGCGAGGTCGTGCGGGTCGTCGATGGTGTGCGCCGCGGTACCGACGACGCAGTCGGGTTGCGACAGCAGCGTGCCGGCCACGGCATCGATCAGCGCGGGATCGATCAATGGCTCGTCGCCTTGCACGTTGACGACGACCGCGTCGCCCTGGAGGCCGAGCAACGCACACGCTTCAGCCAATCGATCGCTGCCGTTGGCGTGGTCCCGGCGCGTCAGGATCGCCCTGACCTGATGCGCTTCGCAGGCCGCGACGATCTCGGCATCGTCTGCGGCCACCACGGTCTGCCCTGCGGACGACCGTGCTGCTTGCCGCGCCACACGCACCACCATCGGCAGGCCGGCGATGTCAGCCAGCGGCTTGCCCGGCAGGCGTGTCGACGCCATGCGCGCAGGGATCAACACCGTGAAGCGCATCACTCGCTCGGATTTCAGGCGGGATCTGACGGAGAGGGCATCGGAAAGATGGGCGCTGCCGGCGGCGCGCTGCCAATCTCCCGGGCTTCGCCTTCCAGCATCACCGGAATGCCGTCTCGCACGGGAAACGCCAGTCGGTCAGCGTGGCAAACCAGTTCCTGGCGCTCATGGTGCGGCGGACGCCAGTGATCCAGAGGGCCCTTGCACAGCGGGCACACCAGCAACTCAAGCAGTCGTGTCTCCATCGGGAATCCTGGTCGAAAAACGCAGAGGCAGCACGGCTTGTAAAGCCGCATCGAATGCTGCATCGATCTGGAAGTCTAGCGGGGCGACCCAGATGCGAGGGGTTGAGCCGCTCGCGGCCAACCGCTCGGGCCGCAGCTTGACAGCGTCTTTTTCGGTGACGATGACGTCGCTCGCGTCAGCAGGCCAGGGCAGGGTGGCGTAGTCGTGGTGATCGGACAGCGCCAACGGGGTGATCGTGAGGCCAGCGGCGCGCAGCATGCCAAAGAAGCGCTCGGGTTGTGAAACCCCGGCGGCGGCCCACACCGGCGTCGGGCTCGCCGCCAAGTTCAGCAGGCTGGCGCTTGTGGCGGCCTGGCCTGCCCACCAGTCGACCAGGGGGGCGAGCCCGGCCAACTGCCGGGTGGCCAGATGACCAGGCCAGGCGGTGGACGCCTGCGGCGCGTTGTACAGCACCACGGTGCAGGGCGGGGGATGGGCCGTCAGGGGTTCACGCAGCGGCCCCGCGGGCAGCAACCAGCCATTGCCGACGCCGCGGTCGTCGAACACCACCACCTGCGCTGCACGTGGCAGCCGCCGATGCTGCAGGCCATCGTCGCTGACCAGGATGTCGATCTCGGGATGGGCCGCCAGTGCAGCGCGCGCCGCGGCCACGCGGTCGGCGCCGACAAACACCGGAACGCCCAGCCGCAGGCGCAGCAGCAGCGGCTCGTCGCCGCCCTCCGAGGCCGGTGTGTTCGGCAGTACCTCCATCACGGCTGCGGCGTCTTGGCGGCGGCCATGGCCGCGCGAGATGATGCCGGGGTGGTGGCCAGCGGCCTGCAAGCGCCTCACGACCGCCATCACCGTGGGCGTCTTGCCGACGCCCCCCGCCATCAGGTTGCCGACCACGACCACCGGCACCGGCAGCGCCTGCGGCACCCACACCCGCCAGTGGTACAGCGCCGCACGCAGCACCACGACCGCACGAAACAGCAGAGACAGGGGCCACAACGCCAGGGAAACCGGCCCGCGGCGCAGCCAGGCGCGCTGCAGCGCCTGCTCCATCACACCGGGCCGAAACCGCTCAACGGCCCGCCTCGGGCGTATTGCGCTGCGCTGCGAAGGTCAGGCGCGGCAAGCCCGCACGCCGTGCCGCGTCCATCACATTCACCACCGACTGGTAAGCCGCGGTGGCGTCCGCTGAGACGATCACGGGCGTGTCACCGGGCCCGCCCGCGGCCTTGCCGAGCTCGAGCGTCAGGAGCTCGACGCTGCGGCCATCCACCGCGCGGCCGTTGACGGCGTAGCGGCCATCGGCGGCGACGGCCACGATCACCTCGCGGTCGCGATCGCGAGCCTTGTCGGCATCCGCAGACGGTAGATTGACCTGCAACTCCGTGAATTTGGAGTAGGTCGTCGTCAGCATCAGGAAGATCAGAACCACCAGCAGCACGTCGATGAACGGGATCAGGTTGATCTCCGGTTCCTCCGGTCGTGCCTTGCGGAAGTTCATCGCCATGGCGGTCAGCTCGCGGTGCGCGGGACCGCGAAGCGCATCAGGTGTGGCGTCAGCCGGTCACAGGCCTGCTCGAGATCCAGCGTGTACGAATCGACGAGGCCTCGAAAGTGGCGGTAGGCAATCAGCGACGGAATCGCCACCATCAGCCCGAACGCGGTGTTGTAAAGCGCCACTGAAATACCGTGCGCCACCGCCGCGGGATTGCTGCCACCGGTCGGTGACTGCGCCCCGAAGATCTCGATCATGCCGATGACGGTGCCCAACAACCCCAGCAGCGGCGCGGCCGAGGCGATCGTGCCCAGCGGACTCAGGTACTTTTCGAGGCGGTGCACGGCGGCGCGCCCCGAGGACTCGAACACCTCGCGCAAGGCGTCCTCGGTGATGCGAGGCTCGGCGATGACGGCGCGCACCCCGCTGGCCAGCACCTGCCCGAGTACCGAGTTGTCGGCCAGCTTGTTGACCACGTCCGAGGAGGGCAGGCTCGCTCGCGTGACCGACACCACCTCCTCCAACAACCGGGGTGGCGTGACCTTCGCCGTTCGCAGGTTGACCAGCCTTTCGAAGATCAAGGCCAACGCCAGCACCGAACAAAAAATCAAGGGCCAGATCGGCCATCCAGCGGCTTGTATGATCGAAATCACGTCGGTACTTTCCGCACTGTGGCGTGAAAAACGGGGCTCAGACGCGGTCGATTATGGCCTTGCCCAACGGCATTCCCGGCCGGTCTTGACGCTCGTTTGCGAGCGCTTGTTTCAACAGACCTGGAAGTCGCCCTCGCGGGCCCGCTGAGCGGACCATGGCGATGGCGGGATTTCCACCGCTGCTGTGGACAACTTTGTGGGTATCTGGCTCAGCCATGTCAAAAATCCTTGATCTCAGCGCGCTTCGCACACATTGCCTCATCTTTGAGCAGGCATAAGGTCATGCAAATCAATGGCTTGCGGCTTTATGAAGGTCGTGTGACAGGCTCGATGCCCCGCGGAGCGCGGGGGGCCGCGCTTGTGGACTTCTCGACCCGCATTGGCGCTGGGTTTGCGCGTGGTTGAGCCGCAAGAGGCTGAATTCCAGCGCCTCGTCTGGGGCGTGGCGGCACTGGTTCACGCGATCAGCGACACCTTGGCTGCGCGGTTTGCCGCCTGCACGGTACGCGGCGAGCTCTCGGGCTACAGCCGGGCGGCGAGTGGTCACTGCTACTTCACCCTGAAGGACGCCGACGGCGATGCCGCCGCGATCCGTTGCGCCATGTTCAAGCGGGCAGCCAGTCTGCTGCAGTTCACGCCGGCCGACGGACAGCAGGTCCAACTGCGCGGTCGGGTCGCTGTCTACGAGCCGCGTGGCGAGCTGCAATTCATCGTCGAGTCCATGCAGCGCAGCGGCGACGGCTCGCTGTATGAGCAGTTCCTGCGGCTCAAGCACAAGCTCGAGACAGAGGGCCTGTTCGATCCGGCGCGCAAGCGGCCACTGGCGCAGCACCCACGGCGCATCGGCATCGTCACCTCGCTGGGCGGCGCAGTGCTGCACGACGTGGCCACGTCGCTGGCGCGCCGAGCGCCTCAGGTTGAATTGCTCGTCTACCCGAGTCTGGTTCAGGGCAGTGAGGCGCCAGCGGCGCTGGTCGCGGCCATCGAGTTGGCTGGTCAGCGGCGCGACGTCGATACGCTGTTGATCTGTCGCGGTGGTGGCTCGATCGAAGACCTGTGGGCCTTCAATGACGAGCGCGTGGTCCGGGCCATCGCGGCGTGCCCGATACCGGTCGTCAGCGGCGTCGGCCACGAGACCGACACCACGCTGGCCGACTTCGTGGCCGACCTGCGTGCGCCCACACCGACCGCTGCGGCCGAGCTGAGCACCGCGTCGCGCGAGGCCGATCTGTCCGCGCTGGAGGCCCTGGCCGCAGCCCTGCAACGGCGTGTGCATCGCGCCCTCGATACCCAGGCGCAGCGGCTCGACGCCTTGGCGATGCGGTCCATGCGCCCTGTCGACGCGGTACGGCGCCAGACTCAGGGCCTGGCGCTGTGGTCGCTGCGGCTGGACGCGGCGACGCAGCGGCTGCTGGCCGACCGCGCGCAGGCGCTGCAGAGGTCAGCGACGCGTTTCCAACAGGCGGGTGCCACCTCCATGCAGGCTGCAGCACGGTCACTCGATCGGCTGGACATGCGTCTGCGGGGTCTCGACCCAGCCCAGGTGCTCCAGCGCGGCTATGCCTGGGTGAGCGACGAGGCTGGCCGACCGCTGGTGTCGACGTCGCAGCTCAGCGTCGGGCAGTCGGTTCGGGCGGTGCTCAGCGACGGCGTGGCCGTGGCGCAGGTCACCTCCGTGACCACGTCCCGGGATTGAGGCGCAGAGACCACCTCGGCGTCGCTGCCTACAATCAAAAACCAGATTCTTGTTTTCTAATGGGATCAACCTCCCACTGAAAGGACCACGATGGAACACACCCTGCCGGCGCTGCCGTATGCACTCGACGCCTTGGCGCCCCACCTCAGCAAGGAAACGCTGGAGTACCACTATGGCAAGCATCACAACGCCTATGTGGTGAATCTGAACAACCTTCAAAAAGGCACCGAATTCGAGAGCCTGAGCCTCGAAGACATCATCAAGAAATCATCGGGCGGTGTTTACAACAACGCGGCGCAGATCTGGAATCACACCTTCTTCTGGAGCAGCATGAAGCCCGCCGGTGGCGGTGAGCCCAAGGGCGCGTTGGCGGCGGCGATCAACGCCAAGTTCGGCAGCTACGCGGCCTTCAAGGAAGCATTCACCAAGAGCGCTGTCGGCAATTTCGGCTCCGGCTGGACGTGGCTGGTCAAGAAGTCTGACGGCACGGTCGACATCGTCAACACCGGCGCGGCCGGCACGCCGCTGACGACCGGTGACAAGGCGCTGCTGACGGTCGACGTGTGGGAACACGCCTATTACATCGATTTCCGCAACCTGCGTCCGAAGTGGATCGACACCTTCCTGACCTCGCTGGTCAACTGGGATTTCGCTGAATCCAACTTCGCCTGAGCGAACAGCGCGCTAACGACAACGCCGGTCATTGACCGGCGTTGTCGTTGGTAGCGTGAGAAAACCGAAGGGGCTGCAGTCAGGGCGCGAATGGCGGCCCCGTCAGCCTGGAGCCGGCCTTGATGCCGCGCTTCGCAAACCAGCCGTCGTTCATTTCGAGCACGAGACGCACCGGCTTGGCCGAGCAATGCGAATCGAGCGTGCGTGGCTTCATCCGATCGATGTTGATGATGGTGCCGTTGTCGGCGATGAAGGCCACGTCGAGCGGCAGCAGCGTGTTCTTCATCCAGAAGCACTGCTGACCCGGTTGGTCGTAGATGAACAGCATGCCGTGGTTGGCGGGCATCGATACGCGGAACATCAGGCCGATCTCGCGCTGCTCCGGGGAGCGTGCCAGTTCAGCAGTGATGACGTGGATGCCTGCGTTGAGCGTCACCGTGGGCAGGCTTTGTGGCGTGTTTTGCGCCCAGGCCGGAACGGTCAGTGCCAAGCACCAGAGCGCCTGGATTCCAGTGCGAAAAAAACGCAGGTTTCGATGGGTCATGGCAGGCGTTCAACGAGGCAGCGCTTCATTATTGACGAGGGCTTGCGGAGGCCCGAGACGCACACAGCGCTGAACTAGAATCGATGGGCGAAGTAATCAATCTACGTTGAATTTTCAGCCTCTCACGAAGCGGAGCCCCCGTCCATGTATCAACACATCAAAGTGCCGGAGAACGGCGAAAAGATCACCGTCAACGCTGACTTTTCGCTGAACGTTCCCGACCAGCCGATCATTCCCTACATCGAAGGTGATGGCACCGGATTCGACATCACGCCCGTGATGATCAAGGTGGTCGATGCGGCCGTGGCCAAGAGCTATGGCGGCAAGAAGAAGATCCACTGGATGGAGATTTACGCCGGCGAGAAATCGACGCAGGTCTACGGCCCCGATGTCTGGCTGCCGGAAGAAACGCTGAAGGTGCTGAAGGAGTACGTGGTCTCGATCAAGGGCCCGCTGACCACCCCGGTGGGCGGCGGCATCCGGTCGCTGAATGTGGCTTTGCGGCAAGAGCTCGACCTTTACGTCTGTCTGCGGCCGATCCAGTACTTCACCGGCGTGCCGTCGCCCGTGAAGGAGCCCGAGAAGACCAACATGGTCATCTTCCGCGAGAACTCGGAAGACATCTACGCCGGCATCGAGTTCGAGGCCGAAAGTGAAAAGGCCAAGCGCCTGATCAATATCCTGCAGGACGAATTCGGCGTCAAGAAGATTCGCTTCCCCGACACCTCGGGCATCGGCATCAAGCCGGTGTCGAGGCAGGGCACCGAGCGCCTGGTGCGCAAGGCCATCCAGTACGCGATCGACAACGACAAGCCATCGGTCACGATCGTGCACAAGGGCAACATCATGAAGTACACCGAAGGTGGCTTCCGTGATTGGGCGTACGGGCTGGCACAAAAGGAATTCGGCGCACAGCTGATCGATGGCGGCCCGTGGTGCAAGTTCAAGAACCCGAACACCGGGAAGGACATCGTGGTCAAGGACTCGATTGCCGACGCCTTCCTGCAGCAGATCCTGCTGCGCCCGGCCGAGTACTCGGTGATCGCGACGCTGAACCTGAACGGCGACTATGTGTCAGACGCGTTGGCCGCGCAGGTGGGGGGCATCGGCATCGCTCCGGGCGCCAACCTCAGCGACTCGATCGCGATGTTCGAAGCCACCCACGGCACGGCACCGAAGTACGCCGGCAAGGACTACGTGAACCCCGGTTCCGAAATCCTGTCCGCTGAAATGATGCTGCGCCACATGGGCTGGATCGAAGCGGCCGATCTCATCATCGCGTCGATGAAGCGCTCCATCCTGTCGAAGAAGGTCACCTACGACTTCGCCCGCCTGATGGACGGTGCAACCCAGGTCTCTTGCTCCGGTTTCGGCCAGGTCATGATCGACCACATGTGATGCGGTTCCAGGGCGTCTGCTGACGCCTGATCCACCCAGAACCCCAGCTCGTACATTCGACTGGGGTTTTGTGTTTCATGGTGCGCGAGCCGGTGCGTCCGAAAGGCGCCTGACGATTGCCTGATTCCGTCGCGCCCGGGCATCGACACCGGGCCCGCGCAAGGCGATCACTCCGCTGGGCGACGCACCATCTTCGGCAGGTTCTGCTCGCATTCCGTGATGATCTTCGGCAGCCCGCCGGCCTCTGACACAAAGTGACGCTCGGCGTCTTCGGTGTGAGAGCGGATCGAGTCCCACAGGTCCGAGCGCAGCAGGCGCAGCGGATCGCCGGTGGGCTTTTCGAGCGCGCTCAGGCCGAAACGGTGGTGAATGGCGACGCCACTCAGCACGAACTCCGCCAATTCACGACCGTGGGTCTCGACCAGCGGACGCAGCAGCAGGTGATCTCCGTACACCACACCGCGCCGGGCCAGCTCGCCTTCGATGAAGGTCTCGAAATGTCGCACCAGCAGGTACTGGCTTTCGCCCACCAACTGCACGACAAGAGCGACGTCGCGGTCTGCGCGATCAATGATTTGCGAGGCCACTTCGGCCGCAGATGCCATCGCCTTCTTCGCTCCACTACCGCCTGTCAGATCCGCCATGGCTGCTACTCGCTTCTTGAAATATTGTGGCGCGCCGTCAACGGCTGAGGCGTAACCGCGGGGGAGCATACCCCAATCAAACTGTGGCAAGCCTCGTGGAGAACGACGATACGCAAGGTGATTGAGCGGCCTCGACAACTCGAGCGCTCCCTATAATTTTTTACGATCTCACCCTCACCACCGAGCCATGCTTTCGACGCGCTCCCTGTTCGAAGAAATACGCGCCAACGACGAAGCCTTCCGTCTGCTGGCGGGCACGGCATCCCAGAATGAGCTGCAGGGCGGCTGGGAGAACGAGCGCATTGCCGCGCTGACCAGCGACCCCACGCTGGCTGCAAAGATTCTTCGCCACGGCGATGACGAGAACAAGCACGGCCGACTGTTCGCGGCGTTCTTGCGTCGCCGCGGACTGGTGGCGGCAGACATTCCAGAGCATGCCAACTACTGCATGCTGCTGGAGCGGCGCGGCATCGGGCTGTCCCACGCGCGTCTGCGCGAGGAGCGGCCTTTGTCGACCGACGAGATCATCCTGTACCTCGCCCACAGCCGCGTCACTGAACAGCGGGCCGCCGAGCAGGTGGCACAGATGCTCGACTGTTTCCGCGACGATCCCGAGCTCAAGCGTGGCCTCGCGATGGTGGCGGACGACGAAGTCAACCACCTCTCGTACTGCCACGAGGAATTGCTGCGCTTTCGCGAGCTGGGACACGGCGTATTGATCGAGCGCACGCTCAAGCGCTACGCCATGGCCGAAATCCAGGCCACGCGCGACGTCAGCCTCGCATTTGTGGAGACGATTGCGGGCATCCTGCACTGGCCGGCGTGGAAGCGGCGCTTGCTGTCGCTCGGCGCGCAGGCCATCTACTTCTACGAGCGATGGATCGGCTGGCGCCGCATGGTGCGTCTAGCGCCGCCCGAGCGACCCAATGCGCTGGGCCCGGTGCAGGCCGCGGGCTGATCGCTCTCCTCTCTAGAGCGCCCAGCAGAGTTACTCGATGTTCTGCACCTGCTCGCGCAACTGCTCAATCGACACCTTCATGTCGAGCGAGATGGTGGTGAGCTCCAGACTGGAGGCCTTTGAGCCGAGGGTGTTCGCTTCACGGAGCAATTCCTGAATCAGGAAGTCGAGTCGCTTGCCGACCTCGCCGCCCGCCTTGAGCATCCGCGCCATCTCGTCGAGGTGGGCGCGCAACCGGGCCAATTCTTCGGCCACATCGATGCGGATCGCATAAGCCGCAGCCTCGTTCAGCGCCCGCTCCTGCAGTGCCTCGCGTGACACGGTTTGCGTTGCGCCGGTTTGTTCGAGCGCCTCCTGCCAGCGTTCGAGAAATTTCTGCTGCTGGCGTTGCACGGTGGCCGGAACCAACGGCTCGGCCTTTGCGGCGAGCTCGCGCAGTCGGTTCACACCCGCCATCAGCACGTCGACCAGGCGTTGGCCTTCGCGGGCACGTGCCTCACGCAGGCCGGCAACGGCCTGCCGGGCAGCGTCCAGGGCCACTTCGTCCAGCTGTTCATGAGAAGCGCTGGCCTTGCACCAGTGCAGCACCTCATGCACCGACAACTCCTGCGCGCTGGGCAGCCAGCCGCGTATCGTGCTTTGCAGGTGTGACAACCGGTTCAGCTGTTCTGGTTGCGGCTGCGGCCAGGCGGTATCGGCGCCGGACTGTGTGTTCATCCGCAGTTCGATCTTGCCGCGGCGGAAAGCGCCCGTCAGCAGCTCTCGCAGTGAAGGTTCGAGGGCCCGCAGGTCGTCGGGTAATCGCAGGTTGAGGTCGAGAAAGCGTCCGTTGACGCTGCGCAATTCAACACTGACGTTTGCCCGCGCTGGCGCGGCGGATCGGGCGACTGGGAGCTCTGGGGCCGTGGTCGAAACCGAGGTCTCGGCCGCGCCAGCGGTGGCGCTGGCGTAGCCGGTCATGCTGTAGACTGGCATCGAATGTCACCCCCTGCAAACCGCTGATTATGTCGAAGCTGAAGCCCGCTCCGCTGCCCTCCGGCACCGTGGTCGGCGGCTACCAAGTCATCAAGAAGCTGGCAGCTGGCGGGTTCGGCGTGGTGTATCTGGCGGAAGATCCGCAACGCCACATGGTGGCGGTCAAGGAATACCTGCCATCCTCTCTGGCCGAGCGCTCGCCAGGCGAGTTGACCCCCAGGGTCAAGCCCGAGAAGCAGCCTCTGTATCGGCTCGGGCTGAAGAGCTTTTTCGAAGAAGGGCGGTCGCTTGCGCAGATCTCGCACCCGAGCGTCGTCTCGGTGCTGAATTTCTTCCGCGAGAACGAAACCGTCTACATGGTGATGAACTACCTGCAGGGCGAAACGCTGCAGGATTTCATCGTCACCGCGCGCGACCTGAAGCGCGACAAGGTATTCCGCGAGTCGACCATCCGCAGCCTGTTCGACGAAATCCTGCGTGGCTTGCGCATCGTGCATCAGCACAAGATGCTGCATTTGGACATCAAGCCGGCCAACATCTTCATCACCAACGACAACAAGGCGGTGATGCTCGACTTCGGTGCCGCGCGCGAGGTGCTGAGCAAGGAAGGCAACTTCATCCGCCCGATGTACACGCCGGGCTTCGCCGCACCGGAGATGTATCGCCGCGACGGCACACTCGGCCCCTGGACCGACATCTACGCCATCGGCGCCTGCATCTACGCCTGCATGCAGGGCTACCCGCCGAACGATGCCCCTCAGCGTATCGAGAAAGACCGTCTGGCGCTGAGCCTCTCCCGGCTGCGCAATGTGTACTCCGACAACCTGATCGAAGTGACCGAGTGGTGCATGTCGCTTGACCCGCTTTCGCGCCCACAAAGCGTGTTCGCGCTCCAAAAGGAGCTGGCGCGAGAAACCGAACGCCGCTACACCAAGCTGAGCTTCGGCGAGCGCCTGAAGATGCAGCTCGAAAACCTGACCACCGGTGCCAAGGTTTAGGCCGAAGCAACTGCATGCGCTTCTCCATCTACCAGGTCAGCCGCAAGGGTGGCCGCGAGAAGAACGAAGACCGCATGGGGTACTCGTACACCCGAGACTCGGGCTTGTTCGCGGTGGCCGATGGCATGGGCGGGCACCCGGAAGGCGAAGTGGCGTCGCAGCTCGCGCTGCAGACCATGTCGGCCCTGTTTCAGCGCGAGGCCAAGCCCGTGCTGGCCGATCCGCTGGCGTTCCTCAACCAGGCCATCATGGCCGGCCACCAGCAGCTTCTGCGCTACTCGGCGCAGAAGGCGTTGCCCGACACCCCTCGCACCACCATCGTCGCCTGCGTGCTGCAGGGCGACTCGGCCTACTGGGCGCATTGCGGCGATTCACGGCTTTACATCGTGCGTGGCGACAAGCTCGTGGCGCGCACCCGCGACCATTCCTATTCCGAGTTGCAGGATGCACTGCACTCGGTGGTGCCGATGCGCGAGCGCCTGAACCGCAATGTGCTGTTCACCTGCCTCGGCAGCCCGGGCAAGCCGGTGATCGACACCGCGGGTCCGTTCCTGCTGCAAGGCGGCGACCGGCTGATGCTGTGCTCCGACGGTCTGTGGAGCACGGTGACCGACGCGTCGATCACCGAGGAGCTGGCACAGCACGCCATCACTGAATCGGTCCCCGATCTCGTCGAGCAGGCGCTGCGCAACGGCGGCCCGAAGTGCGACAACGTGTCGGTGATGGCCATCGAGTGGGAAGCTGCCGAAGCTGCGGTCAGTGTGTCCACGCAGGCGTTGGGCGACGAGGTGTTCGCCTCGACGATCCAGGCCAGCGTGCTCGGTCATGATGTGATCGACGATCTCGATGATGCCGAGATCGAGCGTTCGATCAAGGAAATCAACGACGCCATCCGGCGCTCGTCGTCCCCCAAAAAATCCTGAGGGTTCAACCATGAGTTTCATACGCACGCAGGGGCGCGGCGTCGATGCGCTGCGGCCGATTCGCATCACGCGCCAGTACACCAAACATGCCGAGGGCTCGGTGCTGATCGAGTTCGGCGACACCCAGGTGCTGTGCACCGCCTCGGTCGAGGAAAAAGTGCCACCGCACAAGCGTGGTTCGGGTGAGGGCTGGGTCACGGCCGAATACGGCATGCTGCCGCGCGCCACCCACACCCGCAGCGACCGAGAGGCGGCCAAGGGCAAGCAAAGCGGGCGAACCCAGGAAATACAGCGGCTGATCGGCCGCTCGCTGCGCTGTGTGTTCGACTTGAAGGCGCTGGGCGAACGCACGATCTCGCTCGACTGCGATGTCATCCAGGCCGATGGCGGCACGCGCACCGCGGCGATCACTGGCGCCTTCGTGGCCGCGCACGATGCGGTGACCGGCCTGATCTCGCAGGGCAAGCTCGCTGCATCGCCGATCCGCCAGTTCGTGGCGGCGATATCGGTCGGTATCGTCGACGGCACGCCGCTGCTCGACCTCGAATACATCGAGGACTCGGCCTGCGACACCGACATGAATGTGGTGATGACGGGTACCGGCGGCTTCGTCGAGGTGCAGGGCACCGCTGAGGGCGCATCGTTTTCACGCGCCGAGATGGACAAGCTGCTGCAACTCGCTGACCAAGGCATCCGCCAGTTGGTGACTGCACAGCGCCAGGCACTGGGCGTGTGACGCGATGAAGCTGGTGCTGGCGTCGAACAACGCGGGCAAGCTGGCCGAGCTGCAGGCGCTGTTCGCACCGCTGGGCCTGGCGCTGGTGCGGCAAGGTGACCTCGGCATCCCCGAGGCCGAGGAACCGCACCGGACCTTCCTCGAAAACGCGCTCGCGAAAGCCCGCCATGCGGCGAGTCTCGCCGCGGGTGCGGCCATCGCTGACGACTCGGGCCTGTGCGTCGACGCGCTCGGCGGCGCGCCTGGCGTGCGCTCGGCACGCTATGCCGAAGACCATGGCCAGGCGAAGGGCGATGCCACCAACAACCGGGTGCTGCTGGACAAGCTCTCCGCGTTCCCTGAGGCGTCGCAGCGCAGCGCGCGGTTCGTCTGTGCTCTGGTGGCGGTGCGTTCGGCCGACGATCCCCAGCCGCTGGTGGCGATGGGCCGCTGGGCGGGTGTGATCTGGCCGGCACCACGCGGCGACGCCGGCTTCGGCTACGACCCCTTGCTGTACATCCCCGAGCTCGAGCGAACCGTCGCGGAATTGAGCCCCGCAGACAAGAACGAGCGCAGCCACCGCGGCCTCGCGTCGCGCGAGATGCTGCGGCAGATGCGAGAGGTGTGGGGCCTTGGCTGACCGCACGGTGCTGCCGGCGATCGTGCCGGCCGATGGTGCCGAGGGGGCATCGGCGGCTGTCAACGTCGACCCCAGCCAGTTGCTTGCCCGCTACCTGCGCCCCGGCACACTGAACCTGGCGGCGCTGCCACCGCTGTCGTTGTATGTGCACCTGCCGTGGTGCCTGAAGAAGTGCCCCTATTGCGACTTCAACTCCCATGAGCGTCGCGCCGTCGATGGAGGCGATGGCTCGGATCTGCAGCCGTTTGACCGTTACCTCGACGCGTTGCGTTGCGACCTGGAGGCCGCGCTGCCGTTCATCTGGGGCCGGCGCATCCACACCGTGTTCATCGGTGGTGGCACGCCGAGCCTGTTTTCGCCCGAGCGCATCGATCAGCTGATCACTGACATCCGCGCCCGGCTGCCCCTGGAGCCTGCTTGTGAAATCACGATGGAGGCCAACCCAGGCACCTTCGAGCGCGATCGATTTCGCGGCTACCGCGCAGCGGGCGTCACCCGCTTGTCGATTGGCGTGCAGAGTTTCAACGACGCCAAGCTGGCCGCGCTGGGGCGTGTGCACGATGGCGAGCAGGCGAGGGCCGCCCTGGCCGAGGCCAGCGACGCATTCGACACCTACAACCTCGACCTGATGTACGCACTGCCCGGACAGACGCTGGCTGAGCTGGACACGGATCTGTCAGAGGCGCTGTCATTTCAGCCACCCCACCTGTCGATCTATCACCTGACCATCGAGCCCAACACGCTGTTCGCGAAACACCCGCCCGCGGGCGACTTGGCCGTGCCCGACGACGACACCGCCTTCGACATGCTCGACCGCATCACACAGGCCACCGAGGCGGCTGGCCTTTCGCGCTACGAGGTGTCGGCCTTCGCGCGGCCGGGTCACCGCTGCGCGCACAACCTCAACTACTGGCAGTTCGGCGATTACCTCGGCATCGGCGCCGGAGCGCACAGCAAGCTCAGCTATCCGCACCGCGTGGTGCGCCAGGTGCGTTTTCGTGATCCGTCGACCTATATGACGAATGCGCTCGCGGGCCGTGCGATCGCCCAAGACGAGGAGGTGCCGCGCAAGCAGTTGCCGTTCGAGTTCATGCTCAACGGACTGCGGTTGAAGGAGGGCGTCGAGCTGACTCGCTACACCGAGCGCACCGGCCTGCCGCTGAGCTCAGTCGAGCGCGCGCTGGACGAGGCCGTGCGCAAGGGCTGGCTGCTGCGCGAGCCGAACTGGATCCAGCCCACGCCGCGCGGGTATGACCTGCTGAATGATTTGCAGGAACTTTTTCTACCAGCAACCTGAGCTTTTGGCGTTGATTTTTCTGATATTCAAAGCATCGCTAAAGTTGCGGTTATCACGGGGCTGATACATCGTCATCGCGGACAGGCACAGACGAGCACGGGCAGCCCCGCCTTTCGCACCGCGTAGTGACTGGAGAGAAACTGATGACGACACTGCAGATCAACGGCCGCTCCACCGTGGTCGACGCACCCGAAGACACCCCGCTGCTGTGGGTTCTGCGCGACCACCTGGGGATGACGGGCACCAAGTTCGGCTGTGGCATGGCGATGTGCGGTGCATGCACGGTCCATCTCGACGGCATCCCCACACGTGCCTGCGTGACGCCTATCAGCTCGGTGGCGGGCAGGAAAGTGACAACGATCGAAGGTGTCGGGGCGACCAAGACGGGCGCGGCGGTACAGGCGGCCTGGCAGAAGATCGGTGTGCCGCAGTGCGGTTACTGCCAAGCTGGGCAAATCATGACGGCGACGGCGCTGCTCAACGGCAACGGCAAGCCGAGCGACGACGACATCGAGAACGCGATGGCCGGCAACCTGTGTCGCTGCGGGACCTACACGCGCATACGCGCTGCCATCAAGACGGCTGCCGGCATCGAGGGAGGCACCGCATGATCTCGAACGACTTGGCGAAATGGGTGAACGTTGCAGACGCTGCCGCCACCTCCCCAAGCGGCGGGCCGACGCGGCGCTCGTTGCTGAAGGGCATTCCACTCACCGGCCTGGTCTTGTATGTGGGCCTGCCGGGCATCGGATCCGCAGCCGAGCAGCCGCAGAAGTACGGTGGCGACGCCATGCCACACGGCGTGATAGACAACCCGAAGGTCTACGTGTCCATCGCGCCTGATGGAACGGTCAGCATCGTCGTGAACCGGTCGGAGATGGGCCAGGGTGTTCGCACCAGCTTGCCGAAGATCGTTGCCGATGAGTTGGAAGCCGACTGGAAGCGTGTGAAGGTGGTTCAGGCGCCCGGCGACGAGCCCAAGTACGGCAACCAGGACACCGATGGTTCGCGCAGCACTCGTCACTGGTTCGACCCGATGCGGCGGTGCGGCGCAAGCGCTCGCACCATGCTCGAACAGGCTGCCGCGGCGAAGTGGAAGGTGCCGGTCGACCAGGTTCATGCGCGCAACCATGAAGTGATCCACCAACCCAGTGGCCGAAGGCTGGGGTATGGCGCGCTCGCACTGGCTGCCGCCTCGCTGGAGGTGCCTGCGGCCGCTACGCTCAAGCTCAAGGATCCCAAGCAATATCGCTACATCGGCAAGAACGATACGTTCCTGACGGACGGCAAGGCGATCGCCACCGGCACTGCGCAGTTCGGCATCGACATGCGCCTGCCGGGCATGGTCCACGCAGTGGTTGCGCGCCCGCCAGTGCTTGGCGGCCAGGTCAAGTCGTTTGATGCCAGCGACGCGCTGAAGGTCCCGGGCGTGCTGAAGGTCTTTGCGCTCGAGGGCACGCCACCGCCGTCGGAGTTCCAGCCGATCGGTGGCATCGTCGTTGTCGCCAAGGACACCTGGGCCGCGGTCAAAGGGCGCAGCCTGCTGAAGATCGAGTGGAACGACGGCGCGCACGGGAGCTACGACTCTGACAGCTTCCGAAAGGAACTCGAAGCGGCGGTGTCGAAGCCGGGTGGCAAGGAGGTCCGCAACGAGGGCGACGTCTATGCCGCCCTCGCGGTAGCCGCCAAGCGCATTGAAGCCAACTATTACGTGCCGCACTACGCCCACGCGGCGATGGAGCCCCCCGTGGCCACGGCGCGCATCAGCGGTGGCAAGTGCGAGGTCTGGGCGCCGAGTCAGTCACCTCAGGCCGCAGTCGATCGCCTTGCGAAGCGGCTGAATCTCTCGCCCGAGAACATCACCGTGCACGTGACGCTGCTGGGCGGTGGCTTCGGCCGCAAGTCGAAGTGCGACTTCGTGCTGGAGGCGGCGCTCGTGTCGAAGGAACTCGGTGGCACGCCGGTCAAACTGACGTGGACGCGCGAAGACGACCTGCACCACGATTACTTTCACACCGTGACGGCCCAGCACCTGGAGGCGGGTGTCGATGCGAGCGGCAAGGTCACGGCGTGGCTGCACCGCAGCGCGGAGCCCACCATCGTCTCCATCTTCGCGCCCGACCCCAAGCACCTCGCGCCTTTCGAACTCGGTCTAGGCCTGACCAACATGCCGTACGCGATTCCGAATGTGCGCATGGAGAACCCGGAGGCGACCGCGCACACCCGCATCGGCTGGCTGCGCGCGGTGAACAACATCCAACATGCCTTCGCGACGCAGTCCTTCGTTGCGGAAGTGGCGCAGGCGCAGGGCAAGGATCATCGCGACTTCCTGCTTGAGTTGCTGGGCCCCGACCGGCAGATCGACCCGACGAAGATCGGTGAGAGCTGGAACCATGGTGAATCACCGCAGCGCTACCCGATCGATACCGGACGGCTGCGTCGTGTGATCGAGCGCGTGACGAAGGAGGCGTCATGGGGACGCAAGCTGCCGAAGGGTCAAGGGCAGGGCTTGGCGGCACACTACAGCTTCGTGACGTACATCGCCGCGGTGGTAGAGGTCGTGATCGACGCGAAGGGCGAGATCGTGATTCCGCGGGTCGATGTGGCGGTGGATTGCGGACCGCAGATCAACCCCGACCGCATCCGTTCGCAGATTGAAGGGGCTTGTGTCATGGGGCTGAGCCAGGCGCTGGTCAGCGAAGTCACATTCAAGCAGGGCCGGCCGCAACAAGACAACTTCCATCAGTTCGAAATTCTCCGCATGAACATGGCGCCCAAGAAGATCGTGGTGCACCTGATGCCGTCGAGCAATTTCGACGCCCCGTTGGGCGGAGTGGGTGAGCCGGGCGTTCCGGTCATGGCGCCGGCACTGATGAACGCGATTCAGGCGGCCGTGGGCAAGCGCATTCGGCAGTTGCCGCTGCGTGAACAGCTCTCGTCCCCGGCCTGAACGATTGCGCGCGGGCGGCGTGGCCGGGCCGACAAGCGACCGGACTTAGTTCGCCCCGCGCTAGACGCGGGTCATCGACATGCCCGAGGTGCTGCGCAGCCGCTCGATCAGCTTCGACGCGATATGCGTCAGCGGCAGCACCTCATGGGCAGCGCCGGCCGCAATCGCTTCGCGCGGCATGCCGAACACGACGCAGGTCGCTTCGTCCTGCACGAAGTTGTAGCTGCCGGCATCGCGCATCTCGCGCATCGCGGTGGCGCCGTCGGCGCCCATGCCAGTGAGCATCAGGCCCAGTGCGTTCGGGCCCACCACGCGGGCGGCCGACTTGAACAGCACCTCGACCGAGGGCTTGTGCCGGTTCACCGGCTCGCCGTCACGCACCCGCGCGATGTAGTTCGCGCCGCTGCGCTCAACGCTCAGATGAAAGCCACCCGGCGCGATGTAGGCATGGCCAGGCAGGATGCGCTCGCCATCGCGCGCTTCGGCCACGCGCACCTTGCACAATCCGTCGAGCCGGGCCGCATAGCTCTTGGTGAAGCCAGGGGGCATGTGCTGCGTGATGACCACCGCCGGGCAATCGGGTGGCAGGTTCATCAGCACCTCTTTGGTGGCTTCGGTGCCGCCGGTGCTGGCACCGATGAAGATGATTTTTTCGGTGGACAACCGGCCGATCGAGGTGGCCGGCGCGCTGGGACGCTGCACTGCGCCGGCGCTGCCCGCTGGCGCTGCAGTGCGGCGCAGATGGGCCTTGGACGCGATGCGCACCTTGTCGGTGATGTCGTGGGCCAGCAGCTTCAGGCCGTCGGCCACGCCGATCTTGGGCTTGGCGACGAAGTCGACCGCGCCCAGTTCCAGCGCGCGCATCGTGACATCGGCACCGCGCTCGGTCAGCGTCGAGACCATTACCACCGGCATGGGCCGCAGGCGCATCAGCTTGCCGAGGAAGTCGATGCCGTCCATGCGTGGCATCTCGACATCGAGCGTGATCACGTCGGGGTTCAATTCCCGGATCATCTCCCGCGCCACGAAGGGGTCGGACGCCGCGCCGACGCACTCCATGTCGGGTTGCTTGTTGATGATCTCGGTCAACAAGCCGCGCACCAGCGCTGAATCGTCTACCACCACCACACGGGTCTTCACCATGGCTTGCTCGAATCAATCAGTGATCTTCGGTCCATCGTCCCGCGGCGTCAGAACAGATCGACCGAGCCGCCGCTGCTGCTCGATGTGATCGCGCGTTCGACCGCCACCCTGTCTTGTGCCACCACAGCATCGCTGCTGGTCGCGGCGAGTCGCTTCACCATCGCCTTGCCACTGGCCGGGAGGAAGCACACCTTGCGCGGGTAGATGTCCATGACATCCTTGGACACCACCGTGATGTGCTCGGTCTTCAGGTAGTTCAGCACGAAGCTGGTGTTGCGCTCGCCGACATTCAGCGAGTTCATGCCGCTGATGACGGCCCCGCCACCGAAGACCTTGGCCTCCAGGCCCGTGCGTGACGCACCGCGCTTGAGCAACTCGTTGATCAGCAGCTCCATTGCGTAGGAACCGTAGCGTCCGGAGTCGCCCACGCCCTCGGGCAGCATGAAGTGGTTCATGCCACCGATCCGAGCGTTGCGGTCCCACAGGCAGGCGGCGATGCACGACCCCAGTGTGGTCATGATCAGCAGGTCCTGGTCGTCGACGTAGTACTCGCCGGGCAGTACCTTCACCGCGTCGCTCTTGAAATGCGCCTCGTAGAAAAAGAAAGACGCTTCGCCTGGCTTGGGCACTTTGGCCCGCAGTTGTGCCAGCCGTGAGCCCGCCGGCGGTGTGCCGAAGCCCTGTGTCGACACCCCTCCGACAGGTGCGGAACGCAGACGGGACACGGACGACGCGGCGCTGGCATTCGGGGCGATCGACATGGTCGTGGGTCTCGTGTTCGAGAAGTGGTCAAACGCGCTCGTAGATCGTCTTGCCACGCAGCCGGAACAGGCTGCGCGCTTCGGTGAAGTTCTCGGAGTGGCCCACGTACAACAAGCCGCGAGGCTTCATCGTCGCGTGTATCTTTTCCAGCACGCGCAGCTGCGTGGGTGCATCGAAATAGATCATCACGTTGCGACAGAACACGATGTCGAACGGGTCGCCGAGCGACCAGCGCGCATCCATCAGGTTCAGCACGCGAAACTCGATCATCCGGGCCAGCTCCGGGCGCACACGCATCAAGCCGGCCTGCGCGCCCTTGCCGCGCAGAAAGTGCTGCCGCAGCCGTTCCGGTGACAACCCGCGCGCCTCCAGCGGATACACCCCCGCAGCGGCGGTGGCCAGCACGTTGGTGTCGATGTCGCTTGCGACCAACCTGGCTCCGTGGTTCGGGCCCAAGGCCTCGTTGACCGTCATCGCGATCGAATAGGGTTCTTCGCCGGTGGAGGCGGCGCTGCACCAGAGGCGTGCCGGGCCCTGACCGCTGCGTGCGCGGAGGTCATCGACCAACGCGCTGAAATGATGGTCTTCACGAAAAAACGAGGTGAGGTTGGTGGTCAGGCAGTTGATGAACTCCTGCCATTCAGCGTCGGCGGCGGCACCGTGAGCCTGTTCCAACCACTGCAGGTAACTGGCAAACGAATGGTGGCTTGTTTCGCGAAGTCGGCGCGACACCCGGCTGTAAACCATGGCCTGCTTGCCGGTGCCGAGGCTGATGCCAGCACGTTCGTAAATCAGCTTGCGGATGCGCTCGAAGTCGGCGGCATCGAAAGCCAGATCTCGCTGCGCTGCCGAGCCAGCGTCATCGGGGCGGGGACGCGCAGACGCAGGCATCACGGCAGACATGGTCGAACGCTCCGGTCAGGCGTGGTGGGCAGCATGACTGACTATCGGCAGCACGCTCCGCGACTTGAATGGAGGCCTGCGCTGCGGGATCCCGTGAACTGACCGGAATTCACCCACCTGATGCGCGTTGTTACGTTTTGCGACACCGCTAGACTGAGCGCCTGTTTGGCCGACGTGTGCCCGCCCTGATGTCCAATGCCGATCTGAGCGCTGAGCTGCAACTTCAAACGGCCTTGATGCTGTTGAAGCAGGCCGGCCGCGAGCTCAGTGTCGATGCAGAACCCGGCTCGACCCCGTGGCTCCAGGCGGTGGTGGATGCGCTGTGCGATCTTTCCAGCCGAGATGCCTTGACCGGGCTGGCCAACCGGCGCCAGTTCGAGCTGACCATCACCCGCGAGATCGATCGCGTGGCCCGAGCCGGCGAGCCGGCACTGGTGTTGATGGCCGACATCGACTATTTCAAGCGCGTCAACGACGCCTACGGCCACCCCGCGGGCGACGAAGTCATCAAGGTGGTGGCCGCTGCGCTGCAGGACTGTGTGCGCCCCATGGACACGGTGGCGCGCTACGGCGGCGAAGAGTTCGCCATCATCCTTCCCAACTGCCCGACGGCCTTCGGGCTCACAGTGGCTGAGCGCATCCGTTCCAAGGTGGAGCGCCGACCGATCAACGTGGCGCCGGGCGTCGACGTGAACGTCACCATCAGCATCGGCGGTGCGTTTGCACCGCAGTGGGTGCGGTCATCGGCCGCGTTGTGGGTCGAGCGCGCCGACCGCCAGCTGTACCTAGCGAAAACCCAGGGTCGTAACCGTGTTTGTCTCGAACACGCTCCAGTGGTTCTGGTCAGTGCCGAAGAGAAGGGGATGCTGTTCGGCACTTCCCAGTTCCAAGACCTTGAATGATGTCCCTGACATGACCCCCCCCACCGATCCTTCTGCCCGACCCAGTCCGCAGGCCGGCGGCCGCCGCGCTCGCACGATCGCGGTGACCAGCGGAAAAGGGGGTGTCGGCAAGACCTTCGTCTCGGCCAACCTGGCGGCGGCGCTGACGCGCCGCGGCCAGCGGGTGCTGGTGCTCGACGCCGACTTGGGGCTGGCCAATCTCGATGTCGTGCTGAATCTCTACCCAAAGACCACGCTGCACGACGTGTTCACCGGCAAATGTGATCTGGAGGCGGCAATCCTGCCGGCGCCAGGGGGCTTCTCGGTGCTGTTGGCCGGCTCTGGGCTGGTCGAGTACTCGCGGTTGACCAACGAGGTGCGCGAGCAGCTGCTGGACATCATCGAGAAGATGAAGCCACGCTTCGACTGCATCATTCTCGACACCGGCGCCGGCATTTCCGATGTGGTGCTGTTTGCGGTGTCGCTGGCCGATGAGGTGCTGGTGGTGGCGACGCCCGAACCCACCTCGCTCACCGATGCCTACGCCACGATCAAGGTACTGGCGACTCAACAGGCCCGCCGCTACATCAAGCTCGTGGTCAACCAAGTGGCTCGTCCAGGCGACGGGCGCACGATCCGCGGGCAACTGCAGCAGGTGATCGACCGTTATGTGTCACCGATGCTGGGCGCCGAGAGCGAGTCGCTGAAGCTCGATCTCCTCGGCGAGGTGCCGAGCGACACAGCCGTGCGCGAGGCGATCCTGAAGCGCCAGTTGCTGATGGAAGCGTCGCCTGGCAGCCCAGCGGCGCTGGGTGTGGGCCTGCTCGCCGACAAGCTGCTGGGGTGAGCGACATCCCATTCGAGTTGCTCGGTGGCGAGCCCGCCGTTCGTCAACTCGTCGATCGCTTCTACGACCTGATGGACCTGGAGCCCGCGTACGCCGGGCTCCGTGCTCTGCATCCCCAGACCCTCGAAGGCTCGCGTGACAAGCTGCACTGGTTCCTGTGCGGCTGGCTGGGTGGCCCTCAGCTCTATGTCGAAAAATTCGGCCACCCCCGCCTGCGCGCCCGGCACCTGCCGTACGCGATCGGCATCGCCGAACGCGATCAGTGGCTCGCCTGCATGAACCAGGCCATGCGCGAATTGGGGCTCGACGCCTCGATATCGGCGCGTCTGGCCGAGTCGTTCTTCGGTACGGCAGACTGGATGCGCAACAAGGGTGCGTGACGGCAGCGACTAGTCGAGTCGCGGGCTTCGCGTTTTGCGTGCGCCCTCGGTCTTCGGTAGCGCCTGTGGCCCCGTGGGTTTCAGCAGCACCAGCAGCGCACCGTTACCGCCATCGGCCGCGCGTGCATGGGCGAAGGCAATCACCTCGCTTTTCTGCACCAGCCAGGTCTTGACCTTGGCCTTCAGCACCGGCTCGCGCCCTGGTGAGCCATTGCCCTTGCCGTGGATGACGCGCACGCAGCGCAACCCGTGGCGAACCGCTTCGCGCAGGAAGCTCGCGAGTTGTTCGCGCGCCTCGTCGCGCCGCAGGCCATGCAGGTCCAGCTGCGCCTGGATCGCCCAGACCCCGCGCCTCAGCTTGCGCACCACTTCCGGCCCGATGCCCTGGCCGCGCCACGAGAGCGCGTCGTCGGTCTCGAGCAGCGACTCGACATCGAATTCGTCCGAGATCGCCTCACGCAGCACGGCGGCCTCGTCGCGTTCGCGCTGGCGCGGCAACGGCTCGACGCGCGGTCGGGCCAGCGGCAGCACCACCGCATGGCGCAGTGGCAGCACGGGCCCGACGGTGTGCTCGAAAAGATGCCGCTCGCGAAGTTCTTGCGCGGCCTTGGCTCGGGCTTCGGCCTCTCGCCTTGCGGCCTCGGCCGCGGCCTTGGACAGCGTCTTCTTCAGCGTGGCCAGGTCCTGCAGACTGCGCACACTGCGCGGGGTCGTCACAGCAGGCCCCTTTCCGCGAACGAGACGGCCTGGTCGCCGCCCACCACCAGGTGATCGATCACGCGCACATCGATCAGCGCCAAGGCCTGCTTCAGTGAGTGCGTCAGGAATTCATCGGCACGCGACGGCTCGGCGATGCCCGAGGGGTGGTTGTGGGCGAGGATGACGGCGCTGGCCTGCACCGCCAGTGCGCGCTTGACGATTTCACGAGGGTAGACGCTGGTCTGACTCAGCGTGCCGCGAAACATCGGCTCGAACTGCAGCAGCTGGTTCTGCACGTCCAGAAACATCACCGCAAATACTTCGTGCTCCTCGTGGGCCAGTTGCAGGCGCAGGAAGTCCTTCACTTCCTGCGGCGAAGAGAGCACGGTGCGCTGGGCCAGGCGCTGCGCCAGAGAGCGGCGGGCCAGCTCCATCACGGCCGTGATCTCGGCACGTTTCGCTGGTCCCAGGCCCTTGATGCACTTCAGATCGGCCGCGCTGGCCTGCAGCAGGCCTTGCAGGCCACCGAATGCATCGAGCAATTGCTGCGCCAATTGCAGCACCGAGGTGCCCCGCAGGCCGGTGCGCAGCAGCAGCGCGATCAGCTCGGCATCGGCCAGCGCCGCAGGACCCAGCGTCAGCAGCTTCTCGCGCGGTCGAGCGGCAGCTGGAATGTCTTTGAGCACCATGAATGCCTGGGGTGGTGTCGCGCTGCGAGATGGGCGGCGGCGACTCGTAAAATTCAACCCAGTCTATCCAACCTCGAACTGGGCGCGCCCTTGAACTCTGTCATCGCGGGCTCCTTCCTCACGCTGCACTACCGGCTGGCCGGACCCGACGGTGCCGACATCATCAACACCTTCAGCGACAAGGCGGCCACCTTGTCATTAGGGACTGGCGAGCTGGCCCCGGCCATGGAGGCGCGCCTGATCGGCTTGCCTGAGGGGGCGCGCGCCACCTTCGAGCTGGCCGCCGGCGAGGCGTTCGGTTCGCGAAACTCCGACCTGTTGCAACGCGTGAAGCGTGCGATGCTGGATGAATTGGGCGACCCTGACGAGCAGTATCGCCCTGGTGACGTGGTGCAGTTCCCGACGCCCGATGGCCAAGGCGCGTATGCGGGCGTTGTGCGCGAGGTTGGCGACGACTGGGTCCTGTTCGACTTCAACCACCCGCTGGCTGGCCAGCCGGTGACCTTCGAAGTGCATCTGATTGGAGTGTTGTGATGAGTGCCGAAATCCGTGTCGAAGAAGTGCTGCTGGCCGAGCCGCGTGGCTTCTGTGCTGGCGTTGATCGCGCGATCGAGATCGTCGAGCGCGCGATCACCAAGTTCGGCGCGCCGATCTACGTGCGCCACGAGATCGTGCACAACACCTATGTCGTCAACGACCTGAAGACCAAGGGCGCCATCTTCATCGAGGAACTGTCCGACGTGCCGCCCGGCGCGACGCTGGTCTTCAGCGCGCACGGTGTGTCGCAGGCGATCCGTCGCGAGGCGGCACAGCGGGGCTTCACGGTCTTCGATGCGACCTGCCCGCTGGTCACGAAGGTCCACGTCGAGATGGCCAAGCTGCGCAAGGAGGGGTACGACTTCATCATGATCGGCCACAAGGGCCATCCTGAGGTCGAGGGCACGATTGGCCAGCTCAGCGAAGGCATCCATCTGGTCGAGGACGTGGCCGATGTCGAGCGGGTGCCTGTCGACGTGAATGCACGGTTGGCGGTGGTCACGCAAACCACGCTGTCTGTCGACGATGCCGCGGAAATCCTGGCCGCGGTGAAGCGCCGCTTCCCGAACGTGCGTGAACCCAAGCAGCAAGACATCTGCTACGCCACGCAGAACCGGCAGGACGCGGTCAAGGTGCTGGCGCCAAATGTCGATGTGCTGGTGGTGGTGGGCAGCCTCAGCAGTTCCAACAGCAACCGGTTGCGCGAAGTGGCCCAGCGGCTGGGCACCGACGCCTACATGGTCGATTCGGCCGAAGACCTGATGCCCGAATGGTTCGCCGGCAAGAGCCGCGTCGGACTGACGGCTGGCGCATCGGCGCCAGAGATCCTGGTCAAGCAAGTGATCGAACGTTTGAGGGCACTGGGTGCGGTGTCCGTGCGCACCATGCCGGGCGTGCTTGAAACAGTCCACTTCCCGTTGCCGATGGGGCTCGGCGACAAGTCGATGCAGACGACCGGCTGACGCCGGCCTCGGCAGTGCCCCTGCCTACAATTCGCCGCTTCACGTCACCCCTAGCCACCCTTCGAACACGCACCCATGCTGGACATCACCCTGCTGCGCAAGGACCTGCCCAGCGTCATTGCCCGACTCGACAAACGCAAGAGCCCGCAGCCGTATCTGGACGTGGCGCGCTTTCAGTCGCTGGAGTCCGAACGCAAGGCCCTGCAGACGCGCACCGAAGAGCTGCAAGCCCAGCGCAACAGCCTGTCGAAGCAGATCGGCGCGCTGAAGGGCAAGGGCGAAGACACCAGCGCGGTGATGGCGCAGGTGGCAGGCCTGGCCGATGAGCTGAAGGCATCTGCCGAGCGGCTGGAGGTGATCCAGACCGAACTTGCCGATCTGTTGATGGCCGTGCCCAACCTGCCGCAAGACAGCGTGCCGGTCGGTGCCGACGAGCACGGCAATGTCGAGGTGCGCCGCTGGAGCCCGAATGAAGCCGGTCCGCGCACCTTCGACTTCACGCCGAAGGACCACGTCGATCTGGGCGCCCCGCTGGGGCTCGATTTCGACCTCGGTGCGAAGCTGTCGGGTTCGCGTTTCAGTTTCATGCGCGGCCCGATCGCCCGACTGCACCGCGCGCTTGCGCAGTTCATGCTCGATGTGCAGACGCAAGAGCACGGCTACACCGAGTGCTACACGCCGTACATCGTGAACAGGGAAGTGCTGGAAGGCACCGGGCAGTTGCCGAAGTTCAAGGAGGACATGTTCTGGGTGTCGCGGGGGGGCGATGAAACGCAGCCCGAGCAGTACCTGATTTCGACCTCGGAGATTTCACTCACCAACAGCGTGCGCGAGCAGGTGCTGGCTGCCGACCAGTTGCCGATCAAGCTGACCGCGCACAGCCCGTGCTTTCGCTCTGAAGCAGGCAGCGCCGGCCGCGACACGCGGGGCCTGATCCGCCAGCACCAGTTCGACAAGGTCGAGATGGTGCAGATCACCCAGCCTGAGCAGAGCGACGCCGCGTTGGAGGAGATGGTCGGACATGCTGAGGCGGTGCTGCAGAAGCTGGGCTTGCCTTACCGTGTGCTGTTGCTTTGCACCGGTGACATGGGTTTCGGCTCTGCCAAGACCTACGACCTTGAGGTGTGGGTGCCCGCGCAGAACACCTACCGCGAGATCAGCTCATGCTCCAACTGCGAGGCCTTTCAGGCGCGGCGCATGCAGTCACGCTACAAGTCGGCGCAGGGCCGCAACGAGTTCGTGCACACGCTCAACGGCTCGGGTGTGGCAGTGGGTCGTGCGCTGGTGGCCGTGCTCGAGAACTACCAGAACGCCGATGGCTCGATCACCGTCCCCGAGGCACTGCGCCCTTACATGGGCGGCGTGGAGGTGCTGAAGGGCTGAGACCGGGGTGGTTTGGGGCGGTGTGCTGCGCTAGAATTCTGAGTTCCGGTTTTGACCGACCGGCAGCATCGAACATGCTGGAGAGGTGGCAGAGTGGTCGAATGTACCTGACTCGAAATCAGGCGTACCGCAAGGTACCGTGGGTTCGAATCCCACCCTCTCCGCCAGACAGCTAGTAAATACGGGCCTTCGCGGCCCGTTTTTTTATCCATCAATGAACCCCTCCACAGGGATCGGCTCCATGCAGGGTCACTGAAACCTCTTGCGACCTCGATGGACACCTCAAACAAGAATTCGCTGGCTGCCGCACCGGGCACGGCATGGCATCTGCGCCCCGGACTGCGGCGCGCACCCGGCTTGCTTGTTCTCGTCCTGTGCACCCAGTTCTTGCTGGGTTGCGCTGCCATCGCCCAGCCGTGCCCGCCCCGCCACACCGCATCGCCACAGTCTGATGGTGCTTGTGGCTTCGTCAACGCCCCCAATCCCCAGGCGCTGCCGTCACGCGACAACTGGTCGATCTGGACCCGCTTTCTGGGCCAGAAACCCGAGGGCACGGTGCCGACCGACCCGATTCCGGTGCGCCGCCTGGACCGTGCGGCGCTCGACGCACTGAGCGACAAAGCTGTCCACATCATCCGCCTCGGACATTCATCGCATTTGCTCAAACTGCGCGGCCGCTACTGGCTGATCGATCCCGTGTTCAGCGAGCGTGCATCGCCGGTTTCCTTCGCGGGTCCGAAGCGGTTTCATCCAGCCCCGCTGTCATTGAGTGAACTGCCGCCGATCGAAGGGTTGATCCTCTCGCACGACCACTACGACCACCTGGACCGGTTGACCATTGAAACGCTGAAGCAGCGCGTGCAGCGGCATTACGTGCCACTGGGCGTGGCTGCGCGCCTGGTCGCCATGGGTGTGCCGGCCGAGCGCATTGAGGAGTTTGACTGGTGGCAGTCCCATGCCGCAGGCGATGTCACGCTCACGGCCACGCCCGCGCAACACTTCTCCGGACGCACACCGTGGGACCGCAACAGCACCCTGTGGGCATCGTGGGTCATCGCCATCGACGGGGCTCGCATCTATTACAGCGGTGATACCGGCTATTCCGACAGCTTCAAGCAGATCGGCGAGCGCTTCGGCGGGTTCGACATCGCTCTGATGGAGAACGGCGCCTACGATTCCTACTGGCCGAGCCTGCATCTGACGCCTGAGCAGACCGTGCAGGCCTTCGTCGATCTGCGCGCAAAGCTGCTGTACCTGGTGCACAACAGCACCTTTGATCTGGCACTGCATGGGTGGCGCCACCCGATGGACAGTGTGTGGGCCCTGGCCGAGCAGAAGAAACTGCCACTGGCCACGCCCGAGATCGGCGAGGTGCTGACCTTGGGACAGCCTCGTGAGAACAAGGCTTGGTGGAAAGACTTGCGCTGAGCCAGTCCAGGCCGCATTCGCCTGCTTCTGAAAGATCTGAATAGCGGGATTCGACGGACCTGATTCGCGCCAGTGCAGCCCGGCCTGCGTGCTATCTTCATCGCCCATGTCAGAACAGGATCGACACCCATGAGCTACCACATCGATCTCTCCGGCCGCGTTGCGCTGGTGACCGGCGCGTCCAGCGGACTCGGGACGCAGTTCGCGAAGACCTTGGCTGCAGCCGGCGCGGCGGTGGTGCTGGCCGGGCGCAACATGGAGCGGCTGAAAACGCTGCGTGCCGAGATCGAGGGCGATGGCGGCGATGCACACGTGGTCGTGCTCGACCCGACCGACGTGGCCAGCATCCGCTCGGCGGTGGCGCACGCCGAAACCGAGATGGGCACGATCGACATCCTGGTCAACAACTCGGGCGTCAGCACCACGCAGAAGCTGACCGAGGTGACCGAGGACGACTACGACTTCGTGTTCGACATCAACACCCGCGGCAGCTTCTTTGTCGCGCAGGAGGTCGGCAAGCGGATGATCGCGCGGGCCAAGGGCGCGGCGCCCGGCACCTTTACCGGTGGGCGCATCGTCAACATCGCCTCGATGGCCGGGCTGAAGGTGCTGAGCAAGATCGGCGTCTACAGCATGAGCAAGGCGGCGGTCATTCACATGACCCGCGCCATGGCGCTTGAATGGGGCAAGCACGGCATCAACGTCAACGCGATCTGCCCCGGCTACATCGACACCGACATGAACCACCACGAGTGGCTGACGGATGCCGGCAAGCGGCTGATCGACACGCTACCGCGCAAGCGCATCGGCCAGCCGAAAGACCTGGACGTGGTGCTGATGATGCTGTGCGCCAATGAAAGCCATTTCATCAACGGCGCAGTGATCCAGGCGGACGACGGCTACGCCCTCTGAACAGCGGTCGCGCAGATTCCTCCAAGCCGCGCCGCCCGGCAACGGCACAATCAGAACCGGTGTGGCCGAATGGCCAGCGGACATGGCACTGAGTCCTGGAGAGGAATGCAATGAACAAGGTGTATCCGAGCGCCGCTGCGGCGCTCAAGGGCGTGGTGGCCGATGGCCAACTGCTGGCCGTGGGCGGTTTCGGCCTGTGCGGCATTCCCGAGGCATTGATCGCGGCGCTGCGTGACAGCGGTGTCAAGAACCTGACGGTGATTTCGAACAACGCCGGTGTCGACGGTTTCGGTCTGGGCCAATTGCTCGAAACCCGTCAGATCAAGAAGATGATTTCCAGCTACGTCGGCGAGAACAAGGAATTCGAGCGCCAGTATCTGGCGGGCGAGTTGGAGTTGGAATTCACGCCGCAGGGCACGCTGGCCGAGAAGCTGCGCGCCGGCGGTGCCGGCATCCCCGCCTTCTTCACCAAGACCGGGGTCGGCACGCTGGTGGCCGAGGGCAAGGAAACCCGCGAGTTCGATGGTTCTGTCTACGTGATGGAGCGCGCGCTGTGCCCCGAGGTCAGCCTGGTCAAGGCCTGGAAGGCCGATGAGAGCGGCAACCTGCTGTTTCGCCGCACCGCGCGCAACTTCAACCCGGCGGTGGCGATGGCCGGGCGCCTCACCATCGCCGAGGTCGAGGAGATCGTGCCCACCGGCACCTTCGACCCGGATTCGGTGCACCTGCCCGGGATCTACGTGCACCGCCTGGTGCTCAACAAGAACCCTGAGAAGCGCATCGAGAAGCGCACGCTGACCGAGAAGTCGACAGAGAAAGCAGGAGCCTGACCATGGCCTGGACGCACGACCAAATGGCAGCACGTGCTGCGCAAGAGCTGCAAGACGGCTTCTATGTGAACCTGGGCATCGGCCTGCCGACGCTGGTGGCCAACCATGTGCGGCCCGACATCGAGGTCTGGCTGCAGAGCGAGAACGGCATGCTGGGCATCGGCCCGTTCCCGACCGAAGACGAGGTCGACGCTGACCTGATCAACGCGGGCAAGCAGACGGTGACAACGATCCCCGGTTCGTCGATCTTCGGATCGCACGACAGCTTCGCGATGATCCGCGGCGGCAAGATCAACCTGAGCATCTTGGGCGCGATGCAGGTCAGCGAAAAAGGCGACCTGGCGAACTGGATGATTCCCGGCAAGATGGTCAAGGGCATGGGCGGCGCCATGGACCTGGTGGCCGGCGTGAAGCGCGTCATCGTGCTGATGGAGCACGTGGCCAAGAAGAAGGACGGCACGATCGATCTGAAGATCATCCCGAACTGCACCTTGCCGCTGACGGGTCTGGGCGTGGTCAACCGCATCATCACCGACCTGGCGGTGATGGACGTGACACCCGAGGGGCTGAAAGTGGTGGAACTGGCTGAAGGTGTGACCCGCGACGAGCTGCAGTCGAAGACGGGTGTGCCGTTGCACTGAGCCCTGTTCATTCACCTACCAGCCGAAGGCGCGTCGTTGACGCGCCTTTTTGTTTTGCGCGAATGGCTTGTGCTGCCGAGGGCATGGAGTGACCGGCTCCGCTCATGTCCCCCAGGCCGGGTCACCGCACAAACGCTTCGGGGCAGACCGATCCGGCCTTCCTCCTTTACTTCGCTACGCCCGTCACCCCATGCCCTGGGCAGCCGCGACCATCGAAGCACGCAAAGAACTCTAGACCCCGAACTGTTGCAGTGGTGCCAAAGCACTGCGGCGGGGCGCTGTGTGTAGTGAAGTAAAGGAGGAGGGCCGGCGGGATTGAGGCCAAAGCGAACAGCTGGTGATCCGGCCCGGGGGACATGAACGGAGCGCAGTGCCCCGCCGCAGCGCTCGCGTAGATCTAGTTGCGTTGCGACTTCAACGCGCGAGCCGCCTCGGTCACCAGCTCCGGCCCTTTGTAAATGAAGCCGGTGTAGATCTGCACCAGATCAGCACCGGCGGCCACTTTGGCGACTGCATCGGCACCGCTCATCACGCCACCCACGCCGATGATCGGGTAGCCCGTGCCGAGCTCGGCACGCAACTGCCGGATGACCGCATTGCTGGCCTCGAAGACCGGGGCGCCTGACAGGCCACCGGCTTCGCTGGCGTTTGGCAGGTGCTTCACCGCTTCACGCGAAATCGTCGTGTTGGTCGCGATCACGCCGCTGATGCCGTGGCTCTTCAGCGTCCTGGCGATCACGCGAATCTGGTCTTCGACCAGGTCGGGGGCGATCTTCACGAACATCGGCACCTGGCGGCCGTGGCGCTCGGCCAGCGTGCGGTGACGCTCCGACAGCGCCCCCAGCAACGCGTCGAGCGCCTCGTCACTTTGCAGCGCCCGCAGGTTCTGGGTGTTCGGTGACGAGATGTTGACCGTCACGTAATCGGCGTGTGGATACACGCCTTCCAGACAGGTCAGGTAGTCGTCGACCGCACGCTCGATCGGCGTCACCGCGTTCTTGCCGATGTTCAGGCCGAGAATGCCGCCCTGTTGCCGAAACTTCGCGCGCTGCACGTTGGCGATGAAGTCGGCGAGCCCGCCGTTGTTGAAGCCCAGGCGGTTGATCAGCGCGTTGGCGTCGGTCAGGCGCCACATCCGCGGCTTCGGATTGCCAGGCTGCGCCAGCGGCGTGACCGTGCCGACCTCGACGAAGCCGAACCCCAGCGCGCCGAAGCCATCGATGCAGCGGCCATTCTTGTCGAGCCCAGCGGCCAGACCGATGCGGTTCGGAAAGCGCAGACCTGCCACCGTTACCGGGTCGTCAATGCGCGTCTGACGGATCGCGCACATCAACGGCGTGTGCTGGATGCGCGCGAGGGTGTCCAGCGTCAGGTCATGCGCCTGTTCCGGGTCGAGTCCGAACAGGAACGGGCGTGTCAGTGCGTAGGGGAGGAGGGCCATGAAGGGTGCGCGGGATAATTCAGGATTGTCTCAAACGGTTTCCTTGTCATGACCCAGGATGAACTGAAGGTGATGGTGGGTCGCGCTGCGCTGGCACAGGTGGTGCCGGGCAGCGTGGTGGGCGTTGGCACAGGCTCGACGGTCAACTGCTTCATCGATGCACTGGCGACGATGCGGGATCAGATCATGGGTGCCGTCTCCAGCAGCGAGAAGAGCAGCGAGCGGCTACGTGCGCATGGCATCGCGGTGCTCGACAGCAATGCGATCGAGCGCATCCCGGTGTATGTCGATGGTGCCGATGAGATCGACCCGCGCGGCCACATGATCAAGGGCGGGGGCGCAGCGCTGACGCGCGAGAAGATCGTGGCCGACCTGGCTGATCGTTTCGTGTGCATTGCCGATGTGTCGAAACGCGTCGCGGTGCTGGGCCGCTTCCCGCTGCCGGTGGAGGTGATCCCGATGGCCGCGGCGCAGATTTCGCGGCGTTTCGCGACGCTGGGCGGTCGTCCGGTGCTGCGCGCGGGTGTGGTGACCGACAACGGTGGTCACCTGATCGATGTGCATGGCCTGCACATCACCGACCCGCTGGCGATGGAGTCGGAGATCAACCAATGGCCCGGCGTGGTCAGCGTGGGCATCTTTGCGCGGCACCGTGCGAGTCTGTGCCTGTTTGGTGGCCCTGATGGGGTCGAGCACGTGGCTTACTCCGCTGCATCCTGAAGACTCCAGAACGCGCTGAAAACAGCGTAATCTCGCTGCCTCAATCATTGAAGTGGATGCATGCCCATGGCCAAGCCCAACTACTCGTTCGAAAAGCGTCAGCGTGAGCTGGCCAAGAAGAAGAAAAAGGAAGAGAAGGTGAAGGAAAAGGCGGGACGCAAGGCCGGTGCTGACGGCGAGCCGGAATCGGTCGCTGACGAGGGAGACGGCGCAGCCCCTGCGGCCGATTCAACGGGCCAGACGCCGAGCTGAGACCGGGCCAGCGCGCACTCAGTCGGCGTGACGCGCTCGTTGGGTGGCCTCGCGCACCGCAAAGCGGGCCGCGTCCACGCTGTCCAAAAGATGGGCCTCGATGGGCATCGGCGCGCCCGTGATCGATGAAGCCGTGATCTGTGCGGCCAGCGCGGCCCAGGTGATGCCGCGCGAACCGAACCCCGTGCAGGCGTAGAGCCCCGGCAGCCTAGGCACCTGGGCGGGCTGCTCCAGGCGCACCATGCCAAGCGCCTGGGCCCTGTCTGGCACCGCACCCAGCACGGGCAAGCGATCGTCGGTGACCCAGCGCCAGCCAGTGCGACCGGTGAGGCGAGTGGTGTCCATTTCGAGCGTCTTGCCGGTCAAGCGGGACAGCTGCTCCAGGTTGTGTTGATGATCGCTGTCGCGCACCGCGGGGTCGGCATCCCCAGGCTGTGAGGTGGCACCGAAGAGGGCGAATCCTTCGACCGGGGGCAGCAAGTAGCCTGAGCCGGTGATGGGAACCCGCGGCAGCTGGAGCGTGCCCAGCTCGCTCAGCCGCGCCAGGCTGATCTGCCCGCGCAAGCTCTGCAGCGGCCAGGCGTCTGGCGCCGCTGCGGGCATCCACGGGCGCAACAGCCGCAACGCGTCGCCCGCGTTCGCCAGCACAACGGTCTCCGAGGTGGCCAGACAGTGGCCTGCCGCATCGCGCAGCGCCCATCCTTCAGGTTCGCGTGTCAGTGCTTCGACGGCGCAGCCGGTTCGCAGCGCCGCCCGCCGCCCCGCCCGCTCGATGAACGAACGCGCCAGGCCAGCCGGCTGAACCCAGCCTCCGCCGGGGTACCACCAAGCCGGTCGGTGCAAGGTCAAGCCGACGTGATCCGACGCCTCACTCGCTGACAAGGCCTGAACGTAGGCCGGCGGCAGGGCCAGGCGGCGCAGGGTCTCCTGCATCGAAGGCAAGGCGTCGTCATCGTTTTCCAGGCGCAGCAGGCCTTGCGCGCTCCCTGGAGTGCCATGCCGTGCCAACGCGATGGCGACCGCGCGTTGAGCCTCAAGCGCGGCCGCGCGATTGAAGCGTGCGTGGGCGCCGTCCTGCGGGTTGACGATGCCGTGAAACAGGCCCGCGGGGTTGCCCGAGGCTTCCATCGCCAACGCGCCATGGCGTTCAAAAAGCACGCTGTCACGCCCTTGCTCTGCCAGCGCCCACGCGACCGCGCAGCCGGCCACACCGGCACCGATGACCAAGACCGGCGCACTCTCCGGTGAACAGGTCGAACGCCGCGAGGGCCCGCGACGCGGCACGAATGTGGGCGCATAGCGCCAGCGCTCGAAGGCGCTGGCCTCCTGGGTGAATCCGGTCGAACGCATCGCGTCGGCATCGGTGCCCGAGGCCGCGCCGAGCCACACCTGGCTGCCCACGCGGGCCAACCGCACCAAGGCTTTGGCCGCATGTCGCGATGCGTTGGCATCGCGCTCGAGGGGCTGGCCAAGCGCGAAGACATCGACCACGGCCGTCAGCTCGCGCAGCGCAGCCCGCCATGCCATGGGCACCAGCAGCCACTGCACTTGCCCGCCGTCGAAGGCCAGCCGGTGCAAGTTGGGTGTGATCGGCGGCCAGGTGTCGCCAATCTCCGCCACCAGCTCAGCGGCGGTGCAGCCATCGGGGATGTCGGTGGACACCGTGATCACATGCAGTTGCGCACAGCGATGCGGATCGGCGCGCCAGGCTTGCAGGCAGCGCAGGAAGCGGGCGCCACCGTCGAAACGGTCGTCCAGCATCACGAAGCGAGGGCGACCGCGCCACGCCGCGGCCAGTGCGGCCCCCAAGGCGTCAAGGGAGTCTGTGGGCTCGTCTGCTGCGACGCGTGTCATGCGGTGCGTCCTGCACCGCGGCTGTGCAGCCATGACAGCATCCGTTCCCGCGCATCGGTCAGGCCGCGGTACGCCAGCACGGCGGTGCTCATGCTGAGCAAGGCGTCGTGCAGACGGTGGGCATGCGCAGGCTCTGCCACGGCCTGCACCAGTGGCTGCGACTCGACGTGGATCGTGAACACGGCCTGTCGGTGGTCGCTCAGTGGAATGAAGGTTTGCCGTTCGGTGCGCAGGAAGGCCAACGTGGCGAGCTGGTCGGCATCGGCATCTCGGGGCCAGCTCTGGGCGATCTGCCGCGCCGGATGCGCATCAAGATGCGGGTGGTTGGTGATGTTCCAGACCCAGCGCTCCCAACGCTCGCTGCCAGTGACCAGGCGCGCCAAGTGATCGCTGGCAGCGATCAGCAATTGGTTGTCGGCCACCGGCGCATGGACTTCTCCGAAGTGCCGGCCGATCTTGTCCTCGGGCGCCCAGTGCGAGGGCAGGCAGACCGCGAGCCAGGGGATGCACGCACTGCGCCCATCGATGACGGCCAGATCCTCGGCGAAGGCGAGGCAGAACAAGGCCGTGCGGCGCCAATGAGGTGCCACCGCAGCGAGGCAGTGGCCGATGGCGTGGGCGGCGTCGGGGTGTGTGGCGGTCGCGACCTCGCCACGCACCGCCCACCCGAGGTGCATGGCGTGCACCGATCCGTCTGCCTCACAACGCCAGACCTCAGGGTGCTCAACGGCCGCGTGCTGGAACAGCGCCAGCAGCGCAGGCTGAGGATCAAAGCCGAGGCTCGACAGCAAGGCCTGATCGGCGTGAGCCGTCAGTACCGCCAGCTTCTCGCGAAGGGCCCGGTCGCCCGACCGATTGGGCGTCAGCTGAGCCGCACTGGGTCCGAGCCGGCGCAGGCCGGGCTGCATCCGGAACGGGGTGCTGACGGCATTGAAGTCGAAAGGCATAGCCACATCATGCCGAAGCCGCCAACCCAAAAAACAAAAGGGCGCCCGAAGGCGCCCGCTGTCTGTCCTGCCGATAGGCGCTATACGCGTTTGCGGTACTCGTGCGTGCGGGTGTCGATTTCGACCTTGTCGCCGGTCTGCACGAAGAGCGGTACGGCGATCTCGAAGCCCGTTGCAATCTTCGCCGGCTTCAGCACCTTGCCCGAGGTGTCGCCCTTGACGGCAGGCTCGGTCCAGGTGATCTCGCGCACCAGGCTCGTGGGCAGCTCGACCGAGATCGCCTTGCCTTCGTAGAACACCACTTCCACTGGCATGCCGTCTTCCAGGTACTGAACGGCATCGCCCATGTTCTCGTTCTCGACCTCGAACTGGTTGTACTCGGCGTCCATGAAGGCGTACATCGGGTCGGCGAAGTAGGAGTAGGTGCACTCCTTCTTGTCGAGGATGATCTGGTCCATCTTGTCGTCGGCCTTGAAGACGACTTCGGTGCCGGAGTTGCTCAGCAAGCTCTTGAGCTTCATGCGCACGGTGGCCGAATTGCGGCCGCCACGGCTGTATTCGGTTTTCAGCACGACCATCGGGTCCTTGCCGTGCATGATGACGTTGCCGGCGCGAATTTCCTGTGCGATTTTCATGACGCTGTCCGTTGAGATCCGTGAGGTTGGCTTTTCGTATTTCGGCGGTCGCGAAACGAAAAGCCTCAGATTTTAGCCTGCTGAAGGCTGGATTTGGCGTTCGCGAACGCCATCAGCTGGGTGGTGAGGTCGGTCTGGGCCAGCAAATCGGAGCGCCAGGCGCTGCACGACTGCGCCCAGGCGGACATCTGTGACGGCGAATTCAGCAGGCTCCACGCGTCGTGGTCTGCTGTCGTGGAGAGGTGGTTCCAGCGCCACGCAGCGCGCCGGATCGCCTCGGCCACGGCCGGTTCGGCAGCCTGCGATGCACGGGTCAGAAACGCCGCGAACTTGGTCGCATGCGCCCCGTCATGCTGCGGGTAGATCTGCCACAGGAACGGGCGCCCCGCCCAGATGGCGCGCACCAGGGAGTCTTCGCCGCGCACCAGATTCAGCTCGCAGCACATGAGCAGGTGGTCGAAATCGAGCTGCGTCAGCCAGGGCAGGGGATGGATGCGCACGTTGTCCCGCGCGCCGCTTTGGGCCATGGCCTGCGCCACCTGATCGGACGCGTGGCCGGGCGTGGTCAGCAGCAGTGTGGGGCGCGCGGCCAGTGCCTGCAGCAGTTCCGGTACGTGCGGATTCGCGTAGCAGAACAGGCTGACCAGGCGCTCACCGGGCTCCACCGCCACGCCGAGATCGGCCAGCCACGCCTCGCGGCTGAACGCGGCTTGTCGCTGCAGCAGGTCGGACTCGCGCAGCAGGCCACCGGTGCGAGCGGTGAACCCCGGATAGAAGTACCAGCTCGTCAGTCCGCAGGCGAGACCGCTGCCTTGCAGGGAAGGGAGGCCATGGCTGCGCTCCACGTAAGCCTCGGCGCTGAGGTACTCCAGGTTGATCCAGACCGGTGCGGTCGACTGCTGGTGCGCGCGCGCCAGGTAGCGCAGACAAGGCTCGGGCAAGCCACAACCGAAGGCCTCGATCACCACCGTGGCGGGCTCGGTGGTCGCGATGGCAAAGGCATCGTCTGCCGCTGGCCAAGGCCGCACGTCGACGCCGACCCGACCCTCGGGCGCCATCCAGGCCAGTGCGTGTGCGTCATCGATCCACAGGCGCACCTTGACCCCGCGCGAGGCCAGGTCCGCCGCCAGCCGCCAGCACACGCCCGCGTCGCCGTGGTTGTCGACGACGCGGCAGAACACATCCCAGGTGACGCGCGTGCGGGGTTGAGGTGGCGCGGTCAAGGGCATCGGCGAATTATCCGAGCCTCGGCACAATCGCTGGGCATGTCCGACACCCCCGAACCCGTCGATCCAGCCCTGGCACAGCGTGAACGTCTGCTCGCCGACGTGGCTGCGCTGCCCGGTCTGCCGGGCGTGTACCGCTACTACGACGCGCAGGGCGGTGTGCTGTACGTGGGCAAGGCGCGCGACCTGAAGAAGCGGGTCTCCAGCTATTTCCAGAAGCAGCACGGCGGAACGCGCATCGGCCACATGATCACGAAGATCGTGCGGATGGAGACGACGGTGGTGCGCTCCGAAGCCGAGGCGCTGCTGCTCGAGAACAACCTGATCAAGACGCTGAACCCGCGCTACAACATCCTGTTCCGCGACGACAAGAGCTACCCGTACCTGAAGATCACCGGCACGGCCCGTGCGCCGTCTGCGTCGAACGCTGCGCAGTACCCGCGCATGGCCTATTACCGCGGACCCGTCGACCAGCGTCACCGTTACTTCGGTCCGTACCCCAGCGCCTGGGCAGTGAAGGAGTCGATTCAGCTGCTGCAGAAGGTGTTTCGACTGCGCACCTGCGAGGACACCGTGTTCAACAATCGCAGCCGCCCCTGCCTGCTGCATCAGATCAAGCGCTGCTCCGGACCGTGCGTGGCCCTGATTTCGCCCGACGACTATGCGCGCGATGTGGCCAACGCCGAGCGCTTTCTGCAGGGCGAACAGCAGCAGGTGATGGACACGCTGCAAGCGCAGATGATGGCGCACGCCGATGCCCTGCAGTTCGAGCAGGCGGCCGAGATCCGCAATCAGCTCGGTGCGCTGTCGCGCGTGTTGCATCAGCAGTCGGTCGAGGACAACACGGGCGCTGCGACGCGCGACGCGGACATCCTTGCCGTCAAGGTTCAGGGCGGTCGCGCCTGCGTCAACCTGGCGATGGTGCGCGGCGGCCGACACCTGGGAGATCGGCCTTTCTTCCCGGTGCACGTGGATGACGCGACCACGCTGGGCGCCGACTCGGCCACCGACGACAGCGGCAAGCCTTCAGTGTCACCCGAAGCGCTGGTGCTCGAAGCCTTCATCGCGCAGCACTACCTGGACGGTGGCGTGCCGCCTTTGCTGGTGTTGAGCCATCCGGTAGACAAAGCGCTGATCGAGGCCCTGTCGTTGCAATGCGGTGTGAAGGTGACGGCGCAGCACCAGCCGCGAGATGCCCGCCGCGCCTGGCTCGACATGTGCGTCAAAGGCGCCGACCTGCGCCTGGCGCAGCTGCTGGCCGAGGAGGGCTCGCAGCAAGCCCGCACGCGCGCACTGGTCGAGGTGTTGGAGATCGACGCCGACGCGCTGGATACGTTTCGCATCGAGTGTTTCGACATCAGCCACACCGCGGGCGAGGCCACGCAGGCATCCTGCGTGGTGTTCGAGAACCACAAGATGCGCAGCGCCCAGTACCGCCGTTACAACATCGAAGGCATCACCGGCGGCGATGACTACGCGGCGATGCGTCAGGTGCTGATGCGCCGCTACGGGAAGCTGGCCGCCCAGGTGGCCAAGCACGCCGAGGATGCCGCAAACCCGCCGGACGATGACGAAATGATCGCCAAGCCCGACTTGCGATTGCCTGACCTGGTACTGGTCGACGGTGGTCGTGGGCAGGTCAGCATGGCTCGCGAGGTGTTCGAGGAACTGGGGCTGGATCTCGGGCTGATCGTCGGTGTCGAGAAGGGCGAGGGGCGCAAGGTGGGCCTGGAGGAACTGGTCTTCGCCGACGGACGCGAGAAAGTCACGCTGGCCAGGGATTCAGCCGCACTGATGCTCGTGGCCCAGATCCGTGATGAGGCCCACCGCTTCGCGATCACCGGCATGCGAGCCAAGCGCGCGAGTGTGCGTACCGGTGGCAGCAAACTCGAAGACATCGATGGTGTCGGGCCCAAGAAGCGGGCGAAGCTGCTGCAGCGTTTCGGTGGTGTGCGCGGCGTGGCAAGCGCCAGCGTCGACGATCTGCTGACGGTCGAGGGCATCTCGAAAGACCTGGCCGAGGCCATTTACCGTGCATTGCACTGAACGGATTTCCATGACGACGTGTTACGTTCCACGACGGGTAGGCGTCTCGCTGCTTTCCTGCGGGGTTGTCGCGTTCCTCGCCAGTTGTTCAGGACCACCGACCCGGGCGCCAGCGCCTGTCACCAAAGCCGTGGTGACGCTACCGTCCGCGGCCACCCGTGCGGTGGAGTCGACCGTTGTTGGCGTGCCGCAGGGTGCAATCCGCTTGCCACCACCCACGCCAGTACGCAGCGCCCATGAACTTCAGCAGCAGGCAGCACGCCGCATCCTGGCGGCCAATCCGCACTTGACCTACACGGACCGCGCGCCCGAGGTGCTGTTGGCCATTCCAGTGCTGGCGATCGATCTGAACGCCGATGGCTCGATTCGTCGCATCGACGTGATGCGCCCACCCCGCCAGGCGAAGGACACCATTCAAATCGCCATCGATGCGGTGCATCGCGCGGCGCCGTTCGGTGATGTCTCCCACCTGCCTCGACCCTGGCGGATCACGGAAACGTTTCTATTCAACGACGATCGCCGCTTCAAGCCCCGCACACTCAACACTCAATGACCGCAGGTTCTGGGCAACACGGCACAATCATTTGCATGTTTTTCAATTTGCCGACGCTTCTCACCTGGGCCCGCATCGTCGCCATCCCGTTGGTGGTCGGCGTGTTTTATCTGGACCTGCAAACAGGCACCCAGAACACGGTCGCCACGGTGCTGTTCATCGTTGTTGCGCTGACCGACTGGGCCGATGGCTACCTGGCACGCAAGCTCAATCAGATGTCTTCCTTCGGGGCTTTTCTCGACCCGGTGGCTGACAAGTTCCTGGTCTGTGCTGCCCTGCTGGTCTTGGTGCACCTGAACCGGCTGCACGCGCTGGTGGCGCTGGTCATCATCGGGCGGGAGATTGCCATTTCTGCGCTGCGGGAATGGATGGCCCAGATCGGCGCTTCGCGCAGCGTGGCGGTGCACATGATCGGCAAGGTGAAGACCGTGGTGCAGATGATTGCGATCCCGTTCCTGTTGTTCGACGACAGGCTGTTCGGCTTCATCGATACGCATGCCTGGGGCACCGTGCTGATCTGCCTCTCCGCGGTGCTGACGGTCTGGTCGATGGTGTACTACCTGCAGAAAGCGCTGCCAGAGATCCGCGCCAAGGCGCGTTAGCGGGACAGTGGCGTTCTTCGTAGATTCGCGCAGCGACGCGGCGCTGCGCGCCATGCCTGCCGTGTTCGTGCTGATCTGGAGCACCGGATTCGTTGTGGCGCGCTTCGCCATGCCCGATGCACCGCCGTTCACGTTCCTGTGCTGGCGGTACGGGTTGTCCATTGCATGCTTTGGCGCGTGGATCTACTGGGCGCGAGCCCCGTGGCCGGTGGGCCGGGCGCAATGGTTCCACCTCGGTGTGACGGGTGTGCTGATGCATGCCGCGTATCTGGGTGGCGTCTGGGCGGCCGTGAAGGCGGGCATGGGCGCAGGCACGGTCGCCTTGCTGGTGGGCTTGCAGCCGGTGCTGACCGCGTTGTGGCTGTCCTCGATCACCTCGTCTGATCACGCCCATGCGGTCACTGCACGTCAATGGAGCGGTCTGGGCTTGGGCTTGGCTGGCTTGATCCTGGTGGTCTGGCGCAAACTGGGGGTGGGCGAGATCACGCCCTGGAACCTGTGCCTCGCGTTATTGGCGCTGATCGGCATCACGGCTGGGACGCTGTACCAGAAGCGCTTCGTGACGCGTTGCGATGTGCGCACTGCCAACACAACCCAACTGTTGGCGGCGCTGCTGGTGAGCCTGCCCTTGGCATGGGCTGAATCCGAAGCGATGCGCTGGAACGCGACATTGGTGGCAGCGCTGCTCTGGTCCGCGTTCGGCCTCACGCTGGGCGGCAGCTCGCTGCTGTATCTGATGATCCAGCGCGGCGCCGCTACCCGCGTCACCAGTCTGCTGTACCTGGTGCCACCGACCACGGCGCTGATGGCGTGGGTGCTCTTCGATGAGGTGCTCACTGTGCCCATGCTGTTGGGCATGGCGCTGACCGCCATCGGAGTGTCACGGGTCGTCAGGGCGCCATCCCGGGGGCGCTCCGACTGACGTTGCTTCGGCACGGCTCGTTCGTCTCGATAGAATCAGGCGGCGCGCTTGACACCTAACAACCGCACGGCTGTAATGCCCTGGGGTCCGTGTGGGGTGAGGCGCACGGTCACTGCCGACTCCAACCATACGCATCCAATTCGAGGGGGACACTTTGTGAACAAGTCAGAATTGATCGAACACATCGCCAAGCAAGCGGACATTTCCAAGGCGGCCGCGGGTCGCGCTCTCGAGGCGCTCATCGGTGGTGTGAAGTCGACGCTCAAAAAGAACAACAGCGTGACGCTCGTCGGTTTCGGCACGTTCAGCGTGACCAAGCGCGCCGCTCGCAGCGGTCGCAACCCGCGCACCGGCGCGGCCATCAAAATCAAGGCAGCCAAGGTTCCGAAGTTCCGTCCAGGCAAGGCTCTGAAGGACGCGCTGAAATAGGGCGATCACCAGGCACTGTGGGTGCTTAGCTCAGTTGGTAGAGCGGCGCCCTTACAAGGCGTAGGTCGGGGGTTCGAGCCCCTCAGCACCCACCAGACGCAGTGCACGCACTCTCGGACATCGGTCTGGGGCTGCAGATAAAATCAAAGGCAGTCACCGAGCAAAGGCGAACCGTGGTTCGCCTTTTTCGCATTCGGAAACCAAGCTGTTCCGATGTCCGATTTCTCTAAGCACTGCAGCTTGCCGGTGCATCCATCCGAGGTTGTTGATGTTCGATTTTTTCCGCAAGCACATGCGCTTGCTCCAGTACGCACTGATTGTGCTGATCGTGCCGTCGTTCGTGTTCCTGGGCGTTGAGGGATACATCGGCCTCAACGAGGGAGCGCGGCAGTCGGTCGCTAAAGTGGCCGGACATTCGATCACCCAGGCCGAATGGGATGAGTCGCATCGCGAACAGATCGAGCGGGTGCAAAGGCAAAACCCCAACTTCGACCCCAAGCTGTTCGACAGCCCCGAAGCTCGGCAGCAGACGCTCGAAGTTCTAATTCGTCAGCGCGTGATGCTGGCGACTGCCGAACAACTGCATCTCACGACCACCGACGACCGCCTGCAGCGTCTCTTTGCCACGGATCCGCAGTTCGCCGGGATCCGCAATCCGGATGGCAGCGTCAACAAGGATCTGCTGGCCGCCCAGGGACTGTCCAGCGACGAGTTTGCTCGGCGGCTGCGTCAGGACCTGTCGGTCAACCAAGTTCTGCTCGGGGTGTCGGGCACTGGCTTTGCCTCGACCACTGCCGCGGACCAGACGCTGGATGCCTTCTTCCAGCAGCGCGAGGTCGTCTTGCAGCGCTTCGATGCTGCTAGCTACACCGAACGCGTTCAGCCCACCGACGCTGATCTGGAGGCCTATTACAAGGACCCCGCTCATGCCTCGCAGTTTCAAGCGCCAGAGCAGGCGAGCATTGAGTACGTGGTGCTCGATCTCGATGCAATGGGCCAGCAGGTCTCGATCAACGAAGAAGACCTCTCGCGGTACTACACCGAAAACGCTGCGCGTTACACCACGCCGGAAGAGCGCCGTGCCAGCCACATCCTGATCGCAGCTGACAAGTCGTTACCCGCGGCTGATCGCGAGAAAGCCAAGGCCAAGGCCGAGGCCCTGTTGGCCGATCTCTCGAAGGATCCGAGCAGCTTTGCCGAGCTCGCCAAGAAAAACTCGCAAGACCCTGGCTCGGCGGTCAACGGCGGCGATCTGGACTTCTTTGGTCGCGGTGCGATGGTCAAGCCGTTCGAGGACACGGCGTATGGCCTCAAGGTCGGTGAAACCAGTGGCGTGATTGAAACTGATTTTGGTTACCACATCATCCGTGTGACGGACCAGCGTGGTGGCGACAAGCGCAGCTTCGAAAGCGTGCGCGCAGAAATTGAGACGGAAGTGCGCCGGCAACTGGCGCAACAGAAATTCTCTGAAGCTGCAGCGGACTTCACCAATCTGGTCTATGAGCAATCGGACAGTCTCAATCCGGTGGTGGACAAATACAAGCTGGAGCTGAAAACGGCGCAGGGTGTAACGCGCCAGCCAGCGCCCAGTTCGACGGGTCCACTCGCTTCACCGAAGTTCCTCGATGCGCTGTACTCCGACGATGTCTTGCGCAATAAGCGCAACACCGATGCAGTGGAAACTGCGGCCAATCAGCTGGTCTCTGGTCGAGTCGTCCAGTATCAAGCCGCCCAGGCTCTGCCGCTGGCTGAGGTGAGGGAGCAGGTCCGCGCAGGTGTCGTTGCCGCGCAGGCCGCAGCGCTCGCGCAAGCCGAGGGTAAGGCGCGTCTTGCCGCGCTGCAGCAGGCGCCGCAAACCGACATAGGTATCGAGCCGCGACAGGTCTCGAGGCTGCAGATTCAGGAGCTCGGCAAGGCCACCACACTGGCGATCATGGGCGTCGATCCGAAGAAGCTACCGAGCTTCGTCGGTATCGATCTGGGCGCGGATGGCTATGCCGTCGCGAAGGTCCTGCAGGTCATCGGCCGTGATCCCATCGTGGCCGATGCCGCGCAAGCCAAGAACCAATATCAACAGGCCTGGGCCGATGCCGAAGCCCAAGCGTACCTCGGCGCGCTGAAAGAGCGGTTCAAGGTCCAGATCGATGCCAAGGCGACGGCGAAGACCGCCTCGACCGAGACGGCCGACGGTCGTTGAGCCTGATGTCAAGCGGTGTTGTGCAGTGCCTCTGGGCGCGGGGCATCGCCTATACTTGCAGTCTGCGGTGGCTGTAGCTCAGTTGGTAGAGTCCAGGATTGTGATTCCTGTTGTCGTGGGTTCGAGCCCCATCAGCCACCCCAATATTTCCCTTTAAAATCAACAAGTTAGGAGCTTCGAGGCCTTTCTTGGGATAAATCGGGGATAAATCCGCCGAACAGGCGCTCTCACAGGGCCGCTCGTTCGGCCGATCGGTCAGCGCTCTTGCTCGCTGCTACGCGAGTGACTCAGCGACCTTTCTTCGGCGCGCTCGTCGAGGCGCTCGGTGCGATGGCCGCTTCCAGGCGCCCCATCTCCAGCGCGTTCTGACCGCCGTCGATCCACTTCGCATACGTGCGAAGGAACATCTCCACCGAGTGCCCAAGCTGATTGGCGCAGAACGCTGGCGTCATGCCGGCCATCAGCATCATGGTGGCGTAGGTGTGGCGGGTGTTGTAGGGCGGTCGGTAGCGCATGCCCAGCCGCCTCAGCGTCGGCTCCCAGTAGCTGCGCCGGAAGGCGCGCTCCTCGAACCAGGGCTGGTCGTAGCGCGGGTCGAGGAAGACGTGCTCGCCCTTGATCTGGGTGTGCTTGCGCTGACGCTGTACCGCGGCGAGCGCCCTGCTGTTCAGGATCACCTGGCGAGCAGTGTTGGTCTTGGTGTTCAGCTTCTCGACGCCGCGCACGATTGCCCGGTGCACGAGCAGGTGCTTGCTGGACAGATCGACATCGCGCCAGCGCAGGCCGAAGCTCTCCGAGGTGCGCAAGCCCGTGAAGAACTTGAACTCGACGTAGTTTGTGATCGGTGCGGGGTAGTGCGCCGCCATGTCGGCGACGATGATCTCGGCCTCTTCGCGCGAGAACGGGTCGGGCAGGGGCCTCTGGTGCTTCGCGCGCGCGACGGCGCTGACCGGATTGGTCGCGATGGCCTTGTCGGCGACTGCCAGTTCCATTGCCTTGCGCAGCACCGAGACGTAGTTGTTGACGGTCTTGCCCGTCAGTTCGGGCCGCGAGGCGAGGGCCGTCAGCACGTCGCTGTGCTTGAGCATCCGTACCGGCCTGTCGCCCAGCTTCGAGCCACGCCGATCACAGACCGCTGCCTTCCAGAACTTGATCGCGCTCGAGTAGCCGGCCGTGGTGGAGACCTCGAGGCGCTGCGCCGACAGCCAGTCGTCGAGCTGCGTGCCGACGGTCTGCGGCTGACCGACGTCGCCGTCGGCGGGGAAGTATTCGGCGAGCGAGAAACTCTCGAAGCGGATGCGCTCCCGGATCTCCGCCGCCAGGCGATGCGCGTACTTCAGGTTGGCCGTCGTCGGTGGCAATGGCTTGCCATCGATGTTCAGGGTGCGGCGCAGCACCTCGCCGTTGTACGTGAACTGGATGCGGATGGCGTTGCCGCGAACCTCTACGCCCGTCCCCTTTCGACCCATGACTCGTACCCCTTCACGCTGATCAGCACGTGGCCGTCTGGCGCACGGCGGAACTCGCGACCTTCGAGCCAGACCCCAGCCTCTATCTTGCGCCTGATGGCCTTGGGCGAGTAACCGGTCATGGCAGCCGCGACGGGGATGGTCACGTAGTCCGCACCTCGCGTCGAACTGGCCGGCGGGCTGGCGAGCGGGGGCTCACGGTGCCTCGCAGCGGGGACGCGACGCGGAGCCCGAGCCGGGGCTGACGATCGCTGCTGATAGGGCGACGCGGACGGCACATCAACTGCCGAGACGGACGGAGGCTCGCTGTGCATCTTCATGACTCTCGGAGGCATGCGCCGGTGCGCGGTGTCAGCGGCCACACGGCCCCTGGTTTCGACAAGGGTAGGCGCGTCGGGCGGGTTGGCATCCGATGATCTCGATCGAAAAGTCATCGCGACCCCGGCCGTCCTGGCCCCGGGGGCACCAAGACCAGAGGCTCGCAGGCCCGCAGCCTCGCCAGGTACGGTCAGCGGTGCCGAAGCGCGTTGTGTTCGTTTCGGCTACGTTTACGGCGCAGACAAGGTCGGGCGGCAGCTCAACCGCGAGCGCGTCGCGGTGGCGCGCTGCACGGTGGGGCGGCTGATGCGCCGGCTGGGCCTGCGCGGGGTGATGCGCGGCAAGTGCGTACGCACGACGCTGCCCGACCTGAAGGCGGCGTGCCCGGTGGACCGGCGTCAACAGACAGTTCCATGCCCAGCGGCCGAACCAGCTTTGGGTGAGTGACTTCACCTACGTTGCGACCTGGCAAGGGTTTGTGTACGTGGCCTTCGTCATCGACGTGTTCGCCAGGCGCATCGTCGGCTGGCGCGTGAGCACGTCGATGCAGACCGAGTTCGTGTTGGACGCGCTGGAGCAGGCGCTGTACGCCCGCCGGCCGGGCTGCGAAGGTGAACTGATCCACCACAACTGCAATCCGGATCTGAAGCCTTCTCTGTAGATCGCCAGGGTTGGTCGCGACGCTCAGCGACGGTTGGCCGGGCTTCGGCCAACATAGACCGACTTCTGCTTGGCGTCGAAGCCGGTCGGGGCGATGGCAGTGAGCCCAACGGCGCGCCGATCCAAGCCACTGAAAGTCCAGGTGAAGTCCTGGTTCCGGTCGTTCACGAACTTCACGGTTTCGCCGTAGTCGATGTTGGGGAGTCTTGCGGTGGACAGATCGATGACCCGCGTCGCCTGTGCAGCACTTGCCGGTTGGCCGTAGATGGACTGGCCGTTCATGAACGTCTCCGCACCGGCCGCGAATGCGGTGAGGGATGCCGCACCCATGCCGAGGATGGCGATACGTCTGAGGGCGAGGATCAGGTTCATGGTGTTCTCCTTCTTTGCAGGGTTTCGGCCTGGCCGGAGCACGGCCGGCGACGCATCGGCTGCATCGCGACACCACTCTAGAAACCCGCCACCAACCACCGCAGGACGAACACATGACAGTCTTGCCATCTTGGCGGCGACCACGGCGGGCTGCTGCAGGCAGCACGGGCAGCCGCCGACGACGCGCTCGGCGTCGAGACGGCATCGGAGTCGTTCGTGCGCACGCGGCCGGCACCCGGCGGCCACCGCCTGCGCTGCGACCTGGAGCGATGGCACCACGAACTTCGAGTTCCTTGCGATGCCAGCGACATTCGATTCATCGGCGATATCGGCTGAGCCGCGCCGGTCGGCCAGGTGAGCCGTCGGGCCTGAGTCAAGGATCGCGGAAGACCAGCGTGAACGTCGTCGTCCCGGG
>LNEY01000009.1 GCA_001464195.1 Burkholderiales bacterium Ga0077547
AATGATCTCTGCGCTCTTGCGGCTGTACCAGGTGGGGTCCACGGCCAGCTTGGCCTTGATGGCTGCGAACAGCTCGCGCTCTTCCTCGCTGCCGGGGTTCGCGATCAGAGAGGCGTCCTTTTCAGCGCGCTTGCCCAGGTGCATCAGCAGCGTGGCATCGCCGCCATCGTCGAGGATCATGTTCGGGCCTTCGCCTTCACTGCCCTTGGTGCCGAACTCGAAGATGCGGTGGGTGTAGTCCCAGTAGTCCTTCAGCGTCTCGCCCTTGTAGGCGAACACCGGGGTGCCCTGCTCGACCAGCGCCGCGGCGGCGTGGTCCTGCGTGCTGAAGATGTTGCAAGAAGCCCAGCGCACCTTGGCGCCCAGGGCCTGCAGTGTTTCCACCAGCACGGCGGTCTGGATCGTCATGTGCAGCGAGCCGGTGATGCGCGCGCCCTTGAGCGGCTGGCTGGCGGTGAATTCGTGGCGAATCGCCATCAGACCGGGCATCTCGGTCTCGGCGATCTTGATTTCCTTGCGGCCGAAGTTGGCTTGCGACAGGTCGGCCACGGCGTAGTCGGCGGTCGGTTTCAGAACAGCGTTCATGTCAGGCTCCAGTGAATGAGGAACCCGCACGGCGACACAGGGAACGGTCTAGGAATGACTCACTCACCCACGAAGAACCATCGTGCGGGTGAGCGCGGTTGCAATGATCAACTCCGAGCCTGGGACACTGACGTGCCTTGCAACGCTCCTCGGATGGAAAGATTGTAATCGGCCGAAATCCGGCGGAGCTGAGGGCAGGGTCTCCAGGGCGCCGGTCCGGGCACATGCAGGCTTTAAGCTTGTGCGATGCCTCACAACATCTCGCTGATCACGACCATCGCTGCGGGTCTCGGTCTGGCCCTGGTGCTGGGCTTTCTGGCCGTGCGGCTGCGCCTGCCCGCGCTGGTCGGCTATCTGCTGGCCGGCGTGCTGATCGGGCCCGGAACCCCGGGCTTCGTGGCCGATGTGGAGATTGCCGCGCAGCTGTCCGAGATCGGCGTGATGCTGCTGATGTTCGGTGTCGGCCTGCATTTCTCGATCGACGACCTGATGGCCGTGCGCAAGATCGCATTGCCCGGCGCCATCGCCCAGATGGCCGTGGCCACCCTGCTGGGCATGGGCGTGGCCCACCTGTGGGGCTGGAGCCTGGGCGCCGGGGTGGTGTTCGGGCTGTCGCTGTCGGTGGCCAGCACCGTGGTGCTGCTGAAGGCCCTGGAGAGTCGCGGCGTGGTTGACACCATGAACGGCCGCATCGCGGTCGGCTGGCTGATCGTCGAAGACCTTGCCATGGTGCTGGTGCTCGTGCTGCTGCCGGCGCTGGCCGGGTCGCTGGGCGGGCAGGTGCCGGGCGCGGCCGCGGACGCCACTGGGGTGTGGTGGACGCTCGGGAGCACGCTGCTCGAAGTGATGCTGTTCGTCGCGCTGATGCTGGTGGTCGGGCGGCGATTTTTCCCGTGGCTGCTCTGGGAGGTGACGCGCACCGGTTCGCGCGAGCTGTTCACCCTGTGCGTGATTGCCGCGGCGGTGACGATCGCCTACGGCTCGGCGGCGTTGTTCGGCGTGTCGTTCGCGCTCGGGGCCTTCTTCGCCGGGATGGTGCTGCGCGAGTCCGAGTTCAGCCACCGCGCCGCGCAGGATTCGCTGCCCCTGCGCGACGCTTTCGCGGTGCTGTTCTTCGTCGGCGTGGGCATGTTGTTCGAGCCGCGCGTGCTGATCGAGCAGCCGCTGCAGGTGCTCGCGGTGGTGGGCATCATCGTGCTCGGCAAGTCGCTGGCGGCCGCGGCCGTGGTGCTGCTGTTCCGCTATCCGCTGAACACCGCGCTGACGGTGTCGGCCAGCCTGGCGCAGATCGGCGAGTTCTCGTTCATCCTGGTCGGCCTGGGCGTGTCGCTGAAACTGCTGCCGCCCGAAGGCCAGAGCCTGATCCTGGCCGGGGCTCTGATCTCGATCGCGTTGAACCCGCTGGTGTTCACCGCGATCGAGCCGCTGCAGCGCTGGCTGCGGCAGCACTCGGCGCTCGCACGGCAGCTCGAGGCCCGCGACGATCCGCTGACCGAATTGCCCGCAAACACCGAATCGAAGTACCTGGCGCGCCAGGTGGTGATCGTGGGTTACGGGCGCGTCGGGCAGCACATCGCCAGCGCGCTGTCACAGGCCGGCGTGCCCTACGTGGTTGCCGATCAGAACCGCGAGCGCGTGGAGGCGCTGCGCGCCGAAGGCTGCGCGGCGGTGCTGGGCGATGCCACCGATCCGGTGGTGCTGGTGCAGGCGCACATCGCCCGTGCGCACATGCTGGTGATCGCGGTGCCCGACACCGTCGGCGTGCGGCGCATGATCGAGGTGGCGCAGACGCTCAACCCGGGCATCCAGATCGTCGTGCGGTCGCACAGCGAAGAAGAGGCCGAACGGCTGCGGCACGATGGCGCGGCACAGGTCTTCGTCGGAGAGCGCGAGCTGGCCCTTGCCATGGTGCGCCATGTGCTCGACGCCGCGCAGCCCAAGGCGGCCGAATCACCGGCGCATTGAACGCCCGGCTCAGGCCGGCGGTGCGGGCAGGCGGCCGATCTGCCGGTCGTGCCAGCGGGCGAGCAGCCACTGGGCGGCCATCGCGCCGATCCAGGCGCAGAACATGTCCTTTTGCGTGTCGAAGGGGTCGCCCTGGGTGCCGAGGAAGTCGTCTGCGCCCGCGCCCATCGCCTCGGCCGCACCCCATTCGATCAACTCGTACAGCGCGCTGAACGCCAGGCAGATCGAGGTGACCACAAGGAACAGCCAGCCGCCGCGCATCGGGGGCGCCGACAGTGTCGTGCGGCGCAGCAGGATTTCACGCGCCACGATGGCCGGCACGAAGCCCTGCATCAGGTGGCCGATGCGGTCGTAGTGGTTCCGGGTGAAGTCGAAGGCATCTTGCATCCAGAAACCCAGCGGCACGCGGGCATAGGTGTAGTGCCCGCCGAGCATCAGCACCCCCATGTGCAAGGCGATCAGGGCGTACAGCAACGGCGTGAGCGGAAAGCGCCGGTGCGTGGCCAGCATCAGCGGCAGCGCAATGGCCACGGGCGCGACCTCCATCGCCCAGGTGGTTTGCTCGTACGCGCCTACGCCCGAACGCACGAGGAGGACGAAGACGACCGCTGCGTAAAAAAAGAGCGCGGGGCGCGTCACAACGGCACGCGCCTGGGCCTGCGAGTCACAGATGCGGGATGTACCGCACTGACCGTGCGATGTCGACGATCGAACTGGCCACGCGTTACCGGGCTTGACGCCTTTGAGCCCACGCCACAGCGCCGAGCCCGGCGAGCATCAAGGCGTAGGTCGAAGGCTCGGGGATGGGTGGCGTTGTTGAGAACGCTGTGACGGCGAGGTTGTCGAAAGCCCACGACTCGTCTGTGAGTGGCTGAATGCCTACCCCTTCGATCGAAAACGCGATCGTCACCGATGATGCGGTGTGCGCGAAACTCTGGAACCGCCCGTCCACGTTGAAGTCGTAGGCGCTGTCTCTGTAGAAGCTTCCCGGACCTCCAAACCCGAGGTCTTGCTTGCGCGCCAGTTCGCCACCGGCGGGCGCGACGTACGACTGGACTTGCGAGTCCAGCGCATTGGCGAACGACTCTCGAAACCGATTCACGCCATCGATGTCGATGCGGAAGAAGTCGCCAGAGGGAAAGGTTCCGGTGCCGTCCAGAGAGTCGATGGCGGCGAACAGAAACCCGATGCTGAGCGCATCGTGCGTGGGCAAGTTTGTCAGTGTCAGCGTCACGACATTTCCTGTGGGGCTGCGCAGGAAGCTGCCACTGAATTGATTGCCTGCAGGCCCCAGGCCTGAAAAGCCTTGAACGCCGGTCAGCACCGCATCCCCCGGGCTGATTGACGCGGGAAGCCCTGACTCAAAATCCGACGAGAACACGACGACCGCGTGCGACGGAATGGAGAATGCGGCGAGCCCGAGCAGAGCGGCCATGCGCAGTGGGCCAGCAAACGTTGTCATCATGGGGTGCCTCCCGGGGAATTGTGACGGTACGGGGAAAAGCCATCTTCTAAACGGTGACGCGCCCCATAACCAACCCAAAGAGGCTGCCGCCTGAAGCGCAAGACGTCAACCCCGTGAACATGGGGGGCACGGGCCCCTGGTTGACCGCGGGGAACGCCGCAAAGATGTACCTATCCCTGCGCGGCGCGCTTCTCCGCCAGCGGTTACAGCCCCGCTGCGGCCCGCAGCGTCTGCACCTTGTCGGCCCGTTCCCAGGAGAACTCGGGTTCGTCGCGGCCGAAGTGGCCGTAGGCGGCGGTCTTTTCGTAGATCGGGCGCAGCAGGTCCAGCATCTGGATGATGCCCTTGGGCCGCAGGTCGAAGTGTTCAGCCACCAGGGCTGACAGCTTGTCGTCGGGCAGCACGCCGGTGCCTTCGGTGTACACCGTGATGTTCATCGGCTTGGCCACGCCGATCGCATACGCGACCTGGATCTGGCATTGCCGCGCCAGGCCCGCGGCGACGATGTTCTTGGCGACGTAGCGTGCGGCATAGGCCGCGCTGCGGTCCACCTTGCTCGGGTCCTTGCCGCTGAAGGCGCCACCGCCGTGCGGGCAGGCGCCGCCGTAGGTGTCGACGATGATCTTGCGGCCGGTCAGACCGCAGTCACCCTGCGGGCCACCGATGACGAAGCGGCCGGTCGGGTTGATCAGGTAGCGGGTGTTTTGCAGCCATTCCTTGGGCAGCACCGGCTTGATGATCTCCTCGATCACCGCCTCGACGAAGCTCGCCTTCATCTTGGTGGGCGATTCGCTCTGGTCGGGGTGGTGCTGAGTGGACAGCACCACCGTGTCGATCGAGTGCGGCTTGCCGTCGACGTAGCGCATCGTCACCTGGCTTTTCGCGTCCGGGCGCAGGAAAGGCAGGCGGCCGTCCTTGCGCAGCTGGGCCTGGCGCTCCACCAGCCGGTGGGCGTAATAGATCGGCGCGGGCATCAGGTCGGGGGTTTCGTCGCAGGCGTAGCCGAACATCAGGCCCTGGTCGCCCGCACCGATGTTGAGGTGGTCGTCACTCGCGTGGTCGACGCCCTGGGCGATGTCGTTGCTCTGCTTGTCGTAGGCCACCAGCACCGCGCAGCCCTTGTAGTCGATGCCGTACTCGGTGTTGTCGTAGCCGATGCGCTTGATGGTGTCGCGCGCGACCTGGATGTAGTCGACGTGCGCGTTGGTGGTGATCTCGCCTGCCAGCACCACCAGGCCGGTGTTGGTCAGCGTCTCGGCGGCCACGCGGCTGCGCGGGTCCTGCTTGAAGATCGCGTCGAGAATTGCGTCCGAAATCTGATCGGCGACCTTGTCAGGGTGGCCTTCGGAGACGGATTCGGATGTGAAAAGGAAATCGTTCGCCACTCTTAAACTCCGGTTGATTGCAACTCGCGTTGCCGGCTCACTTCGGGAGTTTCGGCGAACGCTTTAGCGGTTTGTTGAGCTGTTGCCCCGCAGGAGCCCAAGACAATGAGAAGTCTTGAAGCCACCTGCAATCGCCCCGCAAGTAGTTCTTTAACTCGGCGACGAGCCGATTCTAGCGATTCGATGACCCGCTTCCTGGCGATCTTCCTGACCGGCAGTCTGCGCTTTCTGGCGCGTTTTCCGCTTCGCTGGCTGCAGGCCCTGGGCTCGCTGGTGGGTTGGGCGTACTACGCGATGTCTGCGTCCCACCGCGAGCGATTCCGCGCGAACGCCGGCCGCGCCGGTGTGCCTTGGGCGCAGGCGAGGGCAGGCATCGCCGCCACCGGCCAAATGATGATGGAGCTGCCGCCGCTGTGGCTGCGCCCGCAAGGCGCGCCGCTGCCGATGCCGGTGCACTGGCAGGGGGCTGAACTGATCGAAGCGGTCCAGACCGCCGGCCGCGGGCTGGTGATGCTGACCCCGCACCTCGGCTGCTTCGAGGCGATCGGCCAGTCGTATGCCGAGCGCTATGGCGCGCGCTGTGGCGCGATGACGGTGCTGTACCGCCCGGCTCGCCAGCCCTGGCTGCACGATCTGGTCGAGGCCGCGCGGCGCCGGCCGGGCCTCCAGGCCGCGCCGGCCACGCTGGCCGGCGTGCGGCAGATGATCCGCGCGCTCAAGCGTGGCGAGGTGGTCGGCCTGCTGCCCGACCAGGTGCCGCCCGAAGGCCAGGGCGTGTGGGCCCCGTTCTTCGGCCGGCCGGCCTACACGATGACACTTGCGGCCCGGCTGGTGCAGCAAACCGGCGCGGCGCTGCTGCTGGTGTGGGGCGAGCGATTGCCCCAAGGCGCCGGCTACCGGGTGCGCGTGAGCGAGCTCGGCGAGCCGCTGCCCGACGACAACGTGGCCGCAGCCACCGTGATCAACCGCGCGATGCAGCAGCTGATCCTGCAATGCCCGCAGCAGTACCTGTGGGGCTACCACCGCTACCGCAAGCCGCATGCGGCGCCCGTTCCACTGCAGGGGGCGTCATGAAAGCCGGCTCGCGTCGCGGCAAGAGGCACAAGCCCTGGCCGATGCGCCAGTTGACGGCGGCGCTCACCCACGCCGTGCTCGCGCTGCTGTGGCTGCTGCACTGGCTGCCGCTGTCGCTGCTGGCGCCGCTCGGGCGCGGGCTCGGGGTCGTGCTGTGGGCGCTGGGCCGCTCGCGGCGGCACATCGCGCTGCGCAACCTGGAGCTGTGTTTCCCGGAGCGCCCCGAGGCCGAGCGCCGTGCGCTGGCGCTGGAGCATTTCAAGCTGCTGGGCCGCAGCCTGCTCGAGCGCGGCCTCTTGTGGCATGCCTCGGCCGAGCGCCTGAAGCGGCTGATCCATGTCGAAGGCCAGCCGCAGTTTGCCGACACCCATCCCGGTGCGCTGATGTGGCTGGTGCCGCACTTCCTCGCGCTCGACGTGGCGGCGATTGCCATGCGGCTCACTGTCACGCGCACCGCCTGCACCGTCTACCAGTCGCAGAGCAACCCGGTGTTCGACGCGGCCGTTCGCCGCGGCCGCGGCCGCTTCGGCAAGAACCGGCTGTTCTCCCGGCACGAGACCGTCAAGCCGCTGCTGCGGGCCATCAAGGAAGGCGACGCCTTCTTCAACCTGCCCGACATGGATTTCGGCCGCAAGGATTCGGCCTTCGTGCCGTTCTTCGGCGTGCCCGCGGCCACGCTGCTCACCTCTTCCCGCATGGCGCAGCTGCTGTCGATGACGGTGCAGCCCATCGTCGCCGAGATGCTGCCCGGCGGCCAGGGCTACCGGGTGCGCTTCCTCGAGCCTTGGGCGAACTTCCCGACCGACGATGCGGTGGCCGACACCGTCACGATCAACCGCTGGATCGAAGACGAGATCCGGCGCCATCCGGCCCAATACCTGTGGGTGCATCGCCGCTTCAAGACCCGGCCGCTGGGCGAGCCCGGCCTGTACTGAATGGGCGCCGAGCGGCAGGCGTTCTGGGCCGGCTCGGCGACGATAATCTCCGCATGAAACTCCGGTTCACCAAGATGCAGGGCGCCGGCAACGACTTCGTCGTGCTCGACGCCACCCGCACGCCCCTGAACCTCAGTGCCGAACAGATGCGCCGGCTCGGCGACCGCCGATTCGGCGTCGGTGCCGACCAGATCCTGGTGGTCACGCGCAGCGACACGCCGGGCGTCGACTTCGGCTACCGCATCTTCAATCACAGCGGCGAAGAGGTCGAGCACTGCGGCAATGGCGCGCGCTGCTTCGTGCGTTACGTGCGCGAGCAGGGGCTGTCTGAGAGACCGTCAACAACTTGCTGGAACTGCACCTGCAGCCCGATGGCCGCGTCACCGTCGACATGAACGCGCCGGTGTTCGACCTGCCGCAGGTGCCCTTCCATGCGGCCGGGCTGCGGCCTCACCCTGTGAAGGTCAAGGGCGACCGCAAGGGCGCCACGTTCGAGCTGTGGCCACTGACCATCAAGGGGCGCGCCGTCCAGGTGGCCGTGCTGTCGATGGGCAATCCGCACGCGGTGCAGCTGGTCGACGATGTCGACACCGCACCGGTCGACGTGCAGGGCCCGCTGATCGAGCACCACACCAGCTTTCCGAAGCGGGTCAACGCCGGCTTCATGCAGATCGTCGCGCGCGACCACATTCGGCTGCGCGTGTTCGAGCGCGGCGCGGGCGAAACTCTGGCCTGCGGCACCGGCGCCTGTGCGGCGGTGGTCGCGGGCATCCGGCTCGGGCTGCTCGATCCGGTGGTCGATGTCGATGCGCGCGGCGGCCGGTTGACCATTGAATGGCAGGGCACCCGCGACGGGCTTGCCAGCCACGTGTTCATGACCGGCCCGGCCGAAACCGTGTTCCAAGGAGAGATCGAACTGTGAACCACACCACTCAAACAACCACTGAAAGCCCCGCCCGATGAGCAGCCCCACCGGAGTGCAAGGCATCACGGAAGCCGACATCGCCAACTACCTGGCCAACACGCCCGCCTTCTTCGAGCGGCATGCCGAATTGCTGAGTTCGATCCAGCTCAGCAGCCCTCACGGCACACGCGCCGTGTCGCTGCAGGAGCGGCAGATGGACCTGCTGCGCGAGAAGCACAAGGGCCTGGAGCAGAAGATCATGGAGATGATCCGCCATGGTCAGGAAAACGTGGCCATCGCCGACCGGCTGCACCGCTACACCCGCGCGCTGATGCTGACGGCGGACGCCGCCGATCTGCCCGAGGTGGTGGTGCGTGAGCTGAAGCAGCAGTTCCTGATTCCGCAGGCAGGCATCCGGGTGTGGGGTGCGGCTGCTGAGCAGCCGGTGTCGCAGGCAGACCGCGAATTCGCGCGCGAGGTCAGCGCCGACGCGAAGACCTTCGCCTCCAGCCTGACGCTGCCGTACTGCGGTGCCAACGTCGGCTTCGAAGCCGCCGGTTGGCTCGAAGATTCCACCACCGTCGCATCCCTGGCGATGATCCCGCTGCGCCACGGCGCCACCACCGACGCGTTCGGTTTGCTGGTGCTGGGGTCGCCCGACGCTACCCGGTTCGCAGCCGACATGGGCACCGAGTTCCTGATGCGCATCGGCGAGATCGCCAGCGCGGGTCTGTCGCGCTTGATCCGAGCCGCGTGACCGACCCGGTCAGCGTCGACATGAGCTCTGTTGTTGCTGACGCTGCCACGCCAGCGACGAGCGCGCTGCACGACGATCTGCGGCGCCATCTGGAGCACCTGCAAGTGGAGCGGCGCCTCGCTGAGCGCACGCGCACGATGTATCGGCTGGCGTTCGAGCGCCTGCAAGGCTACGCCGAGGCCGCTCCTGTCTCAATTCGCGAGGTACAACCTCACCATGTGCGCCGCTGGGCCGGGCTGTTGCATGCGCAGGGCCTGGCGCCGGGCAGCATCGCGATCGAGCTGTCGGCCTGGCGCAGCTTCTACCGCTGGCTGGGCCGCGAAGGCGGGGTCGCGCAGAACCCGGTGGCGGGTGTGCGCCCACCCCGGGCGCCCAAGCCGCTGCCGAAGGCGCTGGCGGTCGATCAGGCGGTGGCGCTGGCCGAGTTCAAAGACGACATCACCGAACGCCGCAACAGCCCGGCACTTGCGGCGCGCGACCGGTGCATCACCGAGTTGCTCTACAGCTGCGGTTTGCGCGTGGCCGAACTGGTCTCGCTTAACGCGCATCCCGGCCCGCAGGCCGTCGGCTGGATCGACATCAGCGATGCCACCGCGCACGTGCGCGGCAAGGGCGACAAGCCGCGCAGCGTGCCAGTCGGCGGCCCGGCGCTGAAAGCCTTGCAGGATTGGTTGGCTCTGCGAGGTCCCTTGGCTGCGCCTGGTGAGCCGGCCCTGCTCGTCAGCAACCGCGGCACCCGCATCACCGCCGGTCAGGTGCGCTCGCGCCTGAAGCTTCGGGCGCAGCACGCCGGCCTGCCCACCCATGTGCACCCGCACATGCTGCGGCACTCGTTCGCGTCGCACCTGCTGCAGTCCAGCGGCGACCTGCGCGCGGTGCAGGAGCTGCTCGGCCACGCCAACATCTCGACGACGCAGGTCTACACCCAGCTCGACTTCGGCCACCTCAGCAAGGTGTACGACGCGGCGCACCCCCGCGCCAAGCGCAAGGACTGAGCGGCGATGAAAGTCATCAAGCTGCGTGACGGCAAGGAGCGCTCGCTGCTCAAGCGCCACCCGTGGGTGTTCGAGGGCAGCATCGCCAGTGGCCGCGCCGATGCGGGCGAGACGGTGCGCGTCGAGTCGCAGCGCGGCGAATTCCTGGCCTGGGGCGCCTACAGCCCGGCGTCGTCTATCAAGGTGCGCGCATGGAGCTTCGACGCCGCCGAGCGCATCGATGCCAGCTTTTTCGAGCGCCGCATCGCCCGCGCCGTGGCGGTGCGCGCGCGCCTCCCCATCGACAGCGACGCGGTGCGGCTGGTGCACGGCGAGGCCGATGGCCTGCCGGGCTTGGTGGTCGACCGCTACGGCGACACGCTGAGCGCGCAGTTCACGGCAGCCGGTGTCGAGCGCTGGAAGGCCACGATCGCCGATGCGCTGCTGAAGGCAACCGGCCTGCAGCGCCTGTACGAGCGCAGCGATGCCAGCGTGCGCGAGCTGGAGGGCCTGCCTCCGGTGACGGGCTGGTTGCGCGGTGCACCCGCCACCGACACCGACACCGACACCGAAATCACGATCCGCGAGCACGGTTGGAAACTGACCGTGGATGTGGCGCGCGGCCACAAGACCGGCTACTACCTCGACCAGCGCGACAGCCGCAAGCTCTTCGCCGACAGCGTGCGCCACTTCGGCGTGCAGCGGGTGCTGAACTGCTACTGCTACACCGGCGGCTTCAGTGTGGCGGCGCTCGCTGGTGGCGCGCTTGAGGTGACCAGCGTCGATTCCTCAGGCCCCGCCCTCGAGCGGGCCCAGGCACACGTGGCGCTGAACGGCTTCGATGCCGCGCGCCACACCGCGATCGATGCCGACGTGAACGCCACGCTGCGCCGCTTCATCGAACAGGGCCGCCGCTTCGATGCCATCGTGCTCGACCCGCCGAAGTTCGCCTCCACCGCCGCGCAGGCCGAGCGCGCCGCGCGGGCCTACAAGGACATCAACCGCCTCGCGTTCACGCTGCTCGAGCCGGGCGGCCTGCTGTTCACGTTTTCGTGCTCGGGCGGCGTCAGCGCGGATCTGTTTCACAAGATCGTGGCCGGTGCCGGGCTCGACGCCGGCGTCGACGGGCAGATCCACGCGCGCACCGGTGCTGCGCCCGATCACCCGATGACGGTGACCTTCCCCGAGGGCGAATACCTGAAGGGCCTGGTGATCGTCAAACAGATCACGTGATTAATGCCGCATTTGTGCCATTGCGCGGCCTTCGTGGCCCTGCGCCTGGCCCGCAGAGCGCCGTGGCTGCGTAGCATCGGCGTTGCTCACCCGTCATCCGGAGATATTTCATGTGTGGCATCGTCGGCGCCGTCAGCAGGCACAACATCGTCCCGGTGCTCATCGAGGGCCTGAAGCGGCTCGAATACCGGGGTTACGACTCTTGCGGCGTGGCGGTGCACCAGCGCGGCGGCCTGCGCCGCGCGCGCAGCACCGAGCGGGTGGCCGAGCTGGAGATCAACGTCGCGGCCGAGCAGGTCGAAGGCAGCACCGGCATTGCGCACACTCGCTGGGCCACCCATGGCGCACCGGCGGTACACAACGCGCACCCGCACTTTTCGTCAGGCCCTGCTGGCGCTGATGCCGGCGGCGCAAGCGATGGCGTGGCCGCTGTGGGCCGCGTGGCGCTGGTGCACAACGGCATCATCGAGAACCACGACGAGCTGCGCGACGAACTGCGCCGCCTGGGCTACCGCTTCGACAGCCAGACCGACACCGAAGTCATCGCCCACCTGGTTGACCACCTGTACGACGGTGATCTGCTGAGCGCCGTGCAGCGCGCGGTGCAGCGCCTGCGCGGGGCGTATGCGATTGCGGTGTTCTGCCGGGACGAGCCGCAGCGCGTGATCGGCGCGCGCGCCGGCTCGCCGCTGATTCTGGGCATCGGCACCGGCGAGCGGCTGGGCGACCATTACCTGGCGAGCGACGCGATGGCGCTGGCCGGCGTGACCGACCAGATCGTCTACCTCGAAGAAGGCGATGTGGTCGATCTGCGGCTGGACAGCGTGGCCATCAGTGCCAAAGATGGCGCCAAAGACAGCGCCGGTGCCGATGGGCACTTTCACGCGGTGCAGCGCCATGTGCGCACGGTGCAGGCGCATTCGGGCGCGGCCGAGCTGGGGCCCTACCGCCACTACATGCAAAAGGAAATCTTCGAGCAGCCGAAAGCCATTGCCGACACGCTGGACGCGGTGCAGGGCATCTCACCCGCGCTGTTCGGCGAAGGCGCCGCCAAGGTCTTCGGGCAGGTGGATTCGGTCTTGATCCTGGCCTGCGGCACCAGCTACTACAGCGGCTCGGTGGCCAAGTATTGGCTCGAAAGCATCGCGAAAATCCCGACCAGCGTGGAAGTGGCCAGCGAATACCGCTACCGCGACAGCGTGCCCAACCCGCGCACGCTGGTGGTCACCATCACGCAAAGCGGCGAAACCGCCGACACATTGGCCGCAGTGAAGCACGCCAGTGCCCTGGGCATGCCGCACACGCTGACGGTGTGCAACGTGGCCACCAGCGCCATGGTGCGCGAATGCGCGCTCTCGTACATCACCCGCGCCGGCATCGAGATCGGTGTGGCCTCGACCAAGGCGTTCAGCACCCAGCTGGTGGGCCTGTTCCTGCTGACGCTCACGCTCGCGAAGACGCGCGGCTACCTGTCGGCCGAACAGGAGGCTGAGCACCTGAAGGCGCTGCGCCACCTGCCGGTGGCGGTGCAATCGGTGCTGGCGCTGGAGCCGCAAGTGATGGCCTGGGCCGAACAGTTCGCCGACAAGGAGAACGCGCTGTTTTTGGGCCGCGGCCTGCACTACCCGATCGCGCTGGAAGGCGCGCTGAAGCTCAAGGAAATCAGCTACATCCACGCCGAGGCCTACCCCGCCGGCGAGTTGAAGCACGGCCCGCTGGCGCTGGTGACCGCCGAAATGCCGGTGGTGACTGTGGCCCCCAACGACGCGCTGCTCGAAAAGCTCAAGAGCAACCTGCAGGAAGTGCGCGCACGCGGCGGCGAGCTGTTCGTGTTTGCCGATGCCGACACCCGCATCGAATCCGGTGAGGGCCTGCACGTGATCCGCATGCCGGAACACTACGGCGCGCTGAGCCCGATCCTGCATGTGGTGCCGCTGCAATTGCTGGCGTATCACACCGCCTGCGCGCGCGGTACCGATGTCGACAAGCCGCGCAATCTGGCGAAGAGCGTGACGGTGGAATAAGGGCGCTTCGCCGCAGACCCGGTTGCCCGGCCTGCGGCGAAGCCCGTCAAAGACTCACAAGCGTGAGCACTGGTCCTCCTTGCTGCTGGCGCGGTTGCCGCCACCTGTCGGGGCCGGAATGTTTTCCTTGCACTGCAGATTGCCCTTCATCTGGTTGCGTACCAGTGTCACGCCGCCCAGGTTCTTGAAGGCCTGCAGGTTGCCGCCGACGATGTTGTCACTCGCATTGAGTGGGCCGACGTTCTCGTCGAACAGGACGTCGCCGTTGATGCGGGCGGATTCGATCGAGGCGTTGCCGCCTTGCACCAACTGCACCGAGCCCCCAAAGCTTGATCGCCCATGGACCCGAACCGACTGCGCACCCTCGGCCTGCAGGTTGCCGTTGATCGACACGGCGCGCGCTTGCAGCGTTGCACCGCGGCCCACGACGATGTTGCCCTTGGCCCGCGTGCCATCGAGCACGCAGCTCGCGCCATCGGGCACGAAGATGTTGTCCAGGTAGACGGCGCCAATGCGGCCGGCGCACGAACGCTCTTCGGCGGCGGCAGGGGCTGCGGCGAGCAGCAGCGCGGTGCTCAGTGCGGAAAAGGGAAGGATGAATTTCATGGGGATCTCCTGAGATGGTGGGGGGTTGAGCCGACCCTGTTGTCCGTGACTGCGGATGTCAGATGCCTGCCGCCCACAGAGCACGTCCCTCGCGTTCTGATACGTCGGGGGCACTTTCGATGACGATGTTTTGGCGTCTTTTTCAATCAGTTACACCTGATCAGGGTGTGTCATGACCGTTGATTGAACGGATAGCATGCAGACCGTTGCAGTTTTCGACACAGACGCTCTCCCATGCCGCTTTCGCCCGATCTGAGCGATGAGTCCCTGGTACAGCGTTGCCGTGAGGGCGATCAGGCCGCCTGGGCAGCGCTGGTAGAGCGTTTCCAGCGCCTCGTCTACACCGTACCGCGCCGCATGGGGCTGGGCGAAGCCGATGCCGCCGATGTGTTCCAGCATGTATTCAGCCGCCTGTTCGAGTCACTGGCGCGCATTGAAGACCCTGCGCGAATCCGCGCGTGGCTGGTTACCACTGCCCGGCGCGAGAGCCTGCGCCTGGTCGGCGAACAAGCTCGCGTGGTTGCCGTGGCTGGCGCCCCGGACGGCGACGATGCGTACACCGACCCCCTCGACGCTGTGCCCGCCCCGGATCCATTGCCTGAAGACCAATTGGCTGCACTGCAGGAAGAAGACCGTTTGCGGCGTGCGCTCGATCTGCTGGACGATCGGGCGCGGGGCTTTCTCGAACTGCTTTTCTTGCAGGAGCCCCCACTTTCTTACAGTGACATTGCGACTCACCTGGGTATTTCCGAGGGCAGCATCGGACCCACGCGAGCGCGCTGTCTCGAAAAGTTGCGCCTCCAGCTGGCGCTTGTCCGCTGAGGTATCAGGCTGTAACCCGCCCCCTCTGTGTGCTGACCCGCCTGTCTTGACGCCCTCATGAATTCTTTGCCCGATCCCAGCGACGACGAACTCGCCCAACGCCTGCAGCGCAGCCGCGGTCTCGAAGATGCCCCGCGCCCGCTGGTGGACCGTGCCATCGCCTTGTGGTCGTCTGCTGCCGCCGTGTCGGCGCCCGGCCCGGGGGCGGCCATTGGGGCTGCGCTGCGGCGCCTGATGGCTGCACTGGTGTCGGACAGCGGGTTCGCTCCGGCGCCTGCGCTGGGCTTGCGTGCCGCCGCAAGCGCCATCGGCCGTCAGTTGCTGTTCCATGCCGAAGGCCGTGACATCGACTTGCGGGTGAGCCCTGCAGCCGACGGAGCATCGGGTTGGGTGCTCGGTGGTCAGCTGCTCGGGCCGGACGAGCCGGGCGAGGTGCAGGTGGATGTCGATGCGGTGACCCTGAGCGTGCCCATCAGCGAGCTGGGTGAGTTTCGTTGCGGGCCGCTGCCGGCCGGCCGCTGGCAGGTCGTGCTGAAGCTCGGCGCGCTGTTGATCGAGCTGCCTCCGATTGAGGTGCCAGAGTCGGGCGCGGCGTGAACCCGAGCGATGTCGAACTGGAGCATGCCCGTGCGCTGATGCGCTCCGGCCGGCCACCGGAAACCATCGACTGGTCTCGTGAGGGCGGCGGCGATGCCGTCGCCACCGGCTGGGCCTTGAAGTTCGCATGCTATGAGACCTGGAACACCGCTCCGGCGCTGGCTGGGCGGGCGGCAGCACTGCTGGCCGGACTGCGCGATGCCCACACGATCCCGGTGCTGGGTGCGCTGGCCGCGTGGACCGAAGGCATCTCGCTGCTGGGCGCCGGACGCATGGAAGGCGCGCTGACATCGCTGGATGCCGCCGCGGCCGTTTTCGAGTCGCTGGGCGACACCGCCCACGCCGCTCAGACGCAGGTACCGAAACTGATGGCCCTGTCGGTGCTCGGTCGGCACGACGATGCGTTGCAGTGTGCAGAAGCGACGTTGGCACGCTTTCTCGCCACCGGCGACGAGCGGTCTGCGGGCAAGATCGAGCTGAATCTCGGCACGATGCTGTTCCGTCAAGACCGCCACGCCGAGGCCGCCGCGCGCTACCGCAGTTCGGCCGCGCGCTTTGCCCAGGTGCAGGACATCGAGCAATCGATCACGGCGGACATCGGGCTGGCCAACGCGCTGAGCTGGCAGGGCGAGTTCGAGGAGGCGCTGCGCATCAACGCACGGGCCGGTGACCGCGCTGTCGACCAGGGCTACAGCGTGCTGGCCGCGCAGGCGCATGGTTCGATCGGGCAGCTTGAGCTGCTGCGCGGCCGACCCGAGCGCGCGCTGCCCGAACTGCTCACCGCCTGCCGGCTGTTCGAGCAGGCCGGCGGCTTGCCGCAGCGCATGGTCGAGGCCGAGATCGCCCTGGCCGACGCCTACCTGGCGGTGAATCTCTTGCCCGAAGCCGCTGCGCTGGCCGAGCGGGTGATCGCACGTGCGGCCGAGCTGGACCTGCCCGCCGAACAGGCACGTGCCCACCTGCAGCGCGCGCAGGCCCGAGCCGCACTGGGTGACGTGGCCTCGGCACGCGACGACTTGAGCACCGCCCGCGGCCTTTTCGCGGCCCAGGACAACCCGGCGTCTGCCGCGCTCGCGAGCCTTGGTGCAGCGGCGCTCGATCTGCGGCAAGGCCAGTTCGATCTGGCCCTGGCTGCAGCAGAAGCCGCTGCGCAGGTGTTCACGTCGGTGGGCATTCCAGGCTGGCAGGCCGAAGCCGAGTTGATCGCCGCCGGCGCGTGTGTCGCCGCAGGTGCCGCAGCCGAAGCGCGAGCACGGTTTGAGGTCTTGAGCCAGGCACCTGGTGCCAACGCCGCCATCGTCTGGCGCGCCGAACTGGGGCTGGCCGATCTCGACACGACCGAAGGCGAGCGTGCTCGTGCCGCGCAGCGCCTGGATGCAGTGCTCTCCACTCTGGAGGCGCGCCGTGCTGCGCTGCCCGGGGACGAGGCGCGCACCGCCTTCGGTGTCGACAGCGCATCGGTGCATGACCGGCGCATCGCGCTGGCCTGGGCGGCTTTCGAGTTGGGTCAGCCCGGCACCGAGGACACCTTGTGGCGCTCGATCGAGTCCGCCCGCGCCGGTGCGCTGGCCCTCGGCCTTGCGGTGCCGCGCCGTGTGGCGATCGCTGACGGAATCGCAGCGTCTCATCCCGAGCGCGACCGACTGGCGTGGCTGCGCGATCAGGCGGCTCAGGCGCTGGCGCAGGGCGATGCCGGCAGTGCCGCCGAATTGGCCACCCAGGCGCGGGCGCAAGAACACCGCCTGCTGGAAGCACACCGTCGTGCCGAGTTGCAGCGGCCGGTGGCCGAGGTGGCCGCCGCGCAGCCACCGACACTGGCCGATGTCCAGGCCACGTTGACGGCGGGCGAGGCCTGGGTGCAGTACCACCTGCTGGCCGATCGGTGGCTGGCCGTGGTGCTGACCCGCGACAGTCGGCACTGGCACGAGGGAGCGGTCGACGGGCTGTCCGATCGGCTGGAATCACTGCGCTTCCAACTCGATGCGATGCGCGGTCGGCCACCGGGCCTGCAGGCCCATGGTGCATTGCTCGCCGAGCGCACACGACGCCATCTGCAGGCGCTGCACGAACGGCTCTGGGCACCGTTGGAGGCCTCTCTGGCCGGTTGCAGCCGTGTGCGCATCGCCCCGCATCGTTTGCTGCATTACCTGCCGTGGGCGGCCCTGCACGATGGACAAGGCTGGCTGGTCGATCGATTCGAGATCAGCCTCGTGCCCAGCGCGCGCATCGGCCTGGGAACCACGGCATCGGCGGCTCCGCGTTTCGATCGGGTTCTGGCGCTGGGCATCGGCGGATCGTCCTTGCCGCACGTCACCACCGAGGCGCGCGCCGTCGCCGAGGCCTTTGGCGCTGGTGCGACGCTGCTGCTGGATGCTGAGGCGACCGGTGCCGCACTGCGTCGCGAGGCCCCACTGGCCGATCTGCTGCACCTGGCCTGCCACGCGCAGTTCCGCGCCGACAGCCCCTATTTCTCGGCGCTGCATTTGGCCGATGGCGAGCTGACGCTGCGCGACGCTGCCGCGCTGCCGTTGCGCGCCGCGCTGGTCACGTTGTCGGCCTGCGAGACCGGGCTCAGCCGGGTGGCGCCAGGCGACGAACTGGTGGGACTGGTTCGAGGCTTCCTACTGGCCGGCGCGCGCCATGTGATGGCCAGCCTGTGGACCGTGGACGATGCCTCGACCGCCGAGCTGATGCAGGCCGTGTACGCCGGCCTGATCCGCGGCCAGCGCCCCGCGCAGGCGCTGCAGGCAGCCCAGTCGGCGCTGGCGCGGGCCGGTCATCACCCCTTCTACTGGGCAGCCTTCTCGTTGCACGCGCGGGGCTGCTGACCATTCTTCTGTATCAAGCCCAGAGCACGCCGCTCTGTGCGCCTATCACCCGACGGAACCACACCATGAAGCGCCTTCCCCCCCGTTCATCACTGCTGCTCGTTGCACTGCTTGCCGCCTGTGGTGGTGGGGGTGGTGGTGGAATCATCCCTGGGATCGGTGGAGGTGGCGGTGGCGGCGGCACCTGTGCCGCCGGGCTGTCGCAGGCGTCTGGCGGCGGTGCGGTGGACGCGGCCACCATCGCGCCGAGCGTGGCCAACGAAATCGTGTTGCAACTGCGCCCCGGAGCCAACATCGCCCAGGTCGCAGCGGACTACGGATTCACCGTCCGGTCGCAGTTCGGCAGTCGGCCGATCTTTCTGGCCACGGTCGCCAGCGACCGCACCGTCGCCAGCACGCTGGCGGCGATGGCTGGCGATGTGCGTGTGCTGTACGCCGAACCCAACCTGATCGGTGCGGCGCCCGAGGGCAGGCGCTGCTCGGTCTGGTCGATCGGAAGCCAGAGCGCGTTCCAGACGCAGTGGGCGCCCGAGGCCCTGCGCCTGGCAGCGGCGCAGGGCCTCAGCCAAGGGGACGGCGTGCGCGTGGCGGTGCTCGACACCGGCGCCGAGCTCACCCATCCTCTGCTGGCCAGTCGCCTGGCGCGCCGTGGCGACGGCACGTTGCTCGGACGAGACTTCGTCGATGACGATGCCGACCCGTCCGAGCGCGGAAGCCGCGCCGATGCAGGCTACGGACATGGCACGCATGTGGCCGGGCTGGTGGCCCTGACCGCGCCCGGCGCCCGCATCATGCCGATCCGGGTGCTTGATCCGTCTGGCGGTGGCAATGTCTGGGTGCTGTCGGAGGCCTTGCTGTACGCGGTCGACCCCGATGGCAACCCGGCCACCGACGACGGCGCGCACATCATCAACATGAGCATCGGCACCATTCAGCCGACCAGCCTGCTGGTCAACGCGGTCCGGTTGGCGAGCTGCGAGATCGACGATGACGACGACGAGGATGATTTCGCCGATGCAGGCTTCGACGATGACCGTGAGCGCTGCGTCGGTCGTCGCGGCGCGGCGGTTTTCGCTGCCGCCGGCAACAGTGGCAGCGCCACCGAGCAGCAATACCCGGCCGCCGAGGCGCGCACGGTGCCGGGCGCGCTGGCGGTGACCGCCAGCACCGAAGCCCGACGTCTGGCCTCGTTCTCCAACTTTGGCAACTGGGTGCAGGTGGCGGCGCCCGGTGAAGGCATCACCAGTTCGGTGCCCGGTGGCGGTTATGGCGTCTGGAGTGGCACCTCGATGGCCTCACCGATTGCAGCCGGTGTGGCTGCGCTCGTGACGTTGCGACCGGCGCCGGATCCGCAGGGCTTCAGCGGACTGCGCGCCTGGTCTCCCCGCGATCTCGTCACGAGAGTCAACGATCGCACTGCCGCGCTGTGTGGCAGCACGTCGCTGCGGCAAATCGATGCGTTCGCTGCCGTCAGCGATTCCAGCGGGCTCGACCCCAGCTGCCCCTGAGCACGCAGGTGGCCGGGCGGCCCCACGACACAGTTTTTTTGCGCAAGGACGTATTGATCGGCTGGTTTGACGCTCTGTGGTGAACCCCTGTCACTCTTGGAGAGATCTCATGTCTACTGCTGAACTTCCATCGCTGCGCCAGAAAGTGTTGCGTGCCGCACGCCCCTGGTCCCTGCTGGCCTTGATCGGCCTGAGCGCCTGCGGCTCGTTGTCCGAACGTGAGCGCAACACCGCGATCGGTGCCACCGTCGGTGGCGTGGCCGGCTCGGTACTGACCAATGGCGGCGCGCTCGGTACCGTCGGCGGTGCCGTCATCGGTGGTGCCATAGGTCACGAGGTCGATACCCGCGACGATCGTCGCGATGATCGTCACCGCAAGCGTCATCGCTGACCTGATACGACGACCCCTGTGTCGTCGTCAGCAGCACGGTGGGCAGGCCTGCCGCCGTGTTGCGCGCATCACGGCGGCGGCTCAGCCGCCACGCCGCTCAGTCCTTGGGGCGTCGCGCCGCCACAGCGCGACGGCGCGACAGGATCCACCAAGTATTCAAGCCTGTCAGAACCATGACGGGCCAGAGCATGGTGCAGGTCAGGGTCCACATCACGCGGCCGTCCAGCAGGTCGTTTTCGCTGTTGTCTCGGCGCTTGGTCGGCCCTTCGCTGAACAGATGCCGATTCGAGTAGGTCACCAGCCCGAAGCAGAAGCCAAAGATCAGAAACAGTGCGATGGGCCAGTTCATGGTGCGGTCCTTTGGCGGGCGTGTGGTGTCGGCGAAATGCCGCGCAAGGGACACAGCTGAGCTGCATCGTAGACACCGCCGCGCCGTGGCGCAAGAGCGATGACCGGTCAGTGTTGCATCGGTGTCCGGATCATCGGATCAGCAGCACTGGCGTCTTGCACTGGGCGATGACTTTCGTGGCGACCGAACCCATGACGGCGTTGACCAGACTGCCGTGCCCGTGTGAACCCATCACCAGCAGGTCGAACGAACCGCTGTGGGCCTGCTTGGCGATGACCTCGGCCGCGGAGCCGACCTTGGCAACAAACTCGGCAGCCATACCGCGCTGCTTGAAGAAGGTTCGAATGGGCTTGAAGATCTTCTCCGCTTCGTCGTCGTAATAGCCTTTGACCACATCTTTGCCCAGTACCGCAGCAGCTCGCGGCGGAATGCTGGGCACCGCCGTCACCACCACGTAGCGATGGTGCGCGCCCAACCAATCTTCATGGGCGGCCACGTAGCCCAACATGCGTTTGGTGTAAGGGCTGCCATCGGCAGCGAGCAGGATGTTCATGTCGTCTCCAATCGAGTTGCAGGATCGATTCTGATCCCTGTGTCCGGGCGCGCCCGCATTCCATAATTATCGAGCGCTGACGTCAGCACACCGTGGTGTCGGCGGCTGCAACCTTTCGCCGGCGCCACCATGAGCGAGGTCTGAAACCATGAACAGCCTGGATCTCGATGTTCTGACGCAAGCGCGTGCCTGGCATTCGCAGGGCCAGCCGGTGTGGCTGGTCACGGTGATCGAAACCTGGGGCTCGGCGCCGCGGCCGCCCGGCGCGTTGCTCGCTATGCGCGGCGATGGGCTGGTCGTCGGATCGGTGTCCGGCGGTTGTGTCGAGGACGATCTGATCGAACGTGTGCGCCATGGCGAGCGCATCGACCGCCCGTCGCTGGTCAGCTATGGCGTCACCAAGGAGGAGGCCGCCCGCTTTGGCCTGCCCTGCGGCGGGAACCTGCGCTTGGTGCAGGAGCCGCTGACCGAAACCGCCTGGATCGACGAGCTGCTCGCCCGCACCGAGCGCCACGAACTCGTGGCGCGCCGTCTGGATCTGGAGACCGGCCGCGTGGAGATCGAGAGTGCCCTGCGCGGTGACGCCTTTGAATTCGACGGCAGCTCGCTGCGCGCGCTGTTCGGCCCGCGCTGGCGCTTGCTGATCATCGGGGCTGGCCAGCTGTCGCAGGTGTTGGCCGGCATGGCCCTGGCGCTCGATTTCGATGTGATCTGCTGCGATCCGCGCGAGGAATATCACCTGACCTGGGACATGCCGCACACGGCCTTCAGCCGGGCGATGCCCGATGACCTGGTCGCCAAGCTGCAGCTCGATCCGCACAGCGCCGTGGTGGCGCTGACGCACGACCCCAAGCTCGACGACATGGCGCTGCTCGAGGCGTTGAAGTCGCCCGCGTTCTATGTCGGCGCGCTGGGCTCCCGTGGCAACACCCGCAAGCGCAAGGAGCGGCTGGCCCTGTTCGATCTGTCGGCCGACGAGATCGATCGCCTGCACGGACCGGTGGGCCTGGACATCGGTGCTCGAACGCCTGCGGAAATCGCGGTGTCGATCCTGGCCGAGCTGATTGCGGTGCGCAATGGCGTGTTGCTCAGCCAGAAAAAGGAGGGCTCTTCCTTGCCGCACGATCCTCGCCGCAGCGATCACCAGACGCCATCGGGCGCGAGCTAGTAATGCGGCGGCAATTCATCGCGCAGGCTGCGGAACGCAGCGTCGTCGGTCGCCGGGCGACGCTCGCGCAGTTCACTGAGCTCACGCTGCAGCCGGTCGATCTGGTCCTGCTGCCTGACGATCACCTGGTTCAGTTGGTCCAGCATGTCCTCGGTGAAGCTGGCCTTGACCTCCAGATCGGTCAGGCGATGTTCGATGCGATCAGCGGGGTCCATGGTGCTCGTGGAGTGATGAGGACAGCATGGCCTGCAAGGTCAGCCGCGCGCGTTCGAAGTCGAAGTGGTTGATCTGCCGAACCAGCAGAGCCCCCTGGACCCCGCCCACCGTCTGCAGCAATTCCACGTGCGGCCCCAACGCCGTCAGCGCCGACGTATCGTTCACTGCCAGCAGGGCGTCGAGCTCCCGCAGCAACGTCGTCAGGCGATGCTGTTGATCCGGCGACGCCGCCTGGGGCGTGGCAGCGGCAGCGATCGACATCGCCCCGCTGCCACTGAGTTGTGGCGCGGCGGCCGCCGAGGTCCCCGGCCGGTTCGTGCGGCCGCTCAGCCATTTCAGCAGCGTCCGGTACAGCGCCGAGGCGTCCATCGGCTTGGCAATGAAGTCGTTCATGCCAGCGGCCTGGCACGCCCGGCGGTCGGCGTCGAAGGCGTTGGCCGTCAGCGCCAGGATGGGAATGTCAGCCCAGCCCGGCAACTGCCGGATGGCGCGCGTGGCTTCGAGGCCGTCCATGTGGGGCATCTGCATGTCCATCAGCACCAGGTCGTAGCGGCCGGCCTGCGCCAGTTCGAGGGCCTGACGCCCGTCCACGGCCAGATCGACCCCCAGATCGACGGCGCCCAGCAGCGCCAGCGCGACCTGGCTGTTGATGTCGTGGTCTTCGGCCAGCAGGATGCGCGCACTTGCATGGTCGCGCCGCAACGCGGCCTCGGTGCTTTCGGCGGGATGGTGCCGGGGGGGGATGGTGGCCATCTCCTCGCTGCGCTGCAGCCGGGCGGTGAACCAGAAGGTGCTGCCGACCCCGACCGTACTGTCCACGCCGGCATCGCCGCCCATCAGCCGCGCCAGCCGCAGCGTGATCGCGAGACCCAGGCCGGTGCCGCCGTACTCGCGGGTGGTCGAGGCGTCGGCTTGCTCGAAGGGCTGGAACAGCCGAGGGATCTGCTCCGCCGCGATGCCGATGCCGCTGTCTTCGACCGAAAATCGCACCAGCAGATCGCCGTCGACCTCGCCCAGCAGCTTGGCCTTCAGGCTGATGCGGCCGCGTTCGGTGAACTTCACCGCGTTGGAGGCGTAGTTGAGCATGGCCTGACGCAGCCGGGTAAGGTCGCCGCGCAGCCACTGCGGCACGGCGTTGCTGTCCACCTCGACCTCCAGGCCCTTGTCGCTGGCCGACTCGGCAATGATCGATCGGACGCCGTCGAGGATGGCCGACAGGTGGAACGGCGCGTTTTCCAGTTGCACCCGCTCGGCCTCGATCTTCGACAGGTCCAGCACGTCGTTGATGATGGACAGCAGGTGCTGGCTGGCGGCATCGATCTTGTCCAGGCGTTGGGCCTGTTCCGGCGTGACGCCGGACTGTCGCATCAGGTAGTTCAGGCCGATGATGGCGTTCATCGGCGTGCGGATCTCATGGCTCATGTTGGCCAGGAAGGCACTCTTGGCCCGGTTCGCGCCTTCGGCCGCATCGCGTTGTGTCCGTGCGCGCAGCGACTCGATGCCGAAGGCGACATTGCGTGCCAGCTCTTCCAGCAGCGCCACTTCCTCGGCGGAGAAGGCATCGGGCTGCTGCGCATAGATCGTCAGCGCCCCGAAGGCACGCTGCGGGCTTTGCAGCGGCAAGGCGATGCTGGCCTGGAAGCCGCACGCCTGCGCCGCCCGGCGCCACGGCGCCACGCTCGGGTTGTTCTCGTAGTTCTGGTTGACCTGGGTGGTGCCGATGCTGATGGCGCGACCGGTCGGGCCCTGACCCAGCGGTGAAGCCCCGTCCCAGGACACCCGGATCGTGTGCAGATAGTCCTTTGCATCGCCGAACTCGGCCACGCAGCGCACGGTCTTGGCGGCATCCTGATCGGCGATGCCGATCCATGTCATCAGGTAGCCACCGTCCTCGACCAGCGCCCGGCACACATCGACCATGTAGGTCTTTTCGTCCTGGGTATTGACGAGCGCGAGGCTGCAGGTACTCAACACCCGCAGCGTGCGGTTCAGGCGTTGCAGCTGCTCCTCGGTCTGCTTGCGTGCGGTGATGTCGCGGGACAGCAGGATGAAGTGCGGCGGCGCATCGGCGGGCATGGCCTTGCGCGACACCGACATCTCGAACCATCGCAGGCCATGCGGCATGGTCCGTGACACCACTCGCCCTGTGGATCGACCCTCGCGATCAGCCTCCCGCACCGCCTCCATCACGAGCGCGGCCTCATCGGGTGGCAGCACCGCGGCGATCTGCTTGTTCAGCAGCTGCCCTGGCGCTGAAGCCAGCTGTTCCGGACGCAGCGACTGGTAGGACAGGTAGTTCCCGTCCAGGTCGATCTCGAACAGCAGGTCCGGAATGGCTTCGATCGAGGCCCTCAGGGCCGATTCACTCTGGCGCAGCGCCATATCGGCCAGTTTGCGCGCGGTGACATCCCGCGTGATCCCCACATGGTGGGTGACGCGGTTTTGCGCGTCGCGTACCGGAGAAATCGTCAACTCGTTCCAGAAGGTGCTGCCGTCCTTGCGGTAGTTCAGGATTTCGCCGAAGAACTCGGTCTTGCTGCGCAGTGCGTGGCGGATGGCCTCGATCGTTTGCGGGTCGGTCAGCGGCCCTTGCAGGAAATTGCAGTTGCGGCCCAGGATCTCGGCCTCACCGTAGCCGGTGATCGCGGTGAAGGCCTTGTTCGACGACAGGATGTTGCGGTCGACATCGGCAATCAACACGCCCTGAGAGACGGTCTTCAGCGCGGCATCGCTGAGCCGCAGCGTGCTCTCCAGCCGACGGCGCTCGGTGACATCGACCTGAACGCCCATCAGGCGTGTTGGCTTGCCGTGCGCATCGCGCTCGATGACACGCCCCGATACCTCCAGCCAGCGGTAGCTGCCGTCCTCGTGCAGCAGGCGTGCCTCGTAGGCATACGCGGTATCCGACCCGGCGGCCAGTGCCTCGGCGGTGACCGCCGCCACCGCCGCCCGGTCCTCGGGGTGAATCCGGGCAGTCCATTCGTTGCCGTACAAGTTGTCGTGATGGGGTGAGTGGCCCAGCATCGTGAAACAGGTGGGCGTGGCGAGCCAGTGGTCGGAGGTCAGGTCCCAGTCCCACACGCCGATCGCGGCGGCGCCGGTCGCCACCGTCAGCCGCTCGGCGAGGCGCTGGGCGCGGCCCTCTTCGTCGGCGACCCGCCGCCAGGCGCGGGACAGGTAGCTGCTGAGCACCAGCAAGGCGAACGAGGCGACGCCCCACACCGATGTGGCCAGCAGCGCCATCTGTCGCCAGCCCGCCAGCAGTCGCTCATGAGACTGGCCCACGACCACCAGGAAGTCGGGCTGGGTCGAGAGCGCACGAAAGGCGAAGTGGCGTACGACGCCGTCGTAGGCGCTGGCCTTCTGAAAGTCGCCGGCCGATTGACCCGCCAGCGCGGCCCTGACCAGGGCCAGTTCGCCATGAACCTTGCCCATGAAGGTGTCGTTGAAGGGGCTGCGCATCATCAGCATGCCGTCGTGCCGGATCATCGCGACCGAGCTGTCCGGCCCGAGATCGATCGAGCGCCACAGCTGATCGAAGTACATCGGCTGCAGCGCGGCGACGACGATGCCCTGGAAGCCGCGCCCGGCATCGGTTGGCAGCGGCCGCGACGCGCTGATCAGCCAGTCGCCGGTGGTGCGGCTGCGCACCGGGGCGCCGACGTGAAAGCCGCTCTGCGGTTGGTCGCGGTGGAATCGGAAGTACTCGCGATCGGACAGGTCCAGCCCGGTGTTGCCTGTGTCGGAGTCGTATGCAATGCGACCGCGCGCATCCAGCACCCACATCGCGCGCACGAAAGGCAGCGACTGGATCTGCTTTTGAAGCATGGCCCGCGCGGACTCGGCATCGAGCGTGCCCGCCAATTGGGCGCGGGCCAGTTCCACGGCGGCCAACTCGAGGCGCTGGTCGGTGGCCTGCAGCGTGCGGGCGGTCTGCTCCTCGATGATCTGGGCGAAGGAATCGGTGGCGCGCTGGCCCGTCTCGATCGCCTGGGTTCGCAGGTAGCCCAGCGCCAGCGCCAGCAGCGCACCGGTGAGCAGCACGACGCCGGCCGCGAGCCAGACCACCGAGCGCCCGCTGCGCCGCTTGGGCGGGCGGTCGTCAGCCCGCGATGGCTTAGACATCGGAGGTGTCGTGGTCCCGGTAGCGTTCGGCAATGGCCACGAAATCGTCGAACGCCGCCAGGAAGGCATCGACCACATCGGGATCGAAATGCTGGCCACGGCCTTCCTTGAGCAGGCGAGCTGCCTCGGCCGTGGTCATCGCCTCCTTGTAGACGCGCTTGGAGATCAGCGCATCGAACACATCGGCCACGGCCATCAGGCGCGCCGAGACGGGGATCGCGTCGCCGACGAGGCCGTCGGGATACCCGCTGCCATCCCACTTCTCGTGGTGCCAGTGTGCAATTTCCTTGGCCAGGGTCAGAAACTCCAGCGGCGCATCGACATCCCGCTCGGCCTGTTCGATCGCATTGCTGCCGCATTGGGCGTGGGTCTTCATCACGACCCACTCGTCGGCGGTCAGCTTGCCGGGCTTGAGCAGGATGTGGTCGGGGATGCCCACCTTGCCGATGTCGTGCAGCGGTGCCGACAGGGTCAGCAACTCGATGTAGCGGTCGCTGAGGAGCGCAGTGAAGCGCGGGTGGCTGCGCAGATCGGTTGCCAGCCGCTTCATGTAGCTTTGAGTGCGCAGGATGTGGTTGCCGGTTTCCGGGTCGCGTGCTTCAGCCAGGTGGGCCAGCGCGCGGATCGTCACCCGTTGTGTCAGATCGTTTTCCGCCATGCGGCGCGTCACTTCCGCTTCGAGGGCTGCATTGCGATCGTTGAGCCACTCGCGGGCCAGCTTGGCTTCGAGCTGACAGCGCACCCGCGCCAGCACCACCGCCGGTTTCAGCGGTTTGGTGACGTAGTCGCTGGCACCGTGGCTGAACCCGCGTTCTTCGTCGGTGGCGTCACCGAGCGCGGTCAGGAAAACCACCGGGATGTCGCGTGTGATCGGGTTGGCGCGCAGCCTGGCCAGCACGGCGTAGCCATCCAGCCCCGGCATCATCACGTCGAGCAGGATGAGGTCTGGCCGCGGCGTGCCCAGCGCCACCCGCAGGCCGGTTTCGCCGGAAATGGCTGCCAGCACCCGGTACTGGGTGCACAGCAGTTCGTTGAGGACGAACAGGTTGTCCGGATCGTCATCGACGATGAGGATCGTGGCGCCGCTGTCGGTAGGCATGAGTTCGAATCCCTTTGACACTGCGGAAGGATCGTCCAGACGAGGGGCGATGAGAGCCGAATTCGGGCCTGCTTATTTTGTCGGTGTATCGGCTGCTGGGTCAAAAACATTAACGGCTCGCTCCGGTCCCCCGGGCCAGGGCCCTTCGATGAGAGCGTCATCAAACCGGCTCAGAATGAGCGGCATGAAAAAGCCCACTGCCTCAGCGCCGCGCCGTCGCACCCCGCAGCCCTCGAAGCCAGCGTTGGCCCAGAACGATGAAGAAGCCATTCTCGTGCTGCAAGGCGGCGGCGCGTTGGGCGCCTACCAGGCGGGCGTGTTCGAGTCGCTCTCCAGGGTCTATTGCGAGCCGACCTGGGTCGCCGGCATCTCGATCGGTGCGATCAACGCTGCCTTGATCGCCGGCAACCCGCCCGCCCATCGCGTGGCCCGGTTGCGCGAGTTCTGGGAAGTGGTCAGCTCGGCACTGCCGGCGCCCTTGATCGGTGCTGGCACCACCACCACCGCCCGTGAGGCCTTGAACGAATCCCATGCCTCGCAGGTCCTGCTGTTTGGCGTGCCGGGGTTTTTCAAGCCTCGTTTTCCGCCGGCGCCGTTTCAGCCTGCGGGCACGCTGGAGGCGATCAGCTACTACGACACATCGCCGCTGGCCGATACCCTGGAGCGGCTGGTTGATTTCGATCGCATCAACTCGGGCGCGGTGCGCTTGTCGGTGGGTGCGGTCAACGTGCGCACCGGCAATTTCGAATACTTCGATTCGGCGAAGCAGCCCCTGGATGCGCGCCACATCATGGCCAGCGGGGCGCTGCCACCGGGCTTCGCACCGGTCGAGATCGATGGTGAGCACTACTGGGACGGTGGTCTGGTGTCCAACACGCCGTTGCAATACGTGCTCGACCAGCCGGGCCAACGCCACCGCGTGGTGTTTCAGGTGGATCTGTTCGCTGCACGCGGCGCACTGCCCAGGAGCCTGGGCGAAGTGACCGAGCGGGAGAAGGACATCCGCTTTTCCAGCCGCACCCGGCTCAACACCACCAACGAACTGGACCGCCAGTCGATCGCACAGGCCGCGCAGCGGTTGATCGCGAAGATGCCACCGGCGCTGCGCGACGACCCCGATGTGCGCGCGCTGTCGCGCGTGCGCTGCGAGCGTGCAGTCGATGTGGTGCACCTGATCTACCGCAGCAAGCACTACGAAAGCCATTCGAAGGATTACGAGTTCTCGCGACTGTCGATGCAAGAGCACTGGGATGCCGGCCGTGCCGACATGGCGCACACCTTGCATGACCCGCGCTGGCTGCAGCGCGAGCGCAGCGCCCATGGCGTGCATGTGTTCGACCTCACCTCGGACGGCCCTTCCGCCTCCTGAAGCCGCTCAAGCGGGCCGATGAAAATGGCCGACGTGCGCTCCTTTCCACTTCCCATCGAAAGCATTCCATGAAGCTCCAGGACAAAGTCTGCATCGTCACCGGCGCCGCCAGCGGCATTGGCAAGGAAATCGCGGTTGTGTACGCCAAGGAGGGCGGCAAGGTCGCCATCGCCGACATGAACCTGGCGGCCGCGCAGGCCACGGCTGACGAGATCACGAAGGCCGGTGGCACCGCGATGGCGGTGGCGATGGATGTGACCAGCGAAGACCAGGTCAATGCCGCCGTCGCCGCCGTGGTGGCCGCTTATGGCGGTGTCGATGTGCTGGTCAGCAATGCCGGCATCCAGATCGTCCACCCGGTCGAGGATTTCCCATTCGCCGACTGGAAGAAGATGCTCGCCATCCACCTCGACGGCGCCTTCCTGACCACCAAGGCCTGCGTGCCGCACATGAAGGCCTCGGGCCGCGGCGGCAGCATCATCTACATGGGCTCGGTGCACTCCAAGGAGGCTTCGTTGCTGAAGTCGGCCTACGTGACTGCCAAGCATGGGCTGATGGGCCTGTGCAAGACCGTTGCCAAGGAAGGCGGCAAGCACGGCATCCGCGCCAATGTGATCTGCCCCGGTTTCGTGCGCACGCCGTTGGTCGACAAGCAGATTCCCGAGCAGGCCGCTGCGCTGGGCATCAGCGAAGAGGATGTGATCAAGAAGGTGATGCTGAAAGAGACAGTCGACGGTGAATTCACCACCGTGCAGGACGTGGCCGATGTGGCGCTGCTGTTCGCCGGCTTCAATTCCAACGCGCTGACCGGCCAGTCGCTGGTCGTCAGCCACGGTTGGTTCATGCAGTGAGCGCCAGCCCGTGACCGCGGCTGCAATGGCTCAGAGTCGTCGCGCGATGTGAACGGCGCCCGCGGATCCGTGCCCCACCACCGCGCACCAGGTGCGCAGCAGGCGGCCCGGCGGCGTCGCGCGGTGGGACAGGGCCTCGTCACGGTGCTCGCATTCATCGGCCTGGCATTCGATCAGCAGTGACCGCAAAGCCGCATGGTGTGGGCGATCGGCGAGGCGGTCGATCTGTTGCTGGTAGTGGTGGTCGACAAAGGTCTCCACCGCAGCGATGGTGCCGTAGACCGCACGCGGGCCGAACAGCGCGGGCAGTGCGCCGGTCAGAAACCCGGCGGCACGCCAGGGCACCAGCAGCCAGCTGCGTTGCGAGGCGGGCAGCAGTTGCTCGATGAGGTCCAGATGGCGTTGCTCTGTCTCGCGGTGGCGGCGGGCGAAGTTGCGCACCCCGGCATCGCGGGTCACGGCCAGCACGCCGTGGTAAATCCATACCGCACCGCTTTCACCGGCATGGTCCGATCGCAACTCGCCGACCATGTCGGGCGGAATCTCGATGCCCGAGGTGTTCGCCATGGAGTCGGCTGACCCACCTGGTGCGGCGGTCTTGCGGCGCTCCAGCGCGCGCGCCACCCGCTGCAGGGTCGGCCGCACCCGCAGAAAGCCGCGATAAGTGATCTCCATCAACGCCGAGATGCCAGGCAGGGCTGCGAGCCGCGCCAGCCATCGCCAGCCGGGCAGCGTCGACCACAGGGCGATGAACGCATGCGCCCCACTCAACACCGCCCCGTCGGCTTGCTGAACGTGAAAGCGCGCGAGGTAGTCGGCTCGGGTGCCGCCGGGCGGCAAGGCGGCGCCTGTCTCACTGACATCGCACCAGCGCAGTGGCTTCGAGGGTGTGAGTCCGCGGTACACACCGATCTCGCGGCGGCACAGCGGACAGGCACCGTCGTACAGCACGGTCAACGACGGCGTGATCTCGGGATCTCTCTGGGTCATGGGCCGCATGTTGCCTTCAGCGGGCCGCCGCCGCCGAATCGCTACGCGATTCACCGTGGCGTGACGCGGTCTTGCCGCGCCGACGGGCCATCACTTCAGAAAGTCCTGCACCGCAGGGAGCGACTTGGCGGCCGCCTCTTCCTGCGGCAGATGGCCCACACCCGGCAGTGACACCAGCCGCGCGTGCGCCATCGACTTCAAGTAATCCGCCGAATTGGCAAACGGAATCATCGCGTCGGCTTCGCCCCACACGAGCAGCGTCGGCGCCCGGATGCGTTGCAGCAGCGGGACCGGGTCGACCAGCGTGGTCTGCCGCATCCGCGCGATCAGCGCGTCGCGGCTGCCCGGCGCCAGCATCAGGTCGTGGTAGCGCGTGGTCAGGTCATCGCTCAGAAAGGCCGCGTTGCCATAGGCCGGCTCCAGGCTCATGCGCAGCAAGGGCTTGGGCAGGACAAAGCGCATCAGCTCGACGCTCACGGGCACCTCTGGCGCTTGACCGTACTCGAAGCCGGGGCTCGCGTAGCCGTCGGGCGCGACCAGCACCAGCTTGTCCACCCGCTCCGGGTGCGTTGCAGCGAAGGTCCAGGCGATGCGACCGCCGATGGAGTGGCCCACGACGCTGGCGCGGGCGATGCCCAGCCGGTCCATCAGCGCGAGCAGCAGCTGCATGCTGCGCGCGTCGGTGTAGTCGCCGCTCGGGTCGGGCGCGCTGAGGCCAGACCCAGGCAGATCGAAGCGGATCACGCGGTGTGCTGCGGACAAGCCCTGCGCCCAGGGCTCCCAGCTGTGCAGGCTGCCACCGAAGCCATGGACCATGATCACCGCGGGGGCGTCCTTCGGCCCGCTGTCGCGCAGGTGCAGCCGCAGGCCCTCGAGTTCGATGAGGTCGCCGGGGGCGGATACATAGCGGGCTTCCAGTGTCTGGAGATCCCGGTCCGGGGTCCATGACCAGAACCCGCCCAACAACACCAGCAACGCGGCAGCGGCCATCCAGGTGGAACGTTTCAAGCGGTGGCTTTCAGGTGGAAGGGGTTGGGGACGAGGCCGTGTCGAACGCGTAGGCCGCGAAGTCGGGCTGCCGCGCCGCGTCGACGTACTCGCGGGTGTAGCCCGGGAACAGCGCAAACACCTTGCCACTGTCGAGGCGGTACCAGCTGCGGCACTGGCTCCACACCGAGCGGCCCAGGCGTGCCTGCAGCTGGCGGTTGTGCTCGCGCATCGCTTCAGGGCGGACATCGATCCAGCGGTGGCCACCGGCGCGCACCGCCTGCATGCAGGCGAGCGCGTGGTCGACCTCGGGCTCGATGTACAGCAGCGTCGAGGTGTGTCCGGTGGCGGTGTTCGGGCCCAGCATCAGAAACAGATTCGGGAAGCCCGACACCGTGATGCCGTGATAAGCCTCCGGCCCCTCGCGCCAGGTGTCAGCGAGCGTGCGACCTTGCAGACCCGTGATGCGGATGCTCGACAGCGAATGCGCCACGTCGAAGCCGGTGGCACACACCAGCACATCGATCGGCCGTTCGCAGCCATCGGCGGTGACGATGCCGTGCGCGGTGATGCGCTCGATGCCCTCGGTGACCAGCTCGACGTTCGGTTGGCACAGGGCGGGGTAGAAGTCGTTGGAGTAGATGATGCGTTTGCAGCCCAGCGGGTAGGTCGGCGTGAGCTGCTGGCGCAAGCGGTCGTCCCGGACCTGCCGCTGGCGGTGTGCCGCCGCCGTGGCCAGCAGCCCGCGCCGCGCCAGCGTGCCGTCCTCAAAGCCGCGACGCCCCCATTCGAGCACCTGCGCCCAATTCCAGCGCACGAATGCGGCATACGGTGGCAGGTGCGCCAACGCCCGATCGAGCACGGTGTAGCGGCGATCCATCCGCGGCAGCACCCAGTTGGCCGTGCGCTGGAACAAATGCAACTGCTGCGCCTGTTCGGCAACCGGGGGCACCAACTGCGAGGCGGTCGATCCGGTGCCGATCACGGCGATCCGCTGGCCCTGCAGCTGGGCGCCGTGGTCCCAGCGCGCGGAGTGCAGCCGTTGGCCCTGGAAGTCATCCAGACCGGGGATGTCGGGCCAGCGCGGCCGGCTCAGCGGGCCGGAGCTGCACATGAAGAAGCGCGCGCGCAGCACATCGCCGCGGTCGGTGCGAATGCGCCAGTGGCCGGTGGCTGTGTCGAAGGTGGCGTCGGTGACCTGCGTGCCCAGCCGCAGATGCGCCAGCAGCCCGAAGCGAGCCGCCACGCGCTGCATGTAGGCCTGGATCTCGGGCGCGCCGGGGAAGCGCCTGGTCCAGTCGGGGTTGGCTGCGAAGGAGTAGGAATAGGCCGGCGCCGGCACATCGACGTGTGCGCCGGGGTAGGTGTTGTCCCACCAGGTGCCACCCAACCCGGCTTGCTTCTCCAGGATCACGAAGTCGTGGAGGCCCGCGCGCTTGAGCTTGACGCCCGCACACAGGCCCGACATGCCTGCGCCGAGGACCACCACCTCGTGATCGGTGGAGCGCGGGGGCGTGTCTGCGCGGACTGCCGTGAGTGCGGCCATCGCGAAACGTGTGATGCGCTCGATCGCCTCGTCGGCACTGCGCAACACGCCGCCATGGGTCTGGAACACATGCCATCGTCTGGCGGTGATTTCACAGCGCGTGTCGACGCCGGCTGCTTGCAGCGCGGCTTCCAGTTGCAGCGCCTGACCCTGCAGCAGCTCGTCGGTACCGGCCTGGATCAGCGTGGGTGGCAGCCCGCGCAGATCGGCAAAAAGCGGTGACACCGCTGCCGCGTCGGCTGCGGCGAGGTCGCCCAGGTAGTGCGCAGCGCAGGCGGCCGCCCAGGCGACGCTGAGCATCGCTTCCCCCGGCGGCTCGGCTGCCGGTGCATCGCGCATGGCCAGATCGACCCAGGGCGACAGCAGCACCAGCGCCGCGGGCCGCGGCGAGCCGCGGTCGCGCAGCGCCAGTGCGGTTGCCAGCGCCAGGCCACCACCGGCTGAATCGCCCGCGAGGATGATCGGGCGGTCGGGCGCTTCGGCGATGAGGGCATGGAAGGCGGCCAGCGCGTCATCGAGTGCAGCCGGGTGCCGGTGCTCGGGCGCCAACCGGTAGTCGAGCGCAAACACCGGCATCCCGGTCACGAGCGCCAGCCGTGCCGTCAGGGCACGGTGAGTCGCCGGCGACCCGACGCAGAACGCACCGCCATGAAGATAAAGCACAACGCCCGGTGGTGTAGTGGGTGACTGCCGTGAGCGCAGCCACTCGCCGCGAACCTCTCCGAGCGTGCTCTGCTCGATCGTCACGCCCCGGGGCACGAGCGTGCTGCGTGACAGCACGTTCAGCCAGCGACGCTGGAAGCCGATCGAGAAGCGCGGGGAGAAGACCGGTTTCAGCAGCAACTGCAGCGACGTGCGCAGCAACGCCGCGAGCAACGTTTCGATCAGACCCTTCGGTTGATAAACGACCATGACAGGCCCGCGTTGCAAAGCTTGTGATCGTAGCCATTCGTCGCGAGTGGTACGTCAGGCGCTGGCAGCCGGCAATTCCGCACATTCCCTTTCATTTGTGCTGCAAACTGAAACATCGTGATACATCACGGCGCGGCTGGGCCATTACGCTCGTTTTACCGTTGGGGTCATTGACGGAGGGGGCCGTGCGACGATGAATGATTACCTGTTGTGGGGCGCCGGCGCAGCACTGGTGGTGTTGCTGCTGGTCTTGCAGCTGCTTCGGCGGCGTGCGCGGCGACCCGTCGTGCGGCCTGAGCGCGCGGAGCGTGGCGCGCCGCGCGCCGCTGCGTCGCCCTCGCGCGAGGCGTCGGTGCTGGACACCGTCAGCGATGTCCATGAGCTGAATCCGACACGGCCCTCGTCCAGTGACGATGTCCGGCTGCGTGCCGAGCGCGAAGCCGCCGAGCAGGCCGCTCGCGCCGAAGCCGATCGCGAGGCCGCCGAGTGGGAAGCGCGCCTGATCGCACAGCAACTGGCTGACCAAGAACGCGAGCGCGCCCGCCTCATCGCGGAGCAGACCGCTGTCGAGGTGATTGCACCACCTCCGGTTGTCCCTGAACCCGTCGCCCCTGAGATCGACGAACAGGCCACGCTGGAGGCGTTGGCCAGAGATGCGGCCGAGTGGGAGGCGCGCCTCGCCGCGCAGCAACTGGCGGACGCTGAGGCGGAACGCCAGCGGGTGGTCGCCGAAGCCGCCGCCGCAGCCGAGCAGGCCGCCGCCGCTGAGGCCCAGGCCCAGGCTGAGCGAGACGCCAAGGCGCAGGCGCAAGCCGCCGACGCGTTCTCGATTGAATTCACGCTCGAGCCCGAATCGCCACCGCCATCCCCACCCCCACCAGCCCCTCCCATCGTGGCGGCCACGCGGACGCCAGAGCAGTGCTTGGTGATGATCGCCGACGATTCGAAGGTGGTGCGCATCAAGACCAGCCGCCTGCTCTCCAAACACCTGTACCGCGTGACGCTGGCCGAGGACGGCCTGGATGCGGCACGGCAGATCGAACTCGACTTGCCCGACGTGCTGATCACCGATGTCGAGATGCCGGGCATGGACGGTTTCGAGCTGACACGCCAAGTGCGCAACAACCCGCGCACTGCGCACATACCGATCGTGATGATCACGGCCGACGACGTGAAGCACCGCGCCGATGCGTTCGAAGCCGGCGTCAGCGTATTGCTCAGCAAGCCCTATCCGGAAGACCAGTTGCTGTCCTACCTGCAATCGACGCTGACCCGGTCGATGCCGGCGCCCTGACGGGCACCCTCACGACCAGAAACTCAGCACCTTCTCAGCCGGTGGCTTGCCGTGCTTGGCGCGCCGCTCCAGGGCCGGTTTCCCGATCGCGATCCAGCCCACCAGCGTTTCGCCGGCATCGCAGAACGCTGACGCGAGCAGTGGCGAGCGTGCTTTCGCGCCGCTCAGCATCTTCGCGCCATAACCCAGCGCCTGCGCGGCCAGCAGCAGGTGCGCCATCGCGCCGCCGATGCAGGCCCATTGCTCGTGCGCCGGTACCTGGGGATGGCCCAGGTCGAGTCTGGCGATCACCGCCAGCGTGACCGGCGCTTTCAGCGCGCGGTCGTGGTCCAGCGCGGCGCCCTCGGCGTCCTTGCCTGCGGCCCGCGCGGCTTGCTCAAAAAGGATGGCCAGGCGGGCCCGGGCCTCACCGCGCACCGCGCTGAAGCGGAAGGGCACCAGTGCCCCATGGTCCGGTGCGCGCAAGGCCGCTTCGGTCAGCATGAGCAGCTCGGCGTCGCTCGGGCCGGGGTCGATCAGATGCTTCGGACCCGTTGAATGGCGGTCGAGCAGGGCCTGCAGCAGCGGGTTCGGGTCGGCGTTGTTCATGGTCAGCGGTTCAGCCAGCGCCTGGCAGCGTACGACAGCGCATCGACCAGCGCCACCAGCGCCATCATCGCCAGCAGCACGGTGCAGCTCTCGTGCATCTGGAACAGACTCAGGTGGTAGGACAGCATCTGCCCCAGCCCACCGGCGCCCACCACGCCCAGCACCGCGGCGGCACGGATGTTGTTTTCCCAGCGGTACAGCGTGTACGAGATGACCTGCGGCCAGATCTGCGGCAGCGTGGCAAACAGGAACACCCGCAGCCGTCCGACGCCGCGCGCCCGCAGCGCGAAAGCGGGCTCGGGCGGCGCGTTCTCGATGCTTTCGGCGAACAACCGGCCAAGCACCCCGCTGGTGTGCAGCGCCAGCGCGAGCGTGCCGGAGAACGGCCCGAGCCCGGCGGCGATCAGCAGCAACACCGCCCACACCAGCTCGGGCACCGAGCGCAGCACGTTCAGCGCGGTGCGGGTCACGCCACGGAGCAGCGAGGCGGTGACGCTGCGCTGGCCGTCGTGCCCGCGCGCACTGGCGCCCAGCGACAGGGCCAGGCCACCGAGCGCGGCGAGCAGCGTGCCGAGCAGCGACATGGCCAGCGTTTCCAGCGCGCCATCGAGTGTGCGGCGCAGAAAGGCCGGTGCGGTTTCCGGCGGGAAGAAGCTGCTGGCGAACTGAGCCATCGCCTGCCGCGCTTCTGGCGACAGGAAATCGGCAGCCCGCAGGTCCAGGGTCGCGAAGCTGGCCACCACCAGCGCGGCGATGCCGAAAGCAACCCATCGCGCTGCGCGACGGGCGGGGGGTGGTGCCAGAGTTGATGCGCTCATGCCATCGCCTTTCTCAGCACCGCGCTGAGGCGGTCCGACAACGCGACCAGCGCGATGAACACCAGCAAGATGCTGCTGACTTCATTCCCTGAGAACATCTTCGCGGCACTGTCGAGCAGCTGGCCCAGCCCGCCGGCGCCGACAAATCCCAGCACCACCGAGGCGCGGATCGCGCATTCCCAGCGGTACAGGGTGTAGCTGACCAGCTCGGCCGCGCACTGCGGCAGCGTGCCGAACAGCAGCGCCTGCAGCCGGCCGCTGCCGTTGCGCAGCAGCGCCTGCGTCGGGGCCGGATCGCTGCTTTCCAGGATCTCGGCGTACACCTTGCCCAGCATGCCGCCGTAGGCGATGCCGATCGCCAGCACGCCGGCCGTCGGGCCCAGGCCCACCACGCGCACGAACAGCAGCGCCCACACCAGCTCGGGCACCGAGCGCAGCACCACCATCGTCCAGCGCAGCCCGGTGCGCACCGCGAACGGCAGCAGATTCATCGATTGAGCCAGTGCGCTGACCGACAGCCGTGCGGTCGAGCCCAGCGCCAGCGGGACCGCGATCAGCCAGGCGAGCGTCATGCCGGCGGTGGCGATGGCGATCGTGCGCCAGGTTTCTCGCAACAGCAGCCCCAGGAACTCGGCGTCCATCCGTGGCGGCACGAAGCTGGCCAGGAAATGCCCGGTCGAGCGCAGGCTGCGCGCATCCAGCAGCACCCAGGGCTTGAATTCGGTCAGCACCGCCAGCGGCCACAGCAGCGCGGCGAGCAGCAGCACCGTGGCCCAGCGGATGGCGCGAGCCGGGTCATGGCGAGCCAGCGCGGCATCGGCCATGGCATAAGCAACGGTGGACGACGCGCTCCGGCTCATGTTGGAAGAGTGGACGAGGATGTCACGCGGGCATCGATCTCAGCGACAGATGATGGCCACCGGGACCTCGTGCAGGGGTCGAAGGGCGTGGTTGCCGTCTTCGCTGGGTTCGGCCGCCGAGGCGTCTGCCAGTCCCGATGTGCCGTACAGCGCGCTGACCTGCGCGTCGGTGAACGCCGAGGCTGCACCGTCGTAGACGATCACGCCATCGCGCAGCGCGACGATCCGCGGGAATCGTCGCCGCGCCACCTCGACCTGGTGCAAGCTGCACACCAGCGTGCGATCGGCGCTGCGCGCGGCGGCGGTCAGGCTGTCGATCACCTGCTCGGCACGGGCCGGGTCGAGCGCTGACAGCGGTTCGTCGATCAGCCACAGATCGGCATCGGCTACCAGCGCCCGCGCCAGCCCGACGCGCTGGCGTTCGCCGCCCGACAGCCGGTCGACACGCTCCCACAGCTTGTCGCCCAGGTCCAGCGTGGTCAGTGCAGCGTGTGCGGTCGCTGCCTCCCTCGGGCTCCACAGCGTGCACAGGCTGGCCCACAGCGACTGCGCCGGCAGCCGCCCGGCCAGCACCGCCGTGACCACGCGCTGCCGCGGTGGCAGTGGGGGCACCTGTGGCGCGAGGAACAGCCGACCACGCAGCCGCTGGCGCGCACCCGTCGACATCGACCACGGGTCCGTGCCGAACAGCGTCAGCGTGCCTGAAAGCGGCGGCACCGCGCAGGCCAGCGCCTGCAGCAGGCTGGTCTTGCCGGCCCCCGAGGAGCCGATCAGCGCGAGCTGCTCCCCGCGCCGGATCTCCAGCGACAGCCCTCGCAGCGCCTCGGCGGTGGCCCCTGGCGCGGCGGCCGCGCGCAGATCGCGCAGCGAAACGATCACTTCAGCAGACCGGCGTTCTCGGCGGCTGCGCGGATGCCGCTGTAGTTCTCGGCCTGGGTGGGGATGAAGCGGGTCGCGCGCTGCAGGCCGAGGATTTCCTTGCCCTGCGGTGTGCTGGCGTCCAACACCAGGAAGGCTTGCTGCAGCTTGTTGCGCAGATCGGCGGGCATGTCGGCGTGCACGGTCCAGTTGTAGTCGTAGTACGGCGGCGTTGTGTAGAACACCTTGACCACGGCCGGGTCGACCTTCTTGTCGGTGACAAATTTATCCCACACCGAGATGTTCAGCGCGCCGGCATCGACCTTGCCGCTGGCCACCGCAGCGATCGTCGCGTCATGTGCACCGGAGAAGCTGATGCGTTTCAGGTCGAGGTCGGGGTTGACCTTGGCGGCCAGCAGAAAGCTGCGCGGCATCAGGTGGCCCGAGGTGCTCGACGCAGAGCCGAAGCTCAGCGTCTTGCCCTTGAGGTCTTCGAGCTTGTTGATGCCGCTGGTCGCGTCGGTGATGAAGACCGATCGGAATTTCTCGTCTTCCTCGCGCTGCACCAGCGGGATCACCTTGCCCTCCGACCGCACGCTGGCCTGCACAAAGGTGAAGCCACCGAACCAGGCCAGATCGACCTTCTTGTTGACCAGCGCCTCGACCGCGGCGGCGTAGTCGGTCACCGGCGTCCACTCGACCTTCACGCCCAGCTTCGCCTCCAGGTAGGCGCCCAGCGGTGCGAACTTGCGCGCCAGTTCGGTCGGTGCTTCGTCCGGGATGGCGGTGACGCGCAATACCTGCTGTGCGTGCGAGGCCATCGCGAACGTGGCGGCCGCGGCGATCAAGACCAGCGAGCGCGCCCAGCGGGCGACGCGGTGATGGGTGGGATTCATGGGAAAAGCTCCTGGGGGTGACGGCGCACCGTGTGGACAAACCCAGGAGATTAACGGCGTTGCGGGAACGCCCGATTTTCAAGCACGTGCGGTCAATGCAGCCCCGGATCCGACTCGATCGCGTCGAACAGCGCAAAACCGCTCATGCTCGACTTGGCGCGGTACATCGCGGCGTCGGCGCTGTTGATCAGCCCGGCTTCATCGCGGCCGTCATCGGGAAACACCGCGATGCCGATGCTGGGTTTGACGATCAGTTCAAGGTCCCCGACGGGGATGGGTTGCGCAATGCAGTTCAGCATCAGCCCGGCCATGCGCTCGACGTTGGCGCGGTCGCCTGCGACAGCCGATCGTCGAACAGCAGACGGTTGGGCAGGCCGGTCGTGGCGTCGTGCAGCGAGCGTCGGGTCGCTTCCCGCTCCTTGTCCTGCGAGACCTCCAGTTCGGCCTCGACGTCGGCCAGTGCGGTTTGAGCGTGCGCCAATGCGATCTCGGTCCGCCGCAGGTCATCGATGCCGTCGGAGAGGATCTCTGTCACCAGGTGGAGATCGTCAGCGCAGGCCTGCACCGTGCTCTCGACGGCCTCGCCCGTCTTCAGGGCCTTGTGCGCTGACAAGGTCGTCGCTCCCTCGGCGATCTTCTTTTTCACCGCGTTGTTGGCGGCAGACAGATCCTCGGCACAGCCCTCCACCTTGGCCTTGACGTCTTGACTCTGCTCCAGCGCCTGTTCCAGCGAGGGGGCGGGCCTGTCGGCGGGGATCGGATCGTCTGGGGTCAACTCGTTCTCCAGAGGCGGGGTCAGGTGTATCCAGGCGCGTGAAGTTCGCGCAGGGGATTCGCGCTTCATTCTCGCGCAGCGTCACTGTGGTGAGGGCGCATGCCAGTCAGCGCTGCCGTTTCATGGGAAGACAGCCGCCTGCGGTACCCTCCAGCATGAACGACACACCCGCCACCTCAGAGCCCAAGACATCGCTGGGCAGCCTGCACGACCTGGCGGAAGCGATCGGGCCTGAGCCTGTCGCCGAGCCCGAGCGTGAGCGCGTGCTGCTGCACATGCCGGTCGATGTGCGCAGCCTGTCGCTCGCCGTGCTGGCCGGCCTGGCGGTGCTGTACACGCTGCAGTGGGCCAGCGTGGTGCTGATCCCGTTGATGCTGGGGGTGACGGTCAGCTATGCGCTCAGCCCGCTGGTCGATCGACTCGAACGCGCGCGGCTGCCACGTGCGGCTGCGGCAGGGCTGCTGCTGCTGTCCATCATGGGCGGCATCGGCTCGACGGTGTATTCGCTGAGCGACGATGCCTCCGCGTTGATCGAGTCGCTGCCGGAGGTGGCTCAGAAGATCCGCCAGACGGTGCGCGCCAGCCAGAGCCCCTCGGAGTCGACCATGGACAAGATGCAGAAAGCCGCGACCCAGCTGGAACAGGCGGCTCAGGATGGCGGTCTGTCGGGCGCGACCACCTCGCGCGGCATCACCCGGGTGCGCGTCGAACGGCCGCAGTTCGACATCAAGGACTACCTCTGGACCGGCACGCTGGGCCTCGCTGCATTGCTCGGGCAGGCGACGATGGTGCTGTTCATCAGCTTCTTCCTGATGGCTTCGGGCAACACCTTCCGCCGCAAGCTGGTGAAGATCGTCGGCCCCACCTTTGCGCGCCGCAAGATCACGGTGCAGGCGCTCGACGAAATCACCGCCCAGGTTCAACGCTACCTGCTGGTCCAGGTAGCGGTGAGCCTGGGCGTCGGGCTCGCGACCTGGCTCGCCTTCCTGGCGATCGGCGTTGAGCATGCGGCGGTGTGGGGTGTGGTGGCCTTTGTGCTGAATTTCGTGCCCTACATCGGCTCGATCGCCATCACCGCGGCCTCGGCCATGGTCGGTTTCGTGCAGTTCGGCAGTGTCGACATGGCCTTGTTGGTGGCCGGTGTGTCGCTGCTGATCCACACCGTGTCGGGCCACCTGATCACGCCCTGGCTGACCAGCCGCACCTGTCAGATGAATGCGGTGGCGGTGTTCGTGGGTGTGCTGGCGTTCGGTTGGCTGTGGGGCATCTGGGGGCTGCTGCTGGGCACGCCGATGCTGATGATGGTCAAGACGGTTTGTGACCGCGTGGACGATCTGAAGCCGATCGGCGAACTGCTCGGAACCTGACTGCCGGCTCACGAGCGACCCTCTGCGTTGCGCAAGGGGTCGCCCTCACGGCCTCAGGTGTTGCTGCCCGCCGGTGACGAGGTGCGCAGGGTGTTCGATCCATCGCGCCGGGTGTCGTCGGACAGACGCAGCGTGTCGCCGTCGACCACCACCGCGCTGCCCACAGACATCGCCTGAGCGCGTCGGAACGAGCGCGTGCTGCCGTCGTCCATGCGAACCGTGACGTCGTAGGCGGTTTCAGTGCGCACCCGCTTTTCGACCTCATTGCCGGCAAAGCCGCCGCCGATCGCGCCCAGCACCGTCATCGCCGTCTTGCCGTTGCCGCCACCGATCTGGTTGCCCAGCAGGCCGCCCGCGACGCCACCGGCGACCACACCGATGCCGCTGCCCTGGCCCTTCTGCTGCACCGCATTGACCGACTCCACCACACCGCAGCTTGCGCAGGCCACGGTGCGGGTCGTCCCACCGGGCGCCTGCGCACGGGTGTTGCCACCGCTGGAGGTCGCGGGGCGAGCGGGCTGCCTTGGCAGCGTGGTAGTGCTGGCGGTCTTGGCCGCCGGCACCTCGGCCATGGGCGTGCCCAGCGAGGATGTGGCCGGGTCGGGTGGTGCAGACGAATCGCCCGATTGCATGACCAGGGCACCGGCCAGTGCGGCCGTCACCAGGCCCAGCGTGCCGAAGCCGATCCAGACCGCACGCGGAATCGCCGAGTGGGCAGGCGTGATGGCAGCAGCTTGAGGATTTGTGGGGTTCATTGGGTTTCCTGTCATGGGGATCAGGCAGCGACTGGGGTGACCGCCACCAGGTGTTCGGTCAGGAACCAGGCCTGCAGCTCATTGGTGCGCAGCACATTGCTGACCAGCAAGTCGTTGGTGCCGGAGTCGCCGGTGTCGGCCACGATCTCGGCGTTCTTGCGGGCTGCGATGATGATCATCTCGTGCGCCTCGGCCAGCCGCGACAACTGCACCACCGCTGGCTCGCGACCGCGTGGTGGGCGCGGGATGCGCGTGATTTCGGCCACGTCGGCAGCCATCGCCAGCGTCACACCGCCCAACACCTGGATGCGTTCGGCCACCAGATCGACCAGCTCGGCCTGCGCTTCGTAGTGCTTGTCGAACAGCAGGTGCAATTGATCGAAGGTGGGGCCGACCACCTGCCAATGGTGCTTCTTGTACAGATCGCGCAAGGTCATGGTGTCAGCCAGGGTCTGGTTCAACAGCGCGACGCTCTTGGTGCACACCGATTCGGACAGTCCGTTCGGCAGCTTGACGATGGTGCCGTACGCCTGTGTGACGACGCCTTGCTGGTTCAAGTTCGGGGCCGCGCTGTCAGGTGCGCTGCGTGACTCGGGGTGTGACTTGGACATGGAGGGCTCCTGAAAAGTGTGGCGTCAGTGTGCGTGGCAGCAGCGTGCACCCGGCATCGGAGGCCGCCGCGATGCACGATCGGTGTAGTCCTACAGCCGCTGGAACATGTCAGAGAAGCCTCGCTGCCGTTGCTTGAGGCCTGCTGCGAGCGATATTCCGACCAAGCCAAGGAAGTTTCAATCCACGCGCGCCTCGTGAGAAGCGCGCGACCTGTTCACGCGCGATCAACGCCGCACGCTCGAAAAGTTTCAATCCACGCGCGCCTCGTGAGAAGCGCGCGACCCTAGAGCGTGCGTCGTGATGGTGGCAACTAAGGTTTCAATCCACGCGCGCCTCGTGAGAAGCGCGCGACCGCCGTGGTGGTGTCGCTCAGTTCCTCGGCGAGAAGTTTCAATCCACGCGCGCCTCGTGAGAAGCGCGCGACTTCGCTTCTTCTTCAGATCCTGCGCCAGCTTCTTGTTTCAATCCACGCGCGCCTCGTGAGAAGCGCGCGACCACCCACGCACCGAGTAAACCGGCGCGGAGCCTGTTTCAATCCACGCGCGCCTCGTGAGAAGCGCGCGACGTCACACGCAGACTTTGCAGGTTCCCATTGATGGTTTCAATCCACGCGCGCCTCGTGAGAAGCGCGCGACCATCGCACATCGCGGTGCCAGGGAGACGACGATGTTTCAATCCACGCGCGCCTCGTGAGAAGCGCGCGACTCCAGCCGCCCGTAAGCCAGCCGATGGCTTTGGCGTTTCAATCCACGCGCGCCTCGTGAGAAGCGCGCGACCTTCCAGTTGTCCCATAGGTGCCTCCATAGGAAAAGTTTCAATCCACGCGCGCCTCGTGAGAAGCGCGCGACGGCGCAGGACGCGAGAGACAACCTGCGGGAAACAGTTTCAATCCACGCGCGCCTCGTGAGAAGCGCGCGACAGCAGGCCCACTGATCGCTGGATGTGTTCGTGTTGTTTCAATCCACGCGCGCCTCGTGAGAAGCGCGCGACGTGTTGAAGGCAATGGCAAACCCGAGCACGCTTGTTTCAATCCACGCGCGCCTCGTGAGAAGCGCGCGACCGGGATTCGTTGGCAGAGGGGCGCCGACGGCTATGTTTCAATCCACGCGCGCCTCGTGAGAAGCGCGCGACGATCACCAACCTCGACAGCATCCTTGATCGACTGTTTCAATCCACGCGCGCCTCGTGAGAAGCGCGCGACGGGCCGGTATCAGCTCATCAAGCCGACATGGTTGTTTCAATCCACGCGCGCCTCGTGAGAAGCGCGCGACTCCTGGTCGCCCGTGGTGCCCACGTCGCGTGACTGTTTCAATCCACGCGCGCCTCGTGAGAAGCGCGCGACCAGATGGGCGAGCTGTACCCGTAGGGGTCGAGGAGTTTCAATCCACGCGCGCCTCGTGAGAAGCGCGCGACCTTGATGCCGTTCGCGGCCACATCCATCAGGCTGTTTCAATCCACGCGCGCCTCGTGAGAAGCGCGCGACGACGATGGTTTATCAGCTTTTCGATAAGCTCAACGGGTTTCAATCCACGCGCGCCTCGTGAGAAGCGCGCGACGCATGATGGGTGCCTTTGGGGTTTTGCTTGGTATGTTTCAATCCACGCGCGCCTCGTGAGAAGCGCGCGACCTCATGAGCGTATGTCACCGCGCCTTGAACGTGGTTTCAATCCACGCGCGCCTCGTGAGAAGCGCGCGACGTAGTGCGGCCTTGGCTTGGAATGGGGTGACGGAGTTTCAATCCACGCGCGCCTCGTGAGAAGCGCGCGACCTGCGGCGGGCGCTGCCGCCTCTGCTGCGAATGGTTTCAATCCACGCGCGCCTCGTGAGAAGCGCGCGACGTTGGCGCTGATCGAAGCTAGGGCCGCATTGATGTTTCAATCCACGCGCGCCTCGTGAGAAGCGCGCGACGGCAACCAGTTGCAGGGTGTCTCACGCATCTGGCTGTTTCAATCCACGCGCGCCTCGTGAGAAGCGCGCGACTGTCGGCCGCCAGTTCCTGCAGGGCGCCCTCGTTGTTTCAATCCACGCGCGCCTCGTGAGAAGCGCGCGACTGGCCCCATCACCACAGGAGCCGAAGACATGAGTGTTTCAATCCACGCGCGCCTCGTGAGAAGCGCGCGACGAACTTACCGGCTACCGGCAGCACCGCCGCCAGTTGTTTCAATCCACGCGCGCCTCGTGAGAAGCGCGCGACGCGAGAGTGCGAGTGGCACCAGCGCCAAAGAGAGTTTCAATTCACGCGCGCCTCGTGAGAAGCGCGCGACGCACCGGCTGCTCGCTCATGCGGCCCTTTTGCAGGTTTCAATCCACGCGCGCCTCGTGAGAAGCGCGCGACGCAGCAGCTCCTGGATGTTGCCCAGCTCGTTGCCGTTTCAATCCACGCGCGCCTCGTGAGAAGCGCGCGACCTGGGGCGTCAGCTATGACGCGCTGCTGGATCTGTTTCAATCCACGCGCGCCTCGTGAGAAGCGCGCGACATCGGCGAATTGTTCCCGGCGGAAATATTGAGAGTTTCAATCCACGCGCGCCTCGTGAGAAGCGCGCGACCGGAAAGTACACGCGGCCCACCATCCAACCATTGTTTCAATCCACGCGCGCCTCGTGAGAAGCGCGCGACTATGGAAGCGCACGGTGCGCTCCCGAATCTGGGAGTTTCAATCCACGCGCGCCTCGTGAGAAGCGCGCGACTCACTTCCCGCGCCAGCGTATGCGGTGCCGGATTGTTTCAATCCACGCGCGCCTCGTGAGAAGCGCGCGACGGCAGCCGTACTGATCAAGCCCACCGCCATGGCTGTTTCAATCCACGCGCGCCTCGTGAGAAGCGCGCGACGGCAAGCTCTGCGGCTGCGTGGCGGGCATCGTTGTTTCAATCCACGCGCGCCTCGTGAGAAGCGCGCGACCAGCCAGCGAGTAATCGTCGGCCGATGCAATCTCGTTTCAATCCACGCGCGCCTCGTGAGAAGCGCGCGACCCGCATGTCCAAACGCGGCCACGCGCTCAGATCGTTTCAATCCACGCGCGCCTCGTGAGAAGCGCGCGACCCCCGATCTCGGAGACGACCAAGGCCGACGAGTCGTTTCAATCCACGCGCGCCTCGTGAGAAGCGCGCGACCTGTTTGCCGCCTGAGAGAACCCCATGCCATCACTGTTTCAATCCACGCGCGCCTCGTGAGAAGCGCGCGACCGAGGGGTGTGGTTTGACCAGATGCACCAGTGCCAGTTTCAATCCACGCGCGCCTCGTGAGAAGCGCGCGACCCGCGGGCGTCGCGCTCGAGCAGTCTTTGAATTTGTTTCAATCCACGCGCGCCTCGTGAGAAGCGCGCGACGATTGGCCCTTGCCGTCGATCAATTGGCCGGTGCTGTTTCAATCCACGCGCGCCTCGTGAGAAGCGCGCGACTGCTGGACAACGATGGCGTGCTGGTGTTCAAGTGGTTTCAATCCACGCGCGCCTCGTGAGAAGCGCGCGACTCGCCCCGGCTATGGCCGCCGAGATCATGTACATGTTTCAATCCACGCGCGCCTCGTGAGAAGCGCGCGACAGCAACCCGGCCTGCAACAGCGCGGCCTTGGCTTGTTTCAATCCACGCGCGCCTCGTGAGAAGCGCGCGACGCTTGCCGCCTCACCAGCCATGACCGAAGCCGAAGTTTCAATCCACGCGCGCCTCGTGAGAAGCGCGCGACGCTCCGCCCTATCCGCGCCAGCCGCACCACAACGCGTTTCAATCCACGCGCGCCTCGTGAGAAGCGCGCGACATGATCTTGCCAACGTACTTGCCGGTTTCATTGATGTTTCAATCCACGCGCGCCTCGTGAGAAGCGCGCGACGACACCTTCTCAACGTATCGGTCTAGGGCTTCGGAGTTTCAATCCACGCGCGCCTCGTGAGAAGCGCGCGACAGCACCGCGAACTACGGCGCGCATGTGTTTGAAGGTTTCAATCCACGCGCGCCTCGTGAGAAGCGCGCGACAGCCGCGCCCGAGAACGCCGCGAAGCCGCCCGGATGTTTCAATCCACGCGCGCCTCGTGAGAAGCGCGCGACGACGCGACGTGGTAATTGCTGCGCCCCGTAAGCTGTTTCAATCCACGCGCGCCTCGTGAGAAGCGCGCGACCAGCACGGCAGGCGCCTCTTGCGGCGCCGACGACAGTTTCAATCCACGCGCGCCTCGTGAGAAGCGCGCGACCAGGTAGGCCACGAGCCACGCCAGTATTCCGAGGTTTCAATCCACGCGCGCCTCGTGAGAAGCGCGCGACATGTCAAGAAAATGGTCGATGACAACACCGAAGAGTTTCAATCCACGCGCGCCTCGTGAGAAGCGCGCGACTTTGCTGCGCTTATCCGCGCTAGGGGCAACTGATGTTTCAATCCACGCGCGCCTCGTGAGAAGCGCGCGACTGTAAACGCCTGTTGAGACGAACGTGGCAACGCGGTTTCAATCCACGCGCGCCTCGTGAGAAGCGCGCGACAGGCACTTGTTGACCGCTGGGACACGCCGAACTGGTTTCAATCCACGCGCGCCTCGTGAGAAGCGCGCGACGTGCGCCGATGGTGATGTCGGCGTTGTGGCTGGTGTTTCAATCCACGCGCGCCTCGTGAGAAGCGCGCGACGTGCGGCCATCAGTCGCCCCGCGAGCTGGTGAAGCGTTTCAATCCACGCGCGCCTCGTGAGAAGCGCGCGACACACATCGAAGCGGTGGATGGGCGCCGAGGCGATGTTTCAATCCACGCGCGCCTCGTGAGAAGCGCGCGACGTGACCTTGTGGGCCACCTTGTCCACGAACGAGAAAGTTTCAATCCACGCGCGCCTCGTGAGAAGCGCGCGACGCTTTGATGGTCAGCCAAGCCTGACGATCAACGAGTTTCAATCCACGCGCGCCTCGTGAGAAGCGCGCGACGGTCGCGCACCCGGCGCAGGCCGCGCGAAGGGTCGTTTCAATCCACGCGCGCCTCGTGAGAAGCGCGCGACCGTACAAACAACGCTCACAACCCACGCCAACAGAAGTTTCAATCCACGCGCGCCTCGTGAGAAGCGCGCGACCGGCCTGGCCATTGGCGCCGGTGCCGCCCTGCTGGTTTCAATCCACGCGCGCCTCGTGAGAAGCGCGCGACGGGGTGTCATGAGATTCATGCCGCCCGGTCGCCTGTTTCAATCCACGCGCGCCTCGTGAGAAGCGCGCGACCCCGCCCACACACTGACACTGACCCACCAACGATGTTTCAATCCACGCGCGCCTCGTGAGAAGCGCGCGACTGAGGCCACAGAACAAACGCAAGCGGAGTGGGAGGTTTCAATCCACGCGCGCCTCGTGAGAAGCGCGCGACACACCATCGAAAGCATGTTGCCGCAGTTGATGGTGTTTCAATCCACGCGCGCCTCGTGAGAAGCGCGCGACTGCTTTCGTCGACGGTGCGCAGCGTTGTAGGCGATGTTTCAATCCACGCGCGCCTCGTGAGAAGCGCGCGACTGCCTACGACTGGTACAACGACACGCCTTACGAAGTTTCAATCCACGCGCGCCTCGTGAGAAGCGCGCGACTCGTCAGGTCGCCGCCCCGATCCTCGTCATTCGAGTTTCAATCCACGCGCGCCTCGTGAGAAGCGCGCGACCGGCAAACACCGACGACTACGCGGAGGCCACGAGGTTTCAATCCACGCGCGCCTCGTGAGAAGCGCGCGACCGGCGATCGGCAATGCGTTGTTCGCCCCCACGCAGAGTTTCAATCCACGCGCGCCTCGTGAGAAGCGCGCGACGGCCGAGCACAGCCTGCTGGTGTGTGAAATCGCTGTTTCAATCCACGCGCGCCTCGTGAGAAGCGCGCGACTCTTCGGCCGCGTGGTCGACGGCATCGACAACCTGTTTCAATCCACGCGCGCCTCGTGAGAAGCGCGCGACTGCAACCACTCACCATAGGTGCCACCAGCAGGCAGTTTCAATCCACGCGCGCCTCGTGAGAAGCGCGCGACGATCCCGTTGATCGTCGGCACGCGATCCACCAAAGTTTCAATCCACGCGCGCCTCGTGAGAAGCGCGCGACAGGTAAGCCGTTGCCGATGGATCGCGCCCAACTTGTTTCAATCCACGCGCGCCTCGTGAGAAGCGCGCGACCGTGCTGTGGTTTTGCCTTGCTCGATTTACCGACGTTTCAATCCACGCGCGCCTCGTGAGAAGCGCGCGACGTTAGGCCAGAGAAAGCGCGTGGCTTCGACATTGTTTCAATCCACGCGCGCCTCGTGAGAAGCGCGCGACCGTCGTCGCCAGCCCGGAGCCGACCGACAGGAGGTTTCAATCCACGCGCGCCTCGTGAGAAGCGCGCGACGACTGCGCGGCGTGCTGTTCCGCACCCATCGCTGTGTTTCAATCCACGCGCGCCTCGTGAGAAGCGCGCGACCTGCATCGTGTGCTTTGCCAACACCGGCAAGGAAGTTTCAATCCACGCGCGCCTCGTGAGAAGCGCGCGACGTGATGACCGGACACGCGCATTGCGGCGCATCGCTGTTTCAATCCACGCGCGCCTCGTGAGAAGCGCGCGACTGGCGGGGTTCGCCATGATCGTCTCGACCGCAGTGTTTCAATCCACGCGCGCCTCGTGAGAAGC